>NZ_JBQGWG010000028.1:0-37047 GCF_052073805.1 Ornithinimicrobium panacihumi | reverse complement strand
GCGGAGATCTCGCCGGTGGTCAGGCCCTTGGCGAACAGGCTGATCGCGACCGCGTCCACATCGGTCAGGCGGCGTTGGCGCTTCTTGACGATGACCGGCTCGAAGGTGCCGGCCCGGTCCCGCGGCACCGCGATCGTCACCTCTCCGGCGGCGTCGGTGAGCACGGTCTTGGGCCGCGTGCCGTTGCGGATGTTGCCGCTCTCGGCGGTGGGCACCTGGTGCTTGGCGTGACCGAGGTGCTCGGTCAGCTCCTCCTCCAGCGCGGTCTCCAGGACCGTGGCGGTGATCGACTTGAGCAGCCCGTCCGGGCCGGTCAGGTCCTCACCACGTGCCCGGGCGGCCTTGACCAACTCCCGGACCGCAGCCTGCTCTGACTTGCTCCGCGAGGTCGTCTTCGTCACCTTCTTCGGCATCGAGCTCACGCTCGTGATCTTCTCGGTCATCACATGACCTTCCCCGCCAGCCGGGCCGGCGCGTCGGGCCAGAAACACCGTTTGTCTGACAGTCCCACTCGGGAGGACCAGCGCACCCAAATGAGTTAGAGCGTGTGGTACGTTGCTGAAGTGCCCGACAGCGGTCAAGACAGCTGACAGTTTGGATAACTATGTCTCGAAATTTCGTCGCCATGATCCAGTTCTCTGCCGACTCGGACTCAGTCGCCTGTGAGTACTTCGCCAATCTCACGGATCGGTATTTCGATGGGGCTTTTGATGTGAGCGGTGCGCGGGCTGAGGCCGTTCTTCTTGTGCCTGACCGAGTTGTCTCCGATGATGAGGTAAGGGCGGACGAAGAATTCCTCTACTACGGCAATGCTGACGGCGCTCGAGCGCCCAAGGCAAACCCGTCCAGTCGGCCAACGGTCCGGCGCAAATCTGAGGACTGACCGTCCCGCTGACGCGGCCTTTCGCGGGCCGTTCTCCCCTCAGCTTCGAAGCCCACCAAGAGTTTGTCACCGCCTTTGTCAGGCGCTCGACCATGCGGCACCCCTGGGCTAGCCCTACTGCTGGGGCGCTTCTGGCTCCAGTCCCGTGCAGGCCGGTTTGGCTCACTCACGTCAGTTGACCACTAGCTAGGAGTCCGGACTTGGCCATCTTCGTCCCCATCGACCCAGCCTTCGCAAACCACACCGAGAGAGAGGTTTGGGAGCGGCTTGGAGGGCAGTTGCGGGACGGCGACTACCTGCTGTCCAATGTCCGCCTCACCGACGAGGACCAGGACCACGAGGCCGACGTCATCGTCTTGATGCCGGAGGCAGGAGTCGTCGTGGTCGAGGTCAAGGGCGGCAGCGTGTCCGTGGACGGCAACGGTAGGTGGCGACAGGCAGGGGCGGGCAGGACACGAGAGATCGATCCTGTAGGCCAGGCCGCCAGGGTCAAGCACGCGCTGCGCAGGTACGTCCAGGAGGATCCGCGTTGGCGCGACTCATCCCGCACCAGGGTGAGATGGTTGCACACGGTCGTCACGCCATACAGTCCCGTCCCAGAAGACTTCTCCATCCCTGAGTGCTCACGTGACATGGTCCATGGCCGAGCTGATCTGAACAGCCTCGTGAAAGGACTGAGGGCCATGGCCGACGCGCACGAGCGGAACTACCGCGCACCCAGTCGGGAAGACTGCACGTTGATCGCGGAGATCCTGACCGGGCGCAACCTCATGCGGCACGACGTCATGGCCGAGGCCGACGATCGCGAGGCACGAGCCGACCGACTCACTCAGGAACAATCGATGATCCTGTCGGTGACCCGCCTGCTCAACAGGGTCGAAGTCCGAGGTGGGGCCGGCAGCGGCAAGACCGTGCTCGCGATGGCGCAGGCGAAGCAGCTGACCCGTGGTTACGGGGAGATCAAGCCCAGGCGGGTCGCGCTGCTCTGCTACTCCATCGGCCTGGGCGAGTGGTTCAAGCGCGAGCTGGGGTCGCTGCCGCGCAAGTCGAAGCCGGCCTTCTTCGGCCGGTTCGAGGAGCTGGCTCGGGAATGGGGCGTGGAGATCACGGCAGGCCGAGACCAGAGCGACTTCTGGGAAAAGGTGCTGCCGGCCCAGATGGCCGAGGTCGCCGCCGAACTGCCCGAGGGCAAGAAGTTCGACGCGATCATCGTCGACGAGGCACAGGACTTCGCCGAGGACTGGTGGGTCCCGCTCATGATGGCGCTGCGCGATCCCGACGAAGGTGGGCTCTACGTCTACGCCGACGAGAACCAGCGTCTGTTCCCCCGGTTCGGCCGTCCACCGGTCGCGCTTGTGCCTCTGGTGCTGGACCACAACCTCCGGAACACCAAGCAGATCGCCGAGAGCTTCTCTGGTCTCACTCCTATGCGGATGCGGCCCATGGGCGGCGATGGTCCGGTAGTCGAGTTCGTCCAGGCGGGCCCTGACGAGGTCCTCTCTATCGCCGAGGGCAAGGTCGTCGAGCTCATGGACGATGGCTGGCCGACCGAGCACATCGCTCTTATCACGACCGGCACGCGCCACCCGGACCAGCGTCGACTGCAGGGCGAGCTGGGGGAGGAGGGCTACTGGCGGACGTTCTGGGAGTCCACGGACGTGTTCTACGGCCACGTCCTGGGCAGCAAGGGCCTCGAACGGCGGGTCGTCGTCCTGGCGGTGAACGAGGACGGCACGCGGGACCGAGCCAAGGAACGGCTCTACGTGGGACTGTCCCGGGCGACCGACAAACTTGTGGTCGTCGGAGATGCCGAAGCCATCCGGCACATGGGTGGTGACGAGGTCCTCAAGAAGCTGGTCCGGTAGGCGCCTTAGCTCATCCCCGCCAGGATCCGGTCAGCGATCTGCGCGACGCGCTCGACCACGGGACGGCCCAGGGCCGTCCCGTTGATGAAGGCGTGGATGAAGCCCTCGAACTCCAGCACCTCGGTCGGGACCCCAGCCTCGGCAAGGCGTGCCGCATACGCCCGCCCTTCGTCGCGGAGCGGGTCGCAGCCGGCGAGCACCACGCACGTGGGGCAGGTGCTGGAGAGGTCCTTGGCCAGCAAGGGACTGACCCTCGGGTCGAGCGCATCCTCGGGTGTGGGCAGATAGCGCTCCTTGTACCAGTCCGTCTGGGCCTCGGTGAGGAAGAACCCGGTCGAGAAATCGCGATAGCTCTGCGCCTTCTTCGACAGGTCGGTCACCGGGAAGATCGGGCAGGAGAACTGTGGACCGCCCTCCGGGTCGTGCTTGGTCTCCTGGGCCACCACGGCAGCCAGGTTGCCCCCGGCGCTCTCACCCGCCACCGCGACGCGACCCGGAGGGCCCCCGAACCGCTCCGCGTGGTCCCTCAGCCAGCGGAAGGCGTCGATCGAGTCCTCCACCGCTGCCGGGAAGGGGTGCTCCGGCGCCAATCGGTAGTCGACCTGGACGACGTCGAGACCGGTGTGACGGGCGATCACCCGGCACACCGAATCGGCGGACTGGAGCCCGCCGAGCACCCAGCCGCCACCGTGGAGGTAGAGGACCAGGCCGCGTCCCTCGGGCTCGGGAGTCCGTCGGTAGTGACGCGCCAGCACCGCACCTTCACGCGTGGGGATCGCGAGGTCGGACACCGCGCACCTTGGACGAGAACCGAAGTGGTAGGCCTCTGCGTCCAGCTCGTCCCTCCCCTTGGCCAAGGGCTTGCTCTCGAAGGTGTCGCTCGAGCCGAGGGCCTTGAGGATCAACTGGACGTCAGGGTCGAGGCGCTGGCCGGCGACGGTGCGGGGCTCGCCAGCGAGCCGCGCCCGCACTGCTGGCGGGAGCAGGCCGACCCCGCGGACGGCGAGGTTGATCACGTGGTCGAGCGGGCCAGGAGTCCAGGACATGCACCGATGCTGGCAGATGCGTCAGGCGCCGGCACTGCCGGACACGGCGTGGACCGCCCTGACCAGGTCGTCGAGCACGTCGCCCTCGCGGCCGGGCCCACCCAGGAGGGAGGGGTAGCGGCGAGCCATCTCGCCTCCCAGTTCGGGCGAAGGTGGTGCTGCGTGGGCTGCCACCCTGGACAGTCCCGCATAGCCGCGCACCAGGACGTCCACGGCCAACGCCGAACCCAACGGATCTGGGGTTCCGGCGTCGCTCAGCTCGGACACGAGCAGGTCGACCCAGGCCAGGGCGTGGGGGGAGCGGGGCGGCCGCTCGAGCGGAAACGTGCCCAGCCAGGGGTGCGCCTCATACCTCGCCCAGAGCGCGCGGACCCACGACTCGAGGCGACGTGGTCCGGACCGTGCACGCAGCCTCGGGGCCGGCCCCAGCGCGGCGTCGACCATGCACTCGACCAGTGTCGACTTGGAGTCGACGTAGCGGTAGAGCGCGGTCGTGGTCAGCCCCAGCTCGGCGGCGACGCGGGCGAGGGTGACCGCCTCGAAGCCCTCCCGGTCGGCCACCGCGACACCGGCTGCCGCGACCGCATGGATGTCGGCACGGGCACGCGGCCCCTTGGTCGCGAGGTCGGCCAGCCCCCAGAGCTGGAGGAGCGCGTCGGGTTCGGGGGCTGTCCCCCCTTTGCTGTGCATGTGATTCACAGTAGCTTAGGCGTCGTCAGTTAATGTCATTCACAGTGAGGGTCTTGTCATGTCCACAGTCCTGATCACCGGTGCCTCCTCGGGCATCGGCCACCGCGTCGCCGAGCTGCTGGCCCCGCACCACAGGGTCGTCGGCGCCGCCCGTCGCCTCGACCGGCTCCCGGCCGGTGTCGAGCCGCTCGCCCTCGACCTGGCCGACTCGGCCTCGATCGCGGCGGCTGCGGAGGACCTGCTCGCCCGCGTCGGTCGGGTCGACGTCCTCATCAACTGCGCGGGGTATGGGGAGTTCGCGCCCGTCGAGCTCACCTCGCCGGAGTCGGTGGCCCGCCAGCTCCAGGTGAACCTCGTCGGCCTGGCCGACCTGACCGCGCGCGTGCTCCCCGGCATGCGGGCGGCCGGGGCGGGGCGGATCGTCATGGTCTCTTCGGTCGCGGCGGCGTTCTCGTCGCCGATGGGCGCGTGGTATCACGCCGGGAAGGCCGCGCTCGAGGCTGTCACCGACGCGCTGCGTGTCGAGGTCGCCCCGTTCGGGATCCAGGTGGCGGTCGTCCAGCCCGGGCCGGTGCGCACCGACTGGCACGAGCGGGCGCTGGGTGAACTCGTCTCGCGCACGGCGGGGACGCCTTACGCGCGGATGGGGGAGGAGGTGGCCGCCTACCACGCCAAGGCGGCCGAGACCCCGCTGATGAGCGAGGTCGACGACGTGGCCCGCGCGGTGGTGCGCGCCGCGACCGAGACCTCGCCCCGCACCCACTATCCCGTCGGCCGCGGCTCCCGGATGGCGATGCTCATGGGGCGGATCGTGCCCAAGAAGACGTTCGACGCGATGACGCGCAAGCAGTTCGGTCTGGGGACGAGGGGCTAGTCAGCTGCTGCCGTGCCCAGCTCGTCGCGGCCACGCGTCACGAGCTCATCGACCAGCAGCTTGGCCTCCTCGGACAGGCGCTCCAGCTCATCCAGGCTCGAGGCCGTGTAGAACTCCCGGATCTTCTCGTAAGCGGTGTTGCTGAGAGCCGGGATCGCGGAACCAGCCGGGAAGAGCAGCGCGGCCCTGTAGTAGTTCACCCGCCCGGCGGCCCGCGCCAGACGCACGGACTCGGCGTGAGCGGGTGTCGGGGACGTCGACAGGGCAGCCTTTTCCTTCTGGTAGTTCTCCTTGCGGAAGGCGACGAGTCCCGCGATGAGCTGGAGCAATGCATCGCGACGCTGATCCCACATGCGCTGCCGAGATTCGACCTCCTCCCGGCGCTTGTCGTTGGCGCGCTGGAAGAAGAACGCGAGGCCAGCGCCGGCCAGCGTGGCAAGACTGGCGATGATCGAACTCCACATGGGCCGAATCATGCCGTGCCTGTTTGCCACCGTCGATGTGTGTCGACGGCCAGCGCTTCCGACGCCGGGCCTCATCGCTCGGTAGCCTCCTCATCCGCGGTCCGCAGCCGCTCCAGCGTCGCCCGCATCTCGGCGATCATCAACGGCGCCACACCGCTGGCCTCGAACACTCTGACCAGCTCCTCGTAGTACCAGAACTGGTCCGCCGCGCTCTTGGTCCGGAACCGCCCCCACAGCGCCCGCCCCTGCTCGGCGTGGTCCTTGAGCATGCTGCGCACGTTGTGCAGCTTGTCGGCCGCCGAGATGAGCAGCACCCGGTCGCAGGCCTCGGGCAGGTGCGCCAGGTAGGCCTCCTTGCGCTCGCGCCACGGCGGCTTGTTGTCGGGGTCCTCGACCAACGAGTCCGACAGCGCACGCACCAGGTCGACGACCTCCTGCCCGCACTCGGCCGCGATCATCGTCAGCGCCGCCTCGCCACCGTGGTCCTCGGCCACGTCGTGCAGCAGGGCCGCGGCCGCCTGCGTGCTGTCGCCGCCGTGCTCCATCACCAGCGCGGCGACGCTCCAGACGTGCGAGACATACGGGGTCGCGCTGCCCTTGCGCAGGTCGCCGCGGTGCTCCCGCATCGCCAGCGCCGCGGCGCGCTCCAGCAGGTCCCAGTCCCAGGTCCGCTCATCGTTCATGCCACCAGTCTCCTTCGGTATGTGGTCACTCGTCAGATCGGGTATCTCGCCGGCCAGCTCGGCAGCCACGGCTCACCGCCGGGCTCGTGGCCGAGCGGGGTCAGCATGCTGGTCATCGCCACGTCGGTGCCCAGCGCGTCGCAGGCCCACGCCAGCTCGCCCCGGGCCGCGCCGAACGACAGCAGGGGAGTGGAGCCGTGCATCGCCCCGAGCAGACCGCCCGCGAGGGCCGACACCGACGTCTTGTCCGGCGCGAAGGCCGCCAGCGCCATCGCGAGCGGGAAGCGCTCCGGCTCCGGGTGGGACAGCGCGACGTAGACCGCCGCCGTCAGCACCGACAGCGCCGAGCGGTCCGGCACCAGGCCGGCCAGCACCTTGGGGTCCTGGGGCGTGGTGGCCGCGGCGGTGACGGCCGTGCCCAGGCGGGTCGCCACGAGCTCGCTGCCCTCGGCCTCCTCGCCGCGCAGACGCTCGACCTCGTCCAGGAGCGCGGCGGCGGCGTGGCCGGGGTGCTGGGCCAGGGCGCTGCCGAACCGCACCGCGGCGACGACCGTCGCCGGGATCAACGGGTGGGCGTGGGTCGACCGGGCCGAGGCGATCGCCGGCCAGGCCAGGTCCGGGCCGTGCATGGCCACCAGCACCGCATACGGAAGGGTCCGGACCACGGCGTGCGCGCCGAAGCTGGGCGGCAGCGACGACCCGGGGGAGGAGTGGTGCCGCAACGCACGCACGGTGGCGGGCGCGCTGCCCCGGCGAGCCGCATACCCGGGAAGAGAGTTGAGCAGGCTCGTGCCGGCGGGGCGGGGGCGCGTGATCCCCTCGATGCCCTGGGCCAGCGCCCAGCGGCGCAGCGCCGACAGGGTCTCGAAGCCCCAGTCGTGCTCGAGGCTGCGCCCGGCACGCTCCATCGTGCGGATCATCCCCTCGGCGGAGGCCAGGGTGAGCTGGGTGGAGACGCCCGCGGGGCGGACGGGGCCGGGGTCGAGCAGGTGGTCGGCGGCGTCGCCGAGCGCGATCCCGTGCAGGATCCCTCGGGAGAGCTCGATCAGCTTGGCCAGGTCGGCGGCGGGCTGGATCGTGGGGGCGGAGTCGTTCATCGCTGGGCCTCCTTCCAGAGGCGGTTGGCGTCGACGGGCTGGCCGAGGACGGTCTCGATCTCGGAGACGGCCTCGGGCAGGACGAGGCAGAGGTGGTCGCGCAGGTAGCGCAGCGCGACCGACGGCGTGCGGTGGTGGGCGGCGACGCAGTGCAGCAGCACCCGGCGCCCCTGGGCCCGCAGGTCCGCCACGGCGCGGGCCGCGTCGTCCAGGGCCCAGCGCAGGTGCGGGTTGCGGTCGGGGTCGTCGCTGTCGATGAGCCAGACCTCGACGTGGTCGGCCGACGCGATCCCGGCGGGGGTCAGCTCGCTGGCCCCGATCCGGCACAGGGACACGACCGCGTCGACGCCGAGCTCGTCGGTGCGCAGCAGGTCGGCGTAGGTCCCGAGGATCACCTCGGGGTCGCTGGCCAGCGCCCGCCCGAGCGGTCGGCTGTCGACAGGGCCGCGGTATGAGGTCGGCCACCCCTGGTGGTCGTCGTGCCCTCCGCGCGCGGTCCGGACGGCGAGGTGCACGAGGTCGCGCGCCCGCAGCCCCGGCCAGCCGTGGACCTGCCGGGTCCACTCGTGGGGGAGGGCGCTGACGCCGTAGCGGGCGCCGAGCAGGCCGCCGGCGATCGCGGCCACCGTGTCTGTGTCGTGGCCGACGGCGATCGCGCGGTGGAGGGCGGCGACGACGTGGGCCGGGCCCTCGAGGGGCTCGCCTCGCTTGTCGAGGCGAGTGTGGTGGATCGCGGACCAGGCCGCCTGCAGGGCGGTGACGGTGAAACCGTTGCGGGAGAACGTGTCCGGGTCCTTGGCCTCGGCCTCGTCGATCCACGCCGACCACTGCTGCTGCCGCTCCGCGTCGACCAGGTCCAGCCCGCCGCGCAGGTCGAGGACGCCGTCGACGACCGCGCGCCGCACCGACTCGGACCACAGCACGCAGCTGTCGATCGCCAGGCGGTCGTGGTGGGTCAGCTCGGCGACGAGGCGGGCGGCCTCCTCGGTCGCGTCCCTGTCGTCCAGGCGCGTGAGGCCGACGATCGCGGTGCGCATGAGCGCGCCGTTGCCGGCGGTGCGGCCGGTGCGCTCGTGCAGGCGCCAGGCCTGGGTGCGCAGCACCTCGCCCGGCTCGAGGCGGGGGTGGTCGAGCGCGGAGCGCAGCACGGCGGAGGTCTGCACGCCGATGTCGGCGGGGTCGGAGAGATGCCAGTCGATGAAGCCGCCGGCGACCTTGTCCAGGCCCTGGCGGAGGCCGAGGCGCTCGCCGGTCGCGGCCACCCGGGCGATGCAGACCGCCATCTGGGTGTCGTCGGACCACTCGCCGGGGGCATAGCTCCCCAGCCCGCCGCCGAGCATCCGTGGGCCGGTCGCCGGGTCGTAGGTCGTGGTGCCGAACTCGTAGGGGACACCGAGCGCGTCCCCGCAGGCCTGGCCGAGCAGGACGCCGGCCGCGCGGTCGGTCTGGGTCGAGGTGAGGTGCATGGGCGGCCCCTTCCGTTCGTTCTTGTCGTGACGACTAATAATCTGCATGACCAGAACAAAACTGTCAACTCGACCAAATTAGGCGTAGGATGAGGGCGTGAAGAAGCACACCAGCGACTGGCCGATCTTCTACGTGACCGCCGACGTGGTCGCCCTGACCATCCGGGACGGGGTCTTCTCCGTGCTGCTCATCGAGCGGGGGAGCAAGACCCAGACGGGCAGGTGGGCGCTGCCGGGCGGCTTCGTCCACCCGGAGGAGGACGTGCCGGAAGCCGCATACCGAGAGCTGGCCGAGGAGTGCAGCGTCACCCGCGACGACGTGGTGCTCGAGCAGCTGCGCACCTATGGCGCGCCGGACCGCGACCCGCGGGGCCGGGTCGTGACCGTCGCCCACGTGGCCCTCGGTGCCGACCTGCCCGAGCCCACGCACGGCTCGGACGCCTCCGACGCGAGGTGGTGGCCGGTCGAGGAGGCGCTCGGGCTGGACCTCGCCTTCGACCATTCGCTGATCCTGCGTGACGCCGTCGAACGTGCTCGCGCCAAGCTGGAGTACACCACCCTCGCGACCGCCTTCTGCCGGCGAGAGTTCACGCTCAGCGACCTGCGGGGCGTCTATGAGACGGTCTGGGGCGAGCGCCTCGACCAGTCCAACTTCCAGCGCAAGGTGCTCGGGACCGAGGGCTTCGTCCGGGACACGGGCAGGTATGCGGAAGGTCGCCTCGGGAGGCCGCCTCGCCTTTACATCGCCGGACCCGCCACCGAACTCAGCCCGCCGCTCATGCGGGGCTGAATCTCACCGAGGGCCAGCGAGCTCCACGGGGCGCGTGCAGCTCGGCTCAACAGCGAGATTCAGCAGTCAGGCCCTCATCCGACGGCAGCGCTAGCTGCCTCGATCGCCTCAGGTGACAGCACATGACTGACGGCCAGGCTGGAGGCGCCCAGCACGCCGGCCTGGGCGCCGGCCTTGGAGGACACGATCCGCAGGTGCTCCGTGGCGAGGGGGAGTGAGCGGCTGTAGACGACCTCGCGGATGCCGGCCAGCAGGTGCTCGCCGGCGTCGGCGAGCCGGCCGCCGATGACGACGACCGAGGGGTTGATCAGGTTGACCATGGTGGCGACGACGTCGCCGATGTCGCGGCCAGCCTGACGGACCTCCTGGATGGCGCGGAGGTCGCCGCCCCGGACGAGGTCGACGACGTCGGCGGTGGAGCTGGCGTCCTGGCCCGCGTCGCGCAGGCGGGCGGCCACGGCCGGTCCGGCGGCGACGGCCTCCAGGCAGCCCTCGTTGCCGCAGCGGCACAGCACGCCGTCGGCGCGCAGGACCCGCACGTGGCCGAGGTCGCCGGCGGTGCCCTGGGCGCCGCGCTGGAGCTCGGCGCCGGAGATGATGCCGGCGCCGATGCCCGTGGCGACCTTGATGAAGATGAGGTCCTCGACGCCGCGCAGGTGGGCGCGTTGCTCGCCCAGGGCCATGATGTTGACGTCGTTGTCGATCAGCACGGGCACGTCGAAGGTGCGCTGCACGTGCCCGGGCACGTCATACCTGTCCCAGCCCGGCATGATCGGCGGGTTGTTGGGCCGCCCGGTGCTGTGCTCGACCGGGCCGGGCAGGCCGATCCCGATGGCGGCCAGGTCGGCGACGGGGCGCCTCGCGTCGGCCAGCAGCGCGCGCACCGTGTCGGTGGCCCAGGCCAGCACGCGGTCCGGCCCGAGCGCGATGTCGAGCTGCTCCTGGCGCTCGGCCAGCACCTCGCCGGAGAGGTCGGTCAGCCCGGCGTAGGCATGCGTGGCGCCGAGATCTATGCCCACCACCACGCGGGCGGAGGGGTTGAGCGCGAACAGCGACGGGGGGCGTCCACCGGTCGAGCGGGCGCCGCCGTAGGGCGCCACCAGCCCGAGCTTCATCAGCGTCTCGACCCTGGCCGCGACGGTCGAGCGCGCCAGGCCGGTCGCCTCGGCCAGCTGCGCCCGGGTCCGGGGTCGCCCGTCCCGCAGCAGGTCGAAGACATCGCTGGTGCGCACAGTCCGAAGTGAACCACCCGCCACTTCTTTCTGTCTACCATCCAACTTTTGTTTGCCCCTCGACAAAAGTGTGTGATCTGTGCCATAGTCCGAGACGTGAGCTCAGGTGAGGCAGCCCAGCCAGTGCAGCCGCTGCTGCGCGCCACCGGCCTGTCCAAGCACTTCTTCGGCAACCCGGTGCTGCAGGACGTCGACCTCGACCTGCACGCCGGGCAGGTCCACGGTCTCGTCGGGGAGAACGGCGCCGGCAAGTCGACGCTGATGAAGATCCTGGCCGGCGTGCACCAGGCCGATGGGGGCCACTTCGAGATCGCGGGGGAGGAGCAGCGCTTCGCCCACCCCGTCCAGGCCCAGCAGGCCGGGCTGGCCACCGTCTTCCAGGAGTTCAACCTCCTGCCCGACCGCACGGTGGCCGAGAACATCTACCTCGGCCGCGAGCCCCGCTCCCGCGGCCTCGTGGACACCAAGCGGATGAACCGCGACACCGCCGAGCTGCTCGACGGGCTCGGCGTCACCGGCCTCACCCCGACCCGCCGCGTCCGCGGGCTCTCCGTCGCCGAGCAGCAGATCGTCGAGATCGCCAAGGCCGTCAGCTATGACGCCCGCATCATCGCCATGGACGAGCCGACCGCGGCGCTGGCCGACAACGAGGTCGACCTCCTCTACCGGATCATCCGCCGACTGCTCGACCGCGACGTCGCGATCCTCTACGTCTCCCACCGCCTCAAGGAGATCTTCGACCTCTGCGACACCATCACCGTCCTCAAGGACGGCCGCCGTGTCGACACCCTCCCCGCCGCCGAGCTCGACGAGGCGCGGCTGGTGAGGATGATGGTCGGCCGGCCGCTCACCTCGTTCTTTCCCGACCCGATCGAGGGCACGCAGGTCGGCGCGCCTCTGCTGCGGCTCGAGCAGGCGGGCAACGGGTATGTGGACGCGATCGACCTGGAGATCCGTGCCGGGGAGGTTGTTGGGCTGGCCGGGCTGCAGGGCAGCGGTCGCACCGAGCTGGTCGAGGGGATCTTCGGCGTCACGCCCTTCACCCGCGGCACGATGGCCCTCGACGGCACCCAGGTCCGGACCTCCTCGCCGCGCCAGGCGATCCGCCAGGGGCTCGCGCTGGTCACCGAGGACCGTAAGGCCAAAGGCCTCTCGCTCAACCAGACGATCCTCGACAACGCCCTCGGCGTCGTCCGCGCAGCCTTCCCCGGCCGGACCGCCCAGGCCCGCGCCGACATGCCGGGCGTGCTCTCCTCGATGGAGGTCGCGGCCCGCGCGATGGACCAGGAGGTCCAATACCTCTCCGGCGGCAACCAGCAGAAGGTCGTCCTCGCCCGGTGGTTGTCCACCGACCCCCGGGTGATGCTCATGGACGAGCCCACCCGCGGCATCGACGTCGGCGCCAAGCATGCGATCTACGAGCTGATGCGTGAGCTGGCCGGGCGCGGCGTCGGCGTGCTCATGGTCTCCAGCGAGCTGCCCGAGGTGATCGGCATGTCCGACCGGATCCTGGTGATGCGCGACGGCCGGCTCGTCGGCGAGCTGCCGGCCGGATCCTCCGAGGAGGACGTCATGGCGATGGCCACCGGCGCCGCGGAGGAGGTGAGGTCAGCATGAGCCAGAAGTCCCGCCGCGAGCTGACCTCCACCGGCATCGTTTTCCTCCTGCTGGCCCTCGCCCTCGTCGTCGGCGCGGTCCTGACCGCGATGAACGGCCGCAACTTCTTCAGCCCCGGCAACATCTCGGCGATCCTGACCGGCACCAGCATCCTGGGCTTCATCGCCATCGGCCAGACCCTGGTCATCCTCGGCGCGAGCCTGGACCTGTCCGTGCCCTATGTCACAAGCCTGGCCAGCCTCGTCGCCGGCACGATGATGGCCGGACAGGCCGGAAACGTGCCCCTCGCGGTCGTGACCGCCCTGCTGGTGTCGGCCGCGATCGGGCTCGTCAACGGTCTGCTGGTCGCCTATCTCAACGTCCACGGCTTTGTCGCCACGTTGGGCATGGGACTGATCCTGGCCGGCTACCTGGGCACCCACTACAAGGGCTCGGCCGGCTCGGCACCCCGCGAGTTCCGGCTCGTGGGCGCGACCAACATCGGGCCGGTCCCGGTCTCGACGCTGATCATGCTCGGCTGCGCCGCCCTGGTGATGCTGCTCCTGGCCCGCACCCGGATCGGCCTGCACCTCTACGCCGTCGGCGGCAACCCCCAGGTCGCCCGCCTGTCCGGTGTGCGCACCGGGCCCCCGATCGTGCTCGCCCACACCCTGTGCTCACTGCTCGCGGGCGTGGCCGGGCTGCTCCTGCTGGCCAGGCTGTCGGTCGGCAGCCCGACCATCGGGCAGCAGGGCGGCTACGACCTGATGTCGATCGCTGCGGTGGTCCTCGGCGGCACGGTCCTGATGGGCGGCAAGGGCAACATCCTGGGCACCCTCGGTGGTGTCGCGATCTTTGCCGTCATGGACAACGTCATGGGGGTGATGGAGGTCAACGCCTTCCTCAAGGACGTCGTCCGCGGCCTCGTCATCGTCCTGGCCGTCGCCGTCTACGCCCGCCGCAACCTCGACCGCCGCCCGCCCCGCTTCGGCGGCGGCACCGGCTCGGCCCCACCGCAGGGACTCCAGGAGGTAGCCGGATGAGCACCACGACCAGCCCCGTGACCAGCCCCGACCGACGTGCACTGCTGGCTGCCCACCAGGGCAACGCCTTCCAGCGGCTGCTCGGCGCCCTCGCCACCCCGGGCGGTGCAGTCTTCGTCCTCGTCCTGCTGCTGCTCGGCGCGATCATCGCCAACAACCCCAACTTCGGCGAGCCCGGATCGCTCATCCGCTTCTTCGGCCGGACGGCCCCCATCGCGATCGCCGCGATCGGGCAGTACTTCGTCATCGTCTCCGGGGAGTTCGACCTGTCGATGGGCTCGGTCGTCACCATGCAGGTGGTGCTCTCCGGCAACCTCATCGGTCAGGACGAGTCCAAGATCCTGCCCGTCATGCTGCTGATGATCGGCCTCGGCATCCTGGTCGGCCTCGTCAATGGGCTGGCGACCACGCTGCTCAAGGTCCCCAGCTTCATCGTCACGCTCGGCACGATGCTGGCGCTGTCCGGGCTGGTCATGTATCTCACCGGAGGCGCTGCCACCGGCAACCCGGTCAACACCTTTCGCCAGATCGGCCGCGGCGGCATCAAGGACGTGCCGATCGTGGGAATCATCCCCTACCCGGCGATCATCCTGACCGTGATCGCGGTCGCCGCGGTCTGGTTCATGAGCCGCCCCTTCGGCAAGACGCTCGTCGCCGTCGGCGACAACCCCGACACCGCGCACCTGTCCGGCGCGCCGGTGTGGTGGGTCAAGACCGTCGCCTTCATCCTGTCCTCGCTCGCCGCGACCGTCGCCGGGATCATCCTGGTCGGCTATGCCGGCGTGCACCCCTCCGTCGGCCGCGGCTACGAGTTCACCGCCATCACCGCAGTCGTCCTCGGCGGCGTCGTCCTCGGCGGCGGTCGCGGCTGGGTGCTGTCGGCAGCCGCCGGAGCCTTCGCCCTGGAGCTGCTCTTCACCCTCCTCAACTTCGTCGGCGTCGCCTCCACCTGGCGGCCCACCGTGCAGGGCGTGATCATCATCGCCGCGGTCTCGCTGGCGGGGCGCGCCTGGCGAGCCGGACGAGACCCGACGGTGCACTCCATACCTCGAAGGACCCCGCCCCGGCCCCAGAGTCCCAGGCAGCGTCCGCCACCACCGCCCCACCCAGGGCAACCACCACGCCCGATCCGGGCCCCACCACAGGAGAGAACTGATGCGCAGGACAAAGATCGGCAATGCGCTTGCCGCCACCGCGGCGCTGGCCATGCTGGCGGCGTGCTCGACGGACCCGTCCATCGACGACCCCGCCGCGAGCGAGTCGGCCGGCGCGCCGGCACCGGCCCCGACGACCGACGAGGCCACCGATGAGGCCGAAAAGCCCGCCGGGAACGACGACACGGCCGAGACCGAGGAGGAGGGAGGAGGTGAGGCGCCCGCCGGTAAGTGGTTCGACCAGGCGGTCTACGACACGCAGTACGAGCAGCGCTCGGCCACCTTCGAGGGCGACGAGGCCACGCCTTACCTGCAGTACATCGACGGCGACATGACCGACACCTCGGAGTTCGCCTCCGAGGGTGCCAAGAAGGTCTGCTTCGCCAACGCCTCGATCTCCAACCCGTGGCGGCAGACCGGCTGGATCACGATGAACGAGCAGCTCAAGGCGCTGCAGGAGTCCGGTGTGATCTCCGAGATGGAGACCCGCGACGCGCAGGACGACGACAACACCCAGATCGCCGACATCGACTACTTCATCGCCGAGGGCGGCTGCGACGCGTTCGTCATCTCGCCCAACTCGACGGCGGCCCTCACGCCGGCCGTCGAGCGCGCCTGCGACACCGGCAAGCCGGTCGTCGTCTTCGACCGCGGCGTCGAGACCGACTGCGCGACCACCTTCATCCACCCCATCGGCGGCTACGCCTGGGGCATCGACACCGCGGAGTTCCTGGCGGAGAACCTCAACGAGGGCGACAAGGTCGTCGCGCTGCGCATCCTGCCCGGCGTCGACGTCCTCGAGCACCGTTGGGCCGCGGCCGAGAAGATCTTCGGCGAGAAGGGCATCGAGGCGACCGACTACTTCACCGGCGCCGACCCGACCCAGATCAAGAAGATCATCAGCGACGAGCTGGCCAAGGGTGACGTCCAGGGCGTGTGGATGGACGCCGGTGACGGCGCTGTTGCGGCCATCGAGGCCTTTGAGGACGCAGGTAAGGACTATCCGGTGATGACCGGTGAGGACGAGATGAGCTTCCTGCGCAAGTGGGAGGAGACCGGCCTGACCGGCCTGGCCCCGGTCTACTCCAACTTCCAGTGGCGCACGCCGCTGCTGGCCGTGGAGAAGATCTTCAAGGGCGAGGAGGTCCCGACCGAGTGGGTCCTCCCGCAGGCGCCGATCACCGAGGACCAGCGCCAGGAGTTCCTCGAGGCCAACGACGGGATGCCTGACGGTCACTACGCCAAGTTCGGCGGCGAGGACCTGCCCGGCTATCCCAAGATCTGGCAGGACCGCGTCATCCCGTGAGGCTGATCGGGGTCAACACCTGGGTCTGGGCGTCACCGCTGCGCGACGCCCAGCTCCCGGGGCTGCTCTCGAAAATCTCCGGCATGGGCTTCGACGCCGTCGAGCTCCCGCTGGAGTCGGTGGGCGACCTGTCCGTGGCGGAGGCCCGCAGGGCTGTCTCCGACGCGGGCCTGGTCCCCTTCGTGGTGGGTGCGATGGCTCCCGGGCGTGACCTCGTGCAGGCGGCGCCCGGGGCTGTTGCCCAGACCCAGGACTATCTGCGCGCCTGCATCGACCTCGCGCACGGCATCGGGGCGGCGGCCGTCTGCGGCCCGTTCTATGCAGCGACAGGTCGGGTATGGCGTCTCTCACCCGCGGAGCGCACGTCCGCCTACGAGGAGTGGCGGGAGAACCTCGAGCCGGTGGTCTCGTATGCGGCGTCGGCCGGCGTGGTCGTCGGGATCGAGCCGCTCAACCGCTACGAGACCTCGCTGGTCAACACGGTCGAGCAGGCGCTGACCGGGCTCGACGGGCTGCTCGGGCCTTCGTGCGGCCTGGCGCTGGACACCTACCACCTCAACATCGAGGAGCGCTCCTCCGCCGACGCCGTGCGCCGCGCGGGCAAGCACCTCGTGCACCTGCAGGTCTGCGGCTCCGACCGCGGCGCCCCCGGTGGCGACCAGACCGACTGGTCGGCGCTGCTGCGGGCTCTCGACGAGGTCGGCTATACCGGCCCGCTCAACATCGAGAGCTTCACCGCCGACAACGCCTCGATCGCCACGGCCGCCTCCATCTGGCGCCCGCTGGCGCCGACCCAGGACGACCTGGCCCGGGACGGCCTGGCCTTCCTGCGGGCTCTCACCGAAGGAGAATCTCGTGGCTGACCGGCCGCTCGGGGTCGCCGTCATCGGCTACTCGTTCATGGGCAAGGCGCACTCCAACGCCTGGCGCAATGTCGGCGCGTTCTATCCCGACGCCCCGGCCGTGCGCCAGCAGGTGCTCGTCGGGCGGGACGAGGCTGCGGTGGGGGAGGCTGCGGCCCGCTACGGCTGGGCGGAGGCCGCCACCGACTGGCGCGACGTGGTCGAGCGGGAGGACATCGACATCGTCGACGTCTGCACCCCTGGCCACCTGCACGCCGAGGTCGCCCTCGCCGCGCTCGCCGCCGGCAAGCACGTCCTGGTCGAGAAGCCCCTGGCCAACACAGTCGCCGAGTGCGAGCAGCTCGTGGCCGCAGCGGCATCGAGCGCCGGGCGGTCGATGCTCGGCTTCAACTACCGCCGGGTGCCGGCTCTCGCGCTGGCCCGCCAGCTCATCGCCGACGGCCGGATCGGCGAGGTCCGCCAGGCGCGTCTCGCCTACCTGCAGGATTGGCTCACGGACGCCGCCGCACCGATGACCTGGCGGCTGCGCAAGGAGACTGCTGGCTCCGGCGCCCTCGGTGACCTCGGCTCGCACGCGGTCGACCAGCTCCAGTGGCTGCTGGACGAACGCGTGACGGCTGCCCGCGGCGAGCTGCGCACCTTCATGACCGAGCGCGAAGGCGACGCGGGACGCGAACCGGTGACGGTGGACGACGCAGCGTGGGCGACACTGCATACCCGCTCCGAAGTGGTCGCCAGCCTCGAGGTGAGCCGGGTGGCCGCCGGCCGCAAGAACGCCCTGTCCGTCGAGCTCTACGGCACAGCCGGCTCTATCCGGTTCGACCTCGAGCGCCTCAACGAGCTGGTGCTGACCGAAGGGACCGGCCCGACCGCCGGCGCGACGCAGGTTCTGGTGACCGAGGACGACCATCCCTACGTCGAGGCCTGGTGGCCGCCGGGGCACACCCTCGGGTGGGACCACACCTTCACCTCGCAGACCGCCGACCTGTTGCGCGCGATCAGGACCGGCGGCGAGGTGGCCCCGACCTTCGAGGACGGGCTCGCCGTGCAGCGTGTGCTGGCGGCGATCGAGACGAGCAACGAGCGCGGCGGCGCCCCGGTCGACACCGGCAACTGAGAGTCTGAAGAGCGAGGCAAGGAGACCTGAGATGGCCAAGACATTCACCCTGTTCACCGGGCAGTGGGCGGACCTGACGCTGGAGGAGGTCGCAGAGCTGGCTGCCGGGTGGGGCTATGACGGGCTCGAGATCGCGGTCTCGGGCGAGCACCTGGATGCGTGGCGGTGGGACGAGGACGGGTATGTGGAGGAGCGGCTCGACATCCTCCGTCGCCACGGGCTGGGGGTCTGGGCGATCTCCAACCACCTCAAGGGCCAGGCCGTCTGCGACGACCCGATCGACGAGCGGCACCAGGCGATCGTCGGGTCCAAGGTGTGGGGCGACGGTGACCCCGAGGGTGTCCGGCAGCGCGCGGCCGAGGAGCTCAAGCTCACGGCGCGGCTGGCGCAGAAGATGGGCGTCAAGACCGTGGTCGGCTTCACCGGGTCCTCGATCTGGCAGTACGTCGCGATGTTCCCGCCCGTGCCCGCCGAGCGGATCGAGGCGGGCTACCAGGACTTCGCGGACCGGTGGAACCCGATCCTGGACGTCTTCGACGAGTGCGGCGTGCGTTTCGCCCATGAGGTGCACCCGGGCGAGATCGCCTACGACTATTGGTCGACGGTCAAGACACTGGAGGCGATCGGTCACCGGGAGGCGTTCGGGCTCAACTGGGACCCCAGCCACATGATGTGGCAGGACCTCGACCCCGTCGGGTTCATCACCGACTTCGCCGACCGGATCTATCACGTCGACTGCAAGGACACTCGGATGCGGATGGGCAACGGGCGCAACGGGATCCTGTCCTCCCACCTGCCCTGGGGCGACCCGCGGCGCGGCTGGGACTTCGTCTCCACCGGCCGCGGCGACGTGCCCTGGGAGGACTGCTTCAGCGCGCTCGCGGCCGCCAGCTACGACGGTCCGATCTCGGTGGAGTGGGAGGACGCCGGCATGGACCGGCTGCACGGCGCGCCCGAGGCCCTGGAGTTCCTCAGGCAGTTCGACTATGAGCCGGCGAGCTCGTCGTTCGACTCGGCGTTCAGCCAGGAGTAGGGCTGCGTCTGTTCGCGCGGTGGTGGCCGGTCGAGGAGGCGCTCGGGCTGGGCCTGGCCTTCGACCACGTGCTGATCCTGCGCGACGCGGTCGAGCGAGCCCGGGCCAAGCTGGAGTACACCACGCTCGCGACCGCGTTCTGCCGGCGCGAGTTCACCCTCGGGGACCTGCGCGGCGTCTACGAGACGGTCTGGGGCGAGCGGCTCGACCAGTCCAACTTCCAGCGCAAGGTGCTCGGGACCGAGGGCTTCGTCCGGGACACGGGCAGGTATGCGGAGGGTCGCCTCGGGAGGCCCCCTCGCCTCTACGTCGCCGGACCTGCGACCGACCTCAGCCCGCCGCTCATGCGGGGCTGAGCCCCAGGAAGAGCGCCGTCAGATCGGAGTCGGGTGCATCAAGTGCATCGGTGTCGACAATGCAGCCGGCCCATCCCTCGACCCCGATCACGATCTTGGGGCAGGAGTGCACGACGAGATCCACCACAGGCCTCCCGGCCGCGGGCGATCGTCACCTTTTCCCCAGCCAGGGTCGCGTCGATGAGGCGTGACAACTGTGACTTCGCCTCGCGCACGTCGACCTGGACCATGCATGCACCCTAGCGGGAGCGGTACGGCTGGGTCGGGCTACTTCATATCGCGATCTCGTCTCCCGCAACTGGGGGACCTACCGAAGCACGTACTCCGCGATCAGCCGGTCAAGCTTGCGGACGTCGATGCCCTTGCCCAGGTTGACCTTGATGTGGCCTGCCCTCGTCCAGAGCTCCATCTCGGCGTTGTAGTCCAGGAATCCGCCCGCGTTCTCCGAAGACCACATGTTGATGGCGGTGTACGGCAGGGAGTAGATCTCCACCTTCTTGCCGCGCAGGCCCTGTGAGTCACGGATGATCAGGCGCTTGGTGGTGAAGATCGCGCTGTCCCGGAAGGTCTTGTAGGCCGCCACGGCCTGCTCGTCTCCGACCAGGAGGGCGTTGACGTCCTGGGGGATCGGGCACTCAGAGACGAGTGTCCAGGCGAGGGTGGGGGTGGTTTCGATCGTCACGTCAGGCTCCTTGGGGTGGGTTCCCGTCAGCGTAGTTCGGCACATCCCCCTCGGCGCGACGTGACGTCGTTCAGCAGGACGGCTGACCAGTTGGCTGCGAAGGTGGACGGCACGTATCCGACGCTGAGGAGCACATCATGACTGGCAAGAACGACGATCACTCGCCCGTCCAGGACGGCGACCGCGCGTTCGAGGGCGAGGCCGAGGCTGCCGAGGGTGCTGGGCCCCAGGCCGACCCCGTGACCGAGCGTGGGCGTCAGGACAACGAGCACCTGCACGACGCGGAGGCCGAGGACCAGGTCCAGGACCGCGACCAGATCTCCCAGGTGAACGACCCCAACCTCAAGCGCTGAGGCGCGTGGTGCGCGGCCTCTGAGCCCTCGGTCTCCGAGAGCTCAGAGGCCGTCGCTGTGTTCGCAGAGTGTGTCGCCGGTCGGGGATGGACGTCAGGCCGGCGGCAGGGGAGAGGTGGCCGGGCCTTCGAGGACCGCGCCGTCCGGGGCGAAGCGTGAGCCGTGCAGCGGGCAGTCCCAGCTGCGCTCGGCGTCGTTCCACTCCAGCACCGCGCCCAGGTGGGTGCAGTGCCCCGAGACGCGGCGGGTGGCGCCGTCCACGGTGCTGCACGCCACCACGCGGGCGCCGTCACGCCCGACCACGCCCTCGCCCTCGGCCGGAGCCTGGTCGGGCAGGGCGCGGGCGGCTCCCGCGGCCAGGCCCCTGGCCAGCCAGCCGGCGACGGTGCCGTTGATCTTCGCCAGGCTGGCCGCGGCGGCCAGGCTCGGCCGGTGCTGCGCCAGCGCGCGCATCCAGCCGGTCGGCTCGTCGCCCACCACCCAGGAGGCCAGCGCCAGGCCGGCGGCGGCGCCGTTGGTCATCCCCCACTTGCCGAAGCCGGTCGCCACCAGGAGCCGGGTGTCCTCACCGGCCAGCGGTCCGACGATCGGCAGGGCGTCCTCGCTGCGGTAGTCCTGGGCCGACCACGTGTGCACCCGCTGCGCGCCGGGGAAGGTGGCTCGGGCCCACGCGTCGAGGTCGTCGATCCGCTGCTGCTCCGAGCCCTCGCGGCCGACGACGTGCCCGTTGCCGCCCACGAGGAGGAAGTCCTCGCCGTCCACCGGCACCGACCGCACCGAGCGGGTCTCGGGGTCGAGGGACAGGCACATCGGGCTCGGCGGGGCGCCGGGCACGCGGTAGGAGAGCGCGTAGGACCGCTGCGGGCTCAGCCGTGCGAAGTGCGCCCGCCGGTCCAGCACCGGCGTGCCGGTCGCGAGCACGACCTGGCGGGCCAGCAGCGGCCCGTGGTCGGTCCGCACCTCGCTGGGGGAGCCGAGGCTGACACCGCTCACGCGGACCCCCTCCATGATCCGCACACCCTGCGCCCGCAGCCCCTCCGCGAGGGCCGACAGGGCCCGCAACGGGTGCGTCTGGAGCTGGTCGGGCAGGCGGAGCGCGGCGGTGACGGGCACCCCATACCCCAGCGCCTCGGCGCCGACGACCTCGACCGGCAGACCGGCCTCCCGCGAGGCCTCCCACTCGGCCAGCATCCGCTCCTTGCCCTCCGCGGTCGAGGAGTAGGTCACCGCGTCGCGCACCTGCAGGTCGGGGCCGACGCCGACCACCTCGCGCCACCAGTCCTGCCCGGCACGGTTCGCCTCCAGGTATGCGGTCACGCCCTCGGCACCCGCCCCTCGCCTGACCGCCGAGAGAGTCCCGCCCTGCAGCAGGCTGACCTTGGCCGTCGTGCGGGCGGTGGTCACGCCGCCGAGCTCGCGGGCCTCCAGGACGACGACGTCGACCCCGCGCCGCGCCAGCTCGTGCGCGGTCGCCAGGCCGGTGATGCCGGACCCGACCACCACCACCTCGCAGCTCAGGCCGTCCTGCCAGGGGTCGGTGGACGGCATGGTCGAGGTGGCCTGCCACAGCGAGGTCATGTCGGTCATGGGTCCACTGTGGTGCCGCGCGGTCGGATGCGCGCGCTCAGGCGCCGGGCGCCGCATACAGGCCGCTGGCCAGCGCCACCACCTCGTCCAGCTGGGCCGGCGGGTCGTCGCGCCACCACGCCAGCCACACCGGGACCGACGGGGCGTCGCGCACGCGGCGGTAGACGATGCCCGGCCTCGGGTGCTGGTAGGCCGTGGCCTCCGTGGTCATCCCGGACGCGTGCCCGGCGGCGATGAGGGCCAGCCACTCCTCCATGTCCTGGGTGTCGCGCGTCGCCGACGGGGCGTGGTCGGGCGGCCACAGGTCGACGGTCGTGGTCCCGGTGCGGGCGTCGACCGCCACCACGCGCCCGCCGAAGTCGCGCATCGAGACCGTGCGGCGACGGGCCAGCGGGTGGCCGGGCTGGTCCTCCTGCAGCAGGCGCTCCACGTGCACGAGTGGGTGGGGATCCTGGTCGTCGTCGCGGCCAACGTGCTGTCGGTGGCCCGGTCTATCGTGGGGCCAGCACGACGAGGTCGACCATCACCGGCCCTGGGGAGGGACGATGCAGCAGCGGGAGCAGCACGAGCAGCAGGAGCAGCACGAGCAGCGCAGGACGAGCGCGCCGGACAGCCCCGACGCGGGCAGCCTCGAGCAGGAGCGGGTGCTCAGCCTGACCTATGACAACCTGCGCTGGCTGCTGGTGCTGCTGCCGGCCTTCCTCTTCCTGGTGACGACGCTGACCGCGGTGCTGGAGGGTGGCCTGGAGACCTCGATCAGCGCCTACTACGGCGGCCCGGTCCGTGACGTCTTCGTCGGCGTGCTCATCGCGGTGGCCGTCTGCCTGGTGGCCTACCAGGGGTCGACGGTGCTGGAGGACTACAACCTCAACGGCGCCGGGTTCTACGCGGCCTTCGTCGCTCTGGTGCCGACCGGGCTGGAGGGGATCCTGGCCGACCTGCGCGAGGGTCTGGTCCTGAGCCCGGACGGCGTGACGCCGGAGCAGTACGTCTGGTCACTGCGGATCAGCCTCACCCTCGTCCTCGTGCTGTGCGCCGGCCTGCTCGTGCACGAGCTGCGCACGACCGAGCGGATGCGGCGGCTGGTCCGGGGCAACCGGCTCAACCTGGCCTTCGTCGCCGCGACCGGTGGCACGCTGATGGCCTTCCTGGCACTGTCCATGTGGCAGCTGTGGACGCCTCCGGCCGGCGAGGTCACCCTCGAGGGGCTGCGCATCGCGGGACGGCAGGTGCGCATCCACGACCTCGCCGCGATCTTCCTCATCAGCGCGCTCGTGGTCGCCGTCGCGAGCCACGCCTGGCCACAGCTCACGGCCCGCCAGGAGTCACGCAGGGTGCGGCCGCTGGACATGGCGGTGCGGCGCCGCTACCAGGTGATCGTGGGGCTGATGCTGGTCGGTCCGCTCGTCGCGTGGGGCCTGGCGCGGGTGTTCGCCCCCGGGCACCTGGTGATCTTCCTGGAGTGGTGGGAGATCCTGCTCTTCTGCGCCTTCTGGGCACTCGAGACGCGCCGGATCGTCCGAGCCCGCGCGACCTCACCCGCCGCGCCCTGACCGGACTCCGAGCGGGTGGGCAGGGCAGCCTCTCCTGCCTGGAAACCGCAGGTGAGGAGGCATAGGTTGGAGAGGAACCGCATACCTCCGAGAAAGGACGTGCCATGGTCACCGACAACGGCCCCAAGCCCAACGTCTTCGACATCGAGAAGGCGACGACGGGCAACGACAACTACCGCCAGGTCGCCTGGACCGGGAAGTATCTGCAGGTCACCCTCATGTCCATCCCGGTGGGGGAGTCCATCGGCCTGGAGGTGCACCCCGAGACCGACCAGTTCCTGCGGCTGGAGGCCGGCGAGGGCCGGTGCGTCATGGGTCCGGAGAAGGACAACCTCGACTTCGAGCAGAAGGTCGAGGACGACTGGTCCATCCAGGTGCCGGCGGGCATGTGGCACGACGTGATCAACACCGGCTACGAGCCGCTGAAGCTCTACGCCGTCTACGCGCCCGTGCACCACGCGCAGGGCATCGTCCAGGCGACCGCGGAGGACGCGGAGAAGGACGAGGAGGCCGGCAAGGACGAGCCGCCGAGCTGGACCGTGCAGCCGGGCACCGGCGCTGAGGACCAGACCGCCTGAGCCGTTCCTGGCTGAGGGAGCCCGGTCACGCAGCGCGTGACCGGGCTCCTCCACGTCCTAGGACCAGCGCTCGTCCTGGCCCGGACGGGGGATCGGGGGTGCGGAGTCCTGGACGGCTCCGCGGTGCTGGGGTATGCCGTCGGGCATCGGGATCGTCGGCATGAAGGGCTGGGCCGGCTGAGCTTGGGGGATGCCGGTCGGCAGTCGCCAGCCGGAGTCCTTGTCGAGGGCGAGGGCCCGCCACCGCAGGACGCTGCGAGACATGAAGATCGCGTGGGCGACGCTGCCCACCCAGGCGATGAGGAAAGGAAGGATCGCCAGGTCGGTGACGTCCTGGGTCAGCTCGAAGAAGATCACCGCCGCGGCATAGGCCAGCCCCCAGCCCAGGGTCAGCAGCCACATGCCCTTCCTGCGGGCCAGGACGGCCCCGAGGGCCCAGCCGAGCACGGAGAACATCACGAAGCCCGCGGCCACCAGCACGATCCAGCTGCTGACGAGCAACTTCCACCAGACCGGCCGCTGCGCCAGCAGCCGGTTGCCGTGCTCGATCTCCATCTGTGTCCCCTGCATCCAACCAAGCATGCCAGAGGGGAGGGTGAGGTATGCGGCCACCCGGCTGACCGCATACCTCACCTCGCTCATCTGAAACGTCAGAAATAGTTGCCAGGATGTCTTGCAAAGACGTCATGATGTCGGGTATAACTGACATATGGCACCCGGACAACGAGCAGGGGAGGCCCAGGAGACCAACCTGCGCATGCGAAGCGCCCGCGCGGGGAAGGGGCTCACCCAGGCCGACCTGGCCAAGCAGGTCGGCGCGTCCCGGCAGACGATCAGCCTGATCGAGGCCGGGGCGCACAATCCCACCCTGCGCCTGTGCATCGATATCGCCCGAGCGCTGGACACCGACCTCAACACCCTCTTCTGGGAAGAAAGCGAGCAGTGAACGAGATGGACGAGCGACAAGAGCTCAACGCCGGCCGGTCCGCGATGATCGTGCTGGCCGTGGTGATGCTGGGGGCCCTGGGCGTGCTGGCCTGGGAGTACATCCGCACCCAGGAGGTCACCAACACCCCCGCGATCGTCGTGCTGCTGGGCACGGGAGGGCTCTTCCTCCTGCTCCAGCGCATGCACGGCGCCGAGGCCCCGCGCAGCGTCCTGGGCCACGAGCTGCCGACCGGGCCGACGCCGCAGGAGAAGGCGGAGCGTCGCCGCGCCTACCTGATCGACTCGGTCCTCTTCGCGGGGGCGATGACGGTCCTGACCTTCGGCGGGATCCTGATGGGTGACGCCAGCGACCTTCTGCCGATCGAGGGGCCGCTGGGCCTGCTGCTCCTGGCCGTCCTGGAGTTCGTCGGTGGTGGGCTGATCTTCTACGCGATCACCTACCTGCTCGGGGAGTCCGCCTCCCGCTCGGTGGAGAAGAGGCTGGCGCGCCTGGAGGCCTGACCGGGTTCGCGGCGAGGGCCGCCCGACCTCATGGTCGGGCGGCCCTCCTGCCGTCTGCGGGAGGGCGCTGGTAGACATGGCCCATGACGAGCACCCACGCCCAGCAGCACCTCGCCCGCGCCCTCGAGACCGCCGACCGCCTCAAGGCAGGAGGCTGGGAGAGCGTCGAGACGCTCGCCATGCTCGCTGTGGAGCTGGGTGACGACCACGCGGCCGGCCGGGTGCTGGCCACGGCACGCCAGGCGGCCGACAGGCTGAAGCCGGGCAACTGGGAGTCGGTCCGCGCGCTGACCTGGCTGGCCAAGGCTGAGCGCGCCAGCGGCTGAGAGCT
Organism: Ornithinimicrobium panacihumi; assembly: GCF_052073805.1. Classification (NCBI taxonomy): domain Bacteria; kingdom Bacillati; phylum Actinomycetota; class Actinomycetes; order Micrococcales; family Ornithinimicrobiaceae; genus Ornithinimicrobium; species Ornithinimicrobium panacihumi. The sequence continues at coordinate 10,956 of NZ_JBQGWG010000028.1, read as the reverse complement.
GGGCGGGTCGAATGCGACCCGTCCATGTCGCGCACCCTGCTCGGTCGGTCGTCAGAGTCCTCGTCCGAGGCCGGGGATGAAGCGCCCGACGGTGGAGGCGTAGTCCCGGTAGGTCTGGCCGTGCAGACGTTCAAGTGCGGGCTCCTCGACGAGGCGGACCTGGAGCTGGGCGCCGAAACAGAAGGTGAGGAGCGCGAGCACAGTAAGTGCGCTGGGGACCAGGAGGGTGACGCCGAGCAGGGTGATGCCAATCGCGGTGAAGATCGGGTTGCGGACCAGCGCGAACGGCCCGGTGGTGACCAGCTCGGTCACCTCATCCGGGTCGACGCCGACCCGCCAGGAGGCACCCATGGCTGCCTGCGCGGCGAACACCGCCGCCATCCCCACGACGGCGACGACCAGGCCCAGCCACGAGACCGCAGCGGGCGTCTGCCACCGCAGGGGCAGCACGAGGAGGACGCCGATCAGGCCCGCCCCGCACAGCAGCAGGCTGCCCATGAAGAGGACCACGCCCATCCGCCCGGCCAGGTGCGGGGCGGGGGTCCTGCGCATCCCGGAGTCCCCGGTCCGGCGACGGTGCACCCATGCGCGGACCCCGAAGGCACCCACGAGCCCGATCACGTAGATGGCGAGGGCGGCCGCCGCGCTCAACCGTGGCCCCCACTCGTTCGGCTCACCCATGACCCCATAATATGAGGGATCCCTCACGTTCGGTACTCGCATCTGGAGGTGGCCGATGGCGGTCTCGCCGGCGGCGCAGGATCCCCGTAAACGGCCGCAGCAGCGTCGTTCCCGGGCGACCGTGGAGAAGATCCTGGCCGCAGCGGCTCACGTTCTGGCCGAGGAGGGGACCAGCGCGACGACCGACCGGATCGCGGCCAGGGCCGGGGTGTCCATCGGGTCGCTGTACCAGTACTTCCCGAACAAGGGCGCGCTCATCCTCGAGCTCGCCCGGCTGCACATGGCGCAGGCCGGTGAGGTGCTCGATCACGTGCTGCGGCCGGGCCGCCCCCGGTCCGTGTGGCTCCCCGAGGCGGTCGCGGCCGTGGCGGCCATGCACGAGGACGGAGACCTGCACCGGGTCCTGTACGACCACGCAGCGAGCACCCCCGCCCTCGCCGAGGCGTTCGAGCAGACCAACGAGGCGCTGCGCGCCCGGGTCGAAGAACTCCTGCGCGCTGAGGAGCACCTGGCAGATCCGGGGACGACGGCCCAGGTTCTGGTGGCTCTGGTGGAGTCGCTGTCCCACAGGCTGGTCGGCACGACCGATTTCCACACCCTTGCCCGCGAGGTGACCCGAGCGGCAGCCGCATACCTCGACGCGGCTTGCCGCCCTGTTGTCTCATGACCTATCAGAACCGTCCGGGCAAGTAGCGAACCACGCGACGTGGACTGATGCACTTCAGGATTCGATCCGTGCCACGCTGAAACCATGGATCGGATCGTTGAGATGTTGCAGGGCCAGGTCGACGCAGGCCTGCTCCCGGGGGCGGTGGCCATGGTCGGATCGGTTGACGACCCTGAGGTCATCGTGGTCGGGGTGCAGGACCTGGAGTCACGGACTCCGGTGTCCACCACATCGCTATTTCACTGGGACTCGCTAGGCAAGCCTCTCACCGCAGCCCTCGCACTCACCGCCGTTGCTGACGGCACGCGCGACCTGGACTCGCCCATCGAGCGATGGCTCCCTGAGCTGGCCGCGCCGGTGGTGCTGGGAGAGCCAGGGGGACAGCTCCGTCACACTGTCCCTGCCCGCCGCCCTGTGACGGTGGAGGATCTACCTACTCTGCGCGGAGGGCTGGGTTTCACTTCCGATTTTGAGTCCCCCTTCGTCACTGCCTTGGTGGACAAGCTGCAGGAGGGCCCCTCGCCGCGGACCTTGACCCGGGACTCGTTCCTGTCGGCAGCGGGGAGTCTGCCGCTGGCCCATCAGCCCGGGTCGGGGTGGACGTACAACACGGGCAGCACCGTCCTGGGCCTGCTCCTGGAGCGCGCCACCGCCACGCCGCTGGACGAACTCATGACCGAACGTCTCTTCGACCCGCTGGGAATGCGAGACGCCAGGTGGTGGGTGCAGGAAGGAGACGCCCACCGGTTCACGAGTCGTTACGGCACGACTGGGGACCCGGATCGGCCTCTGGAGCTGGTCGACCCGCCCACGGGTCACTACTCGCGGCCACCGGCTTTACCCGATGGTGCGGGAGGGGTGATCGGAACGGTTCACGACTGGTTCGCCTTCGGGGCGATGCTGTTGGGGGATGGCTGCTACCAAGGCCGTCAGCTGCTTCCCGTAGGCCTAGTGCAGGCCATGATGACCGACGAGCTCACCCCCGAGCAGCGCCGCAGCGCCAAACCCTTCTTGGCTGATGGGGAGGGATGGGGCTATGGAGGAAGTGTCCGGAATGACGGGACCTACGGCTGGACAGGCGGCGCAGGAACCAGCGCCCGCGTGGACCCACTCCGTGAACGGGTCGCCATTCGCTTCACGCAAGTGGCCGTGGATGGGCCCCAGGGTTCACCAGTCATCGACGCGTTCGACCGTCTCGCTCACGTCGCGTGAGGCTATCGAGCACGAGCCCACCATCAACCACCACGTGTACGCCCATCTAGCATCGCGGTCCACGGGCCCCGCTGGTGGCGTCGTCGCAGCTGAGAGGGATCTCAGCTACGAGCGGCAGAGGACTGTTCCGCGGAACACCAAGTCGAGCGACGTGCGGCAAAGTAGTGCGTTTCAAGGGCCTGCGAGAATGAGGTCGTGATTCGCATCATGGCCACTCGGCTCTGTGCAGAGCGCGCTGTCCGAAGGCGTGACTCGTGACGCTGCTGAGGGTAGGGGGCCGGCTGTGCGCCAGCGCCTCTCGGGGTGTCCCACGAGCGTGGCAGCTGGCGATAGCAGGCGGGCGAGTGTTCATCCCCGAGAACGCCCAGTGGCTCGATCTCGAGCCGTTCCTCGGCGTGGCCAACCGGATCACGGCGCTGTACGTTTTCCAGCCGGGGATTGACGTAGGCCCCTTGTGCGGGTTTTCCGCACTGACCGAGCTGATCATCCAGCCAGGCCGGGCCAGGACTGTCGATCTGGACCTGGACGCAGTCCCTGCACTCAGGACCTTGTCGACGTGCCGGCCGACCCGTTTCAGCGGCGGCGCGGAATCTGGCCTACGGGACCTGCATGTAGAGAGACCGAGCTTGGACGCGCTCGAGGTTCTGGCTCAACTTCCACGGCTTGAGCGCCTGAAGATCTACGGCGCCTTCCCTGAATACGCACCCGCGTCGCTACGCGTCCTCGACATTGCGGCAGCGTCGGCCCCCGCCCGCGTCAGCCCGCTTCCCAGGCTGGAAGAGTTGCACCTGACCAAGGTCACTGACCTGGCCGACCTGAGTCTGTTCGCTGAGTCCGAACGCCTCCGCAAACTCGTCGTCGAAGACGTGCCCTCGTTCAGGTCCTACGCGCCGTTCCACGACAGCCAGCTCCGACCGATCCTCATCGGCGACGTGCCCCTACGGGCGCAAGCAACCTAGCTACCTGCGGCAAATGAGTGCGTCTCGCCGTCAGCTGGGAGCGCCCCTTGGCTCTCGAGGGAGGCGTTCAGTCCACTCGAGGCGGTAGGCGCCAGCCCCACTCCCAAGGCCACAGGAATCGCTTGCCACGGTGCGCCAACTCGTCGTACGGCATGGCTCGCAGCAGGGGCACCGCGCCGTGGAGTTGCGCTTCGTACCTGGTTCGCTCGAAAACAAGTGGCGCAGAAGGCCGTTCCACCGGTTGGGCCCCTTGGTAGGACTCCCACAGCCAGTCGGTCCAGGTGACGTGTGCTTCTGAATGCTCAAGGCGGGCGGTGAGAGCGCCGCAGGCAGTGTCCCCATCGACGCCGCAGAGGAGCAGGGCTACCCGGCCCTCCGACAGCTCCTCTGTTTCGCGCCGACCGAGCAGCCGGTCTATCTCCGCCGGAACCCCCTCCAACCAGGGGCGCGACAGCGGGGTCACCATGTCCGGCTCACCGGCGAGGTCGCGCAGGCTGAGCCCCTCGATCATGAAGTCCAAGAAGTGGTGCTCGAAGACCCGGTGGTACTTGCCGTCCTCCCAGTTGCGGACGCCCACGGCCGGTTCAAGGCGGAAGTCGTTCAAGGTCGGCTCGGCTGCCACGCAGGCACGCTACCGCGGCCCGCGACGTGGAACTCGAGATGCAGCACGCGGCAGAGGATGGCATCCCGAAAGGGGCGTCTGGCGTCCCTCTCCTGTGCGGTGTCGCGACCTCGGTGGGTGTGACCCCGTGCGGGGCAGAGACGTCGCCTCATCGAAAGGACGACGACATGCCTCGGCGCCTGGCAGCGGAGCACCGGTCCCGATCCGCGTGCAGAATGAACGGCATGCACCCCAACCTGCTCCGGCTGGACGACCTCGCCGTGCACGTGGCCACCGACCCGCAAGTCCAGGCGGTCCTGGGCCTGGGCTCGGCCGGGGTCGAGACGCACCGGTTCGACGACCACTCCGACATCGACTTTTGCCTCCTTGTCGACACGACCGACACCAAGGACCGGTACCTGCAGGACACCAGCTGGCTTCAGGGATTCGGTAGCCAGGTCGCATACAGCTTTGTCAACGACCCGAACGGGAGGAAGGCACTCCTGACCGACGGGCTGTTCCTGGAGTACGCAATCTTCACCCCGGACCAGTTCGCTGCCCTGCCGGTCACCGGGGCGCGTGTGGTCTGGTCACGTGGAGGTGCTGACCCGCTCGCCCTCGGTGCCGCCTTACCGGCCGCAACAGCGATGGACAACGTGGACTTCCACCTCAACGAGGCTTTGACCAACCTCTATGTCGGTCTGCACCGCGAGCTGAGGGGTGAGCGCCTGACCGCCATGCGGTTCATCCAGGTCTACGCCGTCGACCGCGTCCTGGCCCTGGTGCGGCTCGACCCGACCACGGAGCTGGACCACCCGGACCGCTTCGAGGCGACCCGCCGTATCGAGCGTGCCTCTCTACCGGGAGGCTTCCCGCTGGACCGGATGATTCCCGGCTACACGGACAACCTCAACGCCTCACGAGCAGTCCTGGCATGGCTCACGGCTCACTACGACACCGACCCCGTCATCGTCGCAGCGATCCGGGAACTGACCACGACGCTCGAAGTTCAGAGCCAGACCGGCAACGCATAAATGCCACTTGCGGCAGTTGCGTGCGCCTCCGCGTGGCCGTTCCCTCCGCCATTCGGGGCGAAATGACGCGGCGCGCTGCGGGATGGCGCACGTCAGAGGTTGGGCTTGAACATCTCGGTGAACCGGGCATAGTCGGCCGCGTCATATGCAGGCGGTCCGTTCGTGGAGATCGTCGTCGTGTCCCACGGCCTTGGAGCGTCAGGACGGGGCGTGAGCAGAACGCCCACAGTCCAGGGGTAAACAGGGCCGAGAGCCTTCGACTTTGCCAGAAAGTCCTGACGACGCAGCAAGAGCCACGAGCGGTAGATCTCCTGGTGGTGTCCGGTCAGCTGCGACATGGTCGTGAAAGTGAGCTGGAGAGCGCCTTGGTCGATGTACATGATTCGGTGGTCCACCCGGTGAACATCGGGTGCCGCTTCGGCACAGCGGGTCAGCCGTCGCAGCAGAAGTCTGCCCAGTTCGGCCCGTGCCGCCACCGGGACGCGATCGATGTGCGAGAGGAGCATGATGCGGTCTGCTTCATCACCGGTGAAGTCGGTGTTCGCTATGTCCTCGAGAATCTGCTGGAAGATCGAGTGTCCGAAGCGGTCGGCTGACCCTGCAGGGTCGTGAGGGAGAAGTGGCAGGCTGGCGTGAAGCGCTTCGGCCTCTGGTATCCAGTCCGGCAACTTGTCCGGCGGGGTCTCCGCATCCTTGTCGGCAAGGTCGAGATACCGATTGCTCTCTGCGCCCAGCTCGAGCGGATCCTCTTCTTGGGCAACGCGATGGAGGTAGTCGACGATCGCCGTTGCGGAACGAAGTTGATCCCAAAGAAACTCCCAGTCCCGCCGAGTTAGCACAACGCTGGCTCCTTTAGGGTCGGACGCCGGGATGACACCCGTCGGAGGAGGGTTGGGGTGGTCGATTACCACGACGGGGATCCACGCGACGGACCTTCCGCGAATCGTGATGGGGCGTCCGCGGAGGTTCGTGAGCTCGACGGCGGGGTTGAGCAGGGCCGTCCTGATCGTCCCGCGTGCTTGTCGCAGTCCGTGCGCTGCGTTCTTCAGCATCCACTTCGTTGCCTTCTCCGTGGTGTCTCCGGTGACACCTCGGGCCTTCACTTGGAGACTGATTCCGCGTGGGCCGGCAAGGATCGTCCCGTCGCCGAGTTCGCGTATCCCGCTGCCCTTCACAAAGACCTTCGGTCGGAGCACGAGGTCGCGCAGGCCCCAACTGCCGGCAGCGGCCCGAACTGCTTCCTCGACGACCGTCCCGTCTTGGGTGGAATTCAGCAGTTCGCGTGCGGGCGCGATCTCACGTCCTATGACGCTGCCAGCCTCGGAAAGGCGTAAGTACACAAGCGTGCCGTCGTCGTTTAGGTAGGTCGCCATGCTCCTGTCGGATTCCGCTATGGCGGTCCTGGCCTCAGCCTCTTCATCGTCGTTGCTGAACTTGACGGGCAGCCACGTGTCGACCTTCGCCGCTGGGATGTTTCGGTCCAGCGAACGGAGAAGATCGACACGGTAGGGGCCTCCGACCGACCGCTCCAGACCCTCGATGAGGTGCCGTGTGATGACAACGAGCCCATGCGAGCGGTGGGAGAAGTTGTCATCAGGCTCATCCGGCCAGGGGCCGGCGTTCAAGATCACGTCGAAGGAAACGTTGGGGTCACCGGCGAACGAGGCTGTAGCCGAGTCCTTGTCCAGAGTGAATCTGGCCAACCGCTTGGGCTGACTTAGTGGACCTGCTGGGTCGAGTTCTGTCTTCTCGACACGTACACCGTCTGGAAGGTCAGGTTTGGGGTCTGCTTCGGACGCCCATGCCGTGAACAGTGGACGATCTCCACCGGAAGTTTCCCATGAGGTCAAAGCCTCCAGCCCGGCCGTGAGGTGCGCCATGTCTCGGGCGATCGTCCGTATGGACTCCTTGGTATCCAGGCGTTCGGTGAACGGCTGCAGGAGTCGGAGGGCACGGATCTGGTCTGGGCGCAGTCCCGGCAACTGCCCCTGAGCAGGAAGATTATCGAAGTCTGAGGCCGCGTCAATCAACGGCATCGTGTGCAGTTCGGGTTCAACCAGCCCGATCGGGCGGCAGACAGCGTTCGCCGCAGCAAGAACGCAGGCATCCAGGGCGGCCTTGATGTTGCGGAGGAAAGCGGCCATAGCTTCGTCCGCCTCTCGCTGAAGGGCGAAATTGGGCTCAAAGGAACACCACAACTCACGGATGAGAGGCTCGGGAGACTCGATCCACGCGGAGAACGACTGGTGATCCCGCATCGAGTTCCAGAGGGCGTTGATGCGAGCGCGGCTGGCTCGGGCGCGGCTCAGGTAGTCCCGAGCGACCACGAAAACGGGACCTGGCAGCAATTTCTCCGCAATGTCGTCCACGGGACCAGCGTGCCCGATGGGGCCGACACTCCTCGCCGACGACCCCTCTAGCCACGGAAGCAAGCCGCATCAAGCGAGCTACGTCTGCGCTGAGCCTCGATCCGCGGCTGAGGTGGACCAATCTGGGCGGAATGGGGCGCCCGGGAGCCTCTGGCGGGCGACCGCTCATCGGCGGGGCCCGGTACTCCGCTCGGACAGCGCGCGTGCGGCATGAGTTTGGCTCTGCCAGTAGTGGTGGCCTCGCGCCACGGCCAAACTAACCGTGTGGCGATCTGGCAGGACTACCAAGAGTCGGCGGCGGCGCTCTTCCGCTCGGTTGGGCTGGAGGCGACGACGGACGAGCGCCTCGACGGCGTTCGCGGCGCGCATGACGTCGATGTTGTCGTGCGCAGTCGGCTCGCCGGCCTGGAGCAGTTATGGGTGGTGGAGTGCAAGTGGCGCCGGCGCCGGGTAGAGAAGTTGCACGTCACGGCGCTGGCCGAGATCGTGCGCGACGTCGGCGCCGACCGAGGAGTATTACTGAGCGAGGTTGGCTTCCAAGCCGGCGCCGTCCGGATGGCCCATAAGAGCAACGTCACCCTAACGAGTTTGGCGGAACTGCGTGAGGAGGCCGCTGAGGAGTTGCTGATGGTGCGTCTGGGCGAGTGCCGGCTACGCCTGGCGCACCTGCGCGAGCGGCTGGGTACGGTCGGCCGGGTGCGACGCCACGGCGGCACCGCCCTGTCCGTGTCGTACCGGGAGACGCAGGGGCGCTGGGGTTTCGTCAAGCTCCACGCGGCCGTGAGCATCGCCGAGGAGGGCCTGCGGCGTGCGGAGATGGGACGCTGGCCGGCGCCATACGCATGGGACTTCGCCAGTGACGGAACGCGCCGGGCGCGGGACCCGGCGGCGTTTATCGACGGGCTTACGGCCGCGCTCGATGAGTTGGAGGCGGAGTTGGCGGCCTTCGAGGCGGCGAACGCATAGTTCTCAAGCACACGGCCGCGCAGGACCTCGATGGTCCGCCAGCAAGGGCTAGGTGGCGGGCTCGTGCACGGCAAGTTGGTGGTAAGCGCTCCCGGCCGCATATGGCAGATGAGGCAGGACCGGGTGTTCCAGGTGCCTTGGCGTCCTGCTCGGGTAGTCTCCCGCTCCCGATGACGCAATCTGCGGCATCGCTCACCCTCGACTGTGGTGGCCAACATCCGCTCATCGGCAGATCCGGTCGTCTGCGTCCCTCGGATCGGACCGCGCGCGGTCTGCCCGGCGAGATCTCCTCACGAGAGTGGAGGCGGCCTGTGCGCCCCAACGTGGGGTTATTGTCGACGGCGCTCGAAAACTGGGCGGTTTCGGCGGTCGAAGAGTGAACGGTCTCAGTCTAGGGATTCCTGCTCGGCCTTGATGCTGGGAAGCGTCTCGACGCCGCGGTCGCGGAGCCGGTAGGAGGCGCCTTTGAGGGCGATGACGTCGGCGTGGTGGACGATGCGGTCGATCATCGCGGCGGCGACGATTTGGTCGCCGAAGACGCCGGCCCAGGAGCTGAACGGCAAGTTCGACGTCAGGATGAGGGAGGCGTGCTCGTACCGGGAGGAGACGAGCTGGAAGAAGAGGTTGGCGGCGTCCTGCTCGAAGGGCAGGTAGCCGACCTCGTCGACGATGATCAGGCCGTAGCGGCGCAGCCGGGTGAGCTCGGTCGGCAGGCGGCCGCGGTCGTGGGCCTCGGTCAGGCGGGTGACCCAGTCGGTGGCGGTGGCGAACAGGACCCGGTGTCCTTGCCGGGCGGCGGCGACGCCGAGGGCGGTGGCCAGGTGCGTCTTGCCCGTGCCCGGCGGTCCGAGGAGGACGACGTTGCGGTGCTCGGCCAGGTACGCACCGGAGGCGAGGGCCTGGATCGGGGTGCGGGCGCCGGGTTGGTGGTCGAAGTCGAAGTCCTCAAGGGTCTTGACCGCGCCGAAGCCGGCGGCGCGGATGCGTAGCCGGGCCCCGGAGGCGTTGCGGGCGGCGACCTCGCGTTCCAGGACCGCGGCCAGGTAGTCCTCGTGGGTCCACCCGCTGTCGCGGGCGTGGTCGGCCAGGCGGGCGGCGGACTCGGTGATCCGCGGCGCCTTCAGCGCCGCGGCCAGGTGGGTGATCTGCTTGAGCGACTCGCTCGCGGATGCTGGTTTGCGGCTCATCGCGACTCCAGCTCGCCGGCGTCGATCCCGAACGCCTTATCGTAGTCGGCCAGGTCCCGGACCAGGTCGTCGGCCTCGGGACGGGACCTGGGGTGCTGGTAGTCGCGCCGTAGCGCGGCGGCGGTCGCCACGTGGGCGGGGTCGGTCACGGTCATGCTCCGGGCCCACCGGCGTGGGTGCTCGGCGACCAGCCGGCCGGCCTGGCGGACCCGGATGGTGTCCAGGTCTGCGGCGACGTCGACCCGGGCCCCGATCGCGCGGGGGTCGACGGAGTAGTCGGAGGTGTCGACGCGCACGTAGTAGTCCCGGCCGAGGCGGACGTGGTTGCGCCAGCCCAGGTGCAGCACCGCCGGCGGCAGGGGCAGCATCGCCTCCTTGTCCGCGGCGAGCAGGTCCACCGGACGGGCCTTGATCGTGCGCACCGTCCGGGCGTTAGCAGCGGACAGCCAGTGGGCGAACTGGGCGTTGAAGTCGCTTGGGGACTCGAAGTGGCGCCCGGGCATGAAGGAGGTCTCGAAGAAGCGGTTGCGGCGTTCGACGATGCCCTTGGACTCGGGATCCCGCGGTGGTAGCAGCACCACCTTCGTGGCCAGCATCCCGGCGAACACCGCGACCGGCTCGGTCAGCTTGCCTCGTCCGATGCCGGGCTCGTTGTCCCAGATCAGCCGGCGCGGCACCCGACCCAGCTGATCCAGCAGCTCCCACGTGCCCAGGAGCAGGTCCGGGGTCTTTCGGGTCGGGATCATCCTCCCCAGCGTGAACCGGGAGTACCCGCAGGTCATGACCAGTACCGGAAGCAGGGTACGGGAGCCGTCCTCGAGCAGGATCTTGCGCGGCGGGAACCACAGGTCGCACTGCGCTACGTCCCCGGCCGTCCAGGTCAGCCGGTCGGCCGGGTCGATCGGGCGGTGGTCGACCCTCAGGCGGTTGACGTTGTCGCGGAACCATCGGATCGAGCCGGTCCACCCGACCCGTTCGGCCAGCACCGTCGCGGGCATGTCCGGCGTCTCCTCGAGGAGTTCACGCACCCGCGCCTCATACGGCGTGAACGACGTTGGACCCGCTCTTCTCTCGTACTTCGGTGGCCCGTCCGAGGCGATGGCGTTTATGACCGTCGTCCTCGAGATGCCCAACTTCCTGGCGATCCTGGCCTTCGGCACGCCGTCGGCGGCCAGCCTCCTGATCAGCGCCCAGTCCTCCATGGTGATCACACTCCAATCGTTGGCGGAGTGTTCACTTTTCGAGCGCCGTTACTGTCTAGTTTTCAAGCGCCGCCGACA
>NZ_JBQGWG010000027.1:0-39514 GCF_052073805.1 Ornithinimicrobium panacihumi | reverse complement strand
TGAAGCGCCCCAGGTTTGATGCCGCTTCCTTTCGAGTCCGGAAGGATGCATGTCATGCCGAAGAAGATCGATCCCGAGCTGAAGGCTCGGGCTGTGCGGTTGGTGCTGGAGCACCGCAACGAGTACCCGACGATGACCGCGGCCGTGCTGGCGGTCTCCCGGCAGGAAGGAGTGGGCAAGGAATCGTTGCGGCGGTGGGTCGCCCAGGCCGAGATCGATGCCGGCGACCGGCCAGGGACCACCACGGCCGAGCAGGCGGAGATCAAGAAGCTGAAGGCCGAGAACCGGCGGCTGCGTGAGGACGTGGCCATCCTGAAGGCGGCCACGAGTTTCTTCGTGGGGGAGCTCGACCCCCGGAACCGATGATCATGGCGTTCATCGACGCCCAGCGCGCCCAGGGGCACGCGGTCGAGTCGATCTGCCGGGTCCTGCGCGAGCAGGGCCTGCAGGTCGCCGCGCGCACCTACCGGGCCTGGAAGAACAACTCCCGCCAGCCCTCGGCCCGCACGCACACCGATGCTCTGGTGATGGACCTGGTGCGCGACCTGGCCTGGACCACCAACACCCGCACCGGCGCCCGTCAGCTAGCCCCGGAAGGGCTGTACGGGCGACGCAAGATGACCGCGCTGGTCCGCCGCAGCGGCCTGCCCGACGCCTCGGCCGGGGCGGTCGACCGGGCGATGCGCGCCCTGGGCCTGTCCGGCCTCCGCCGCGACAAGGGCATCCGGACCACGATCCCCACCAAGGACGGGCGGCGCGCTGGCGACCTGTTGGATCGCGACTTCACCGCCACCTGCCCGAACCAGACCTGGGTGATGGACTTCACCTACGTCCGGGCCTGGACCGGGTGGGTGTACGTCGCGTTCGTCCTGGACGTCTTCGCCCAGCGGATCGTGGCCTGGCACGCTGCCACGACCAAGGAGGTCGACCTGGTGATGACCCCGCTGCGGATGGCGATCTGGCAGCGTGACCACGACGGGCACCCCGTCGCACCCGGCCTGATCTGCCACGCGGACGCCGGGTCGCAGTACACCTCGCTGCGATTCACCGAGCACCTGGCCCTGGAAGGCCTGCGACCCTCCATCGGCTCGGTCGGTGATGCGTTCGACAACGCCTTGATGGAGAGCGCCATCGGCCTGTACAAGACCGAGTGCATCCGCACCACCGTCTTCTGCGACGGGCCCTACAAGACCATCGCGGACGTCGAGTACGCCACCGCTGCCTGGGTCGACTGGTACAACCAGCGACGCCTCCACGGCAGCCTTGGCATGATGTCCCCAGTGGAGTACGAGAACGCCCACTACGCGACCCTCAACCGAGAGCCGCAACCCGTATAGGAGCGGCACAGAACCTGGGGCGCTTCACCCCGAGAGGCGCTGGCGCACAGCCGGCCCCCTACCCTCAGCAGCGTCACGAGTCACGCCTTCGGGCAGCACACTCTGCACAGAGCCGAGTGGCCATGATGCGGATCACCACCTCATTCTCGCAGGCCCTTGAAACGCACTACTTTGCCGCCGAGCGTGCTGCTGTGGCGCCGACTCGGCTGGAGCGTGCCGAGAGATCAGCTGTCCTAATGGTGCGCCGTCCGGGTGGGCTCGGCGCTGGATGCCCTGGCGTTGGGGATCCCCATAGACTTGGGACAGGAGGCAGCCGTGAGCGATCAGCCCGACCATGAGCTAGAAGTCCTCGAGGAGGACCAGACCGTCCCGCCTCGCCCGGAGGAGGCCATCGCCGACGTCGACCGTTCGCGGGGAGACGATGGGGCACCGGCGTCGGACGGGGACGACACCTCCGCGGCAAGGTAATGCGCGGGTCACTGGCGATCTCCTAGCAGCTCGAGTACCTGCTGTCGGACCTCTCCGCTCTGACATCAGATGCCTGGGTTCGAGAAGGCTCCGCTTACCGGCGCGTGTCGGTCGAAGGCCGCACTATTTTGCCGCGGAGGGATTGACGCCATTTCGTCCGACGCTGATGGTGACCTTCGAGGGACATGACCCGGCGGCGCCACTCGTGACGATGCGGTACGTCACGCGGGTGGGCGTTCGTGGAGGTGCATGGACCGCTGGACTTCAGGCGTGCATGATCTGTTCGCGTTCGGCGTGGTCGGGGGGCTCGAGCTGGATGGTGGAGTGTTCGATGCTGACGGTGAAGTGGGCGGCCACGCAGTCCTGGAGCTGGGCCAGCATGTCGGCGGCATGCCCGTCGGTGAAGCACTCCTCGTCCAGGACGACGTGCACGGTGAGCACGGGCAGGCCCGAGGCGATCGTCGAGGCGTGCAGGTCGTGGACGTCCTGGACGTGCGGGACGGCCAGGATGTGGGCGCGGACGTCGTCCAGGTCCAGTCCCTTGGGCGTGGACTCCAGCAGGATGTGTCCGGCCTCCCCGAGGATCTTCACGGCACGGGGCACGATGAGCGCGGCGATGGCCATGCCGGCGATGGCGTCGATGCGGACCCAGCCAGTGGTGGCGATGACGACCGCGCTGACGATGACGGCCACCGACCCGAGGGCGTCGTTGACGACCTCCAGGAACGCGGCGCGCATGTTCAGGTTGGCGCCGCGCCCCGAGCTGAGCACCAGGATGGAGGCGATGTTGCCGAGCAGGCCGACGACACCGAAGAGCAGCAGGCCGGTGGAGCTGACCTCGTGCGATTCGTACAGCCGCCGGACACCCTCGACGAAGGCGTAGACCCCCACGCCCAGGAGCACGGTGGCCTGCGCGCCGGCGGCGAGGACCTCAGCACGCCGGAACCCCCAGGTGCGTTCGGGTGTGGGCTCGCGCATCGCCAACGACGCGGCGACCAGGGCCATGGCCAGTCCGGCGGTGTCGGTGAGCATGTGCCCGGCGTCCACCAGCAGGGCCAGGGAGCCGGTCCACAAGGCGCCGACCACCTCGGCGATCAGGATGGTGGCGGTGATCGCGAAGGCGACCGCCAGCCGGCCCCGGTGGGTCTGCACGGTCCCGTGGTCGTGCCCGGCACTCACGTCCTCACTCCTGGCTCCACGACATCCCTCTTGGGCTCGCCGGTCCGCAGGGGCGGCGAGGTGGCGCGCCCGGCGCGGACACCGTTGGCGATGACCACGACCTCAGCCAGCTCGTGGATCAGCACGACTGCCGCCAGACCGAGGACCCCGAAGAGGGCCAGCGGGATCAGGACCGCGATCAGGACCAGGGACAGCACCACGTTCTGCAGCATGATGGCCCGGGTGCGGCGGGCGTGGTCGAACGCGAACGGCAGCAGCCGTAGGTCGTCCCCCATGAGGGCGACGTCGGCGGTCTCGATCGCGACGTCGGTGCCCATGGCGCCCATCGCGACGCCGACGTCGGCGGTGGCCAGCGCAGGAGCGTCGTTGACGCCGTCGCCGACCATCGCGGTCGGTGCGTGCCCGCGCAACCGGGCGATGACCGTGGACTTGTCCTCGGGGCGCAGGTCGGCGTGCACCTGCTCGATGCCGGCCTGTGCGGCCAGGGCCTGGGCGGTGGCCTGGTTGTCGCCGGTGAGCATGGCCACGGTGTAGCCGTGGTCGTGGAAGCGGGAGATGACCTCGGTCGCCTCCGGCCGCAGCTCGTCCCGGACGGCGATCGCGCCGACCGGGTGGCCGTCGACCTCGACCACGACCGCGGTCGCCCCGGCCTGCTGCATACCGTCCACGGCCGAGGAGAGGTCACCGGGCTTGACCCAGGAGGGCCTGCCCAGCCGAACCCGCGCACCGTCGACGGTGCCGACCAGCCCAGCGCCGACGACCGCCTCCACGTGCTGGGCGGGCGGCACCTGGTCGGTCGCGGCCAGGATGGCGGCGGCGAGCGGGTGCTCGCTGCGAGCCTCCAGCGCGGCGGCCCAGGCCAGCGCCTGGCCCCGGTCATGACCCGCGGTGACGGCGACGTCGATCACGGCCGGCTGGTTGCGGGTCAGTGTGCCGGTCTTGTCCAGGGCGACGGTCCGCACCCGACCCAGGGCCTCCATCGCGGCGCCGCCCTTGACCAGGATGCCGCGGCGGCTGGCCGCGCCGATCGAGGCGACGGCGGTGACCGGCACCGAGATCGCCAGCGCACACGGTGAAGCGGCCACGACCATGACCAGGGCCCGGTGCATCCAGACCGAGGGGTCACCCAGCAAGGCTCCGATCAGCACCGTCAGGACAGCGGCGATCAGGATGCCAGGCACCAGCGGGCTGGCGATCCGGTCGGCCAGTCGCTGGGTGGCGCCGCGGCGGGACTGCTCGGCTTCCACGACGTGCACGATGCGGGCCAGGGAGTTGTCCTGCGCGGTGGAGGTGACCTCGACCTCGAGGGCGCCGGTGCCGTTGATGGACCCGGCGAAGACGTCCTGGCCGGGCCCGGTCTCCACCGGCATGGACTCCCCGGTGATGGCCGAGGTGTCCAGGCTGCTGCGGCCGGTCCGCACCCTCCCGTCGGTCGCCAGCCGCTCACCGGGCCGGACCACCATGACGTCTCCGACCACCAGTGCGGCGGGGTCGACGACGAGCTCGCGGCCGCCGCGCAGCACCCTGGCCTCCTTGGGCACCAGGTCCAGCAGCGCCCGCAGGCCGTGCCGGGTCCGGGCCAGGGAGTACTCCTCCAAGCCTTCGCTGAGGGAGAACAGGAACGCCAGCGCAGCGGCCTCCTCCACCTGCCCCAGCAGGGTGGCGCCGACCGCGCCGATCGTCATCAGCAGGCCGACACCGAGCTTGCCGCGCGCCAGCCTCCGCAGCGCGCCCGGGACGAACGTGGACCCGCCCACCAGCAGCGCCGCCGCGGCCAGCACCAGCTGCACCGTCTCCGACCCCGCCAGCCCGGCGAGGAACCCGGCCCCCAGCAGGGCACCGGAGAGCAGGCCCAGCTGTACCTCCCGCACGTGCCAGAGCCGGGTGACCGGCTCCTCGCTCTCGCCGCCTCCGCCCGTGGGAGGCGGCGGGGTGATCTCGCACCCGCACGCGTCCACCAGGACCTCCCGCTCCGGAGTCTCCTGCCCCCTCATGCTCCTGCCTCCTGTCCGGCGTGGGTGCACAGCCGCTCCGGAGCGGGGTTGCCCTCGGTGCCGACGCCGTAGTTCGGGCACAGCGCCACCGCATACCCCGAGACCGCGAGCAGCCGCTGCGCGGCGTCCAGCACGCCCAGCAGCTCAGGTGCACTGGTCAACGAGAACATCGAGGCCCGGCCCTGCGGCCGGGACATCACCAGGCCACAGTCCCGCAGGCACGCCAGGTGCGCGCTGACCGTCGACTGTGCCAGCCCCAGGTGCTCGGTCAGGTCACGCACCCGGTGCTCGCCCAGGGTCAGGTGCTGCAGGATCGCCAGCCGGGAAGGGTCCGACAGGCCGTGGAACAACGCTGCAGCCACCTCTAGTCCGTCGCTCCCTGCAGGCGCCGCCGGCCCGCTCATGCTGTCCGATGTCATCGTCATGCGGCGATGATAACTCACTTGGGGGTGCGGTGTCGGGACCCTTACGGCTCTAGAGACCGGCGACCCAGTAGTCCCAGAACCGAACGGCGATGAGACCGGCGACGAGCAGCACCCAGGCGACGGCGAGGCTGCTGGCGTAGGTGGCGACCCACCGCGGCAGCGCACCCGCGGTGGACCAGCGGGCGAGCACCGCGACCAGCGCGGTAACCGTGACGACCCAGACCACCATGCAGTACGGGCACAGGGCGCCGATGCGGTAGAGGCTCTGAAAGATGAGCCAGTGCACGAACACCGCGCCCAGGCCCGTGCCCACAGTCAGCCCGACCCAGTACCAGGAGGGCAGGCGGGCGCCAGCGAGGATGGTGACCGCGACCGCGACGAGCGCGGCGAACCCCGCCACGCCCAGGATCGGGTTGGGGAACCCGAACACTTCCGCCTGCGGGGTGCTCATGACCGACCCGCAGCTCAGCAGGGGACTGATGCTGCAGCTGGGCACGTACGCGGGGTCGGCAACCAGCCGGAACTTCTCCACCAGCAGCACGAGCGCCGCCGACAGGCCGACCACCCCGCACGCCAGCAGCACCCACCCGAGTGCCGGCGACCCCGGGCCGCCCGCCCGAGCCAGGGCGGTGGTGGTCTTGCCGGGATCAGTCGTTGACGGCTGCATCGATCCGGGCGCGGAAGTCCTCGGCAGAGGTGAGCTCGAGGGGCTTGCCGTCCAGGAAGAAGGTGGGGGTGCCCCGCACCCCCAGCGCCAGCCCGTCCTGGCGGTCCTGCTCGACCCGCTCCTGCGTGGCCGGGTCGGCGACCGCGGCGTCATAGGCGTCCATGTCGAGGCCGAGCTGCTGGGCGAAGTCGCGGAACACCGGCGCCATCGACTCCTGCCGGTGGCTCCACTCGGTCTGCGTCTTGTACATGCGCGTGTACATGTCCTCGAACCTGCCCTGCTGCGCCGCGGCCTCGACCGCCACCGCCGCGGTCATCGAGTTGGGGTGACCATCGATCGGGAAGTAGCGCACCACGAACGTCAGCTCCCCGGCGTACTCCTGCCGGACCTGTTCCACCAGCGGGTAGGCCGCCAGGCACGCCTCGCACTCGAAGTCCAGGAACTCCACCAGCACCGGCGCCCCCTCACCGGCATCGTCGACGACATGGCTGTCCTCGCGCACCAGGGGCACCGACCCGGCACCCGCCGCGTCCGCACCACCGGAGCGGGCGGAGGACCCGGTGAGGAGAACAGCGACGCCGACCACCGCCGCGAAGACGGCGATCAACACGCCAGAGACGACCACGTTACGCACTACACACTCCCAGAGGACAGACACCGACTGACGGTCATGGACGAGGCGGCACCGGCAAGACCGACAGCGCGCCCGCGGCGGACCCTAGCCGCCGACACTGAAAGGGCCTGACCCCAGTAAGCCACGACGTCGGCCCGAAACGGCCCGCTCAACCCGGTGAAGCCGTCCGGCCCGCGGGCACGACCCAGATCGCGCGGACCTCCTCTCCCGCCAGCGCCGCCTGGTGCCCACCGGGGTGCACCGGACCGAAGACCCCACCGGCTCCCGCGCTCAGGTGCGCCCCCGGGGCGATGCCCCGATCACGCAGCCCGACCAGCACTCCCGGGTCGTGGTCGGAGACGCGGACGACGACGTACTCGCCCTGCTCGGCCTCGGCCAGCGGACCTGCCCCGGCGGGCCGGTGCACCTGCCCGGTCGCGCTGGGTATGGGGTCTCCGTGCGGGTCGACCTCGGGGTGACCAAGCTGGGCGGAGATCCGCTCGATCAAGGTGTCGGAGACAGCGTGCTCCAGCCGTTCGGCCTCCTCGTGCACCTCCTCCCAGCGGTACCCGAGGCACCTGACCAGGTAGGCCTCCAGCAGCCGGTGGCGGCGCACCATCTCCAGCGCGTACCGCTGCCCCGAGGCGGTCAGCACCACCGGCCGGTACGGCGTGTATTCCACCAGCCCCTGAGCCGCCAGGCGCTTGAGGGTGTCGGTCACGTTCGGCGCGGTGGTCCCCATGCGCCGTGCCAGGCCCGTCGTGGTGATCGGCGCGTCTCCCCATTCGGTCGCCGACCAGATGACCTTCAGGTAGTCCTGGGCCACCGGGGTGATCTCGCTCAGCTGCACGGCACGAGGCTAGTCACGCTCGCGGGTCAGCCGGCCCCGGTCGCGGTCAGCACGAGCAACGCGAGGTTGAGCGCCACGATCAGGACGACCACGACCCAGGCGGCCCAGCTCAGCACCGCACGGTTGACGAAGCTCCCCATCAGCGCCCGGTCGCTGGTCAACTGGACCAGCGGGATCAGCGCGAACGGGATACCCAGGCTCAGCAACACCTGGGACAGCACCAGCGCCCAGGTCGGGTCGACACCGGCGGCGATGATCACCAGCGCCGGGATCAGCGTGATGAGCCTGCGGGTGAAGACGCTGAGCCGCACGCGCAGCAACCCACCCATGATCGCCGAGCCGGCGTAGCAGCCCACCGACGTGGACGCCAGCCCCGAGGCCAGCAGCCCGATGCCGAAAGCGATGCCGACCGCCGGTCCCAGCGCCGAGACGATCGCCTCGTGGGCCCCCTCGATGGTGTCGGTGCCCGGCACCCCGGCCAGGTTGCCCGCAGCCAGCAGCAGCATCGCGATGTTGACCGACCCCGCCACCAGCAACGACAGCAGCACGTCCCAGCGGGTAGCGGCCAGCAGCTGCGGCAGCGCCGCCCTCGGCGGTGGGTGGCCGTGCCGGTCCCGCGCCAGGGCCGAGTGGGCGTAGATCGCGTGCGGCATCACCGTCGCCCCCAGCATGCTGGCGGCCAGCAGCACCGTCTGGGCACCCTCGAACCGGGGGACGACCCCGGCGGCGGCTTCGCCCCAGTCGACCGGGCCGAAGAACAGACCGGCCACGAAACCGACCGTGATGACCACCAGCAAGCCGGTCACGACGAGCTCGAAGTGCCGCGGACCCCGGTACGTCTGACCGGCCAGCAGCAGCATCGAGACCACCCCGACAATGACCCCTCCCACCAGGAGCGGGAGGCCGAAGAGAATGTGCAGGGCGATCGCGCCACCGATGACCTCTGCCAGGTCGGTCGCAGCAGCGACCAGCTCGGCCTGGGCCCAGAACGCCAGCCGGCGGCCGCGCGGAAGCCGGTCGCCCAGCACCTCCGGCAGGCTCGAGCCGGTGACCAGGCCCAGCTTTGCCGACAGGTACTGGACCAGAACAGCCATGACGTTAGCCGCCACCAGCACCCACACCAGCAGGTACCCGTACTGCGCACCCGCCGTCAGGTTCGCCGCCACATTACCCGGGTCGACATAGGCCACCGCCGCCACGAACGCCGGCCCCAACAACCACGGCAACGGCTGACGACCGACCCAGCCCTCGTCTCCCCCGTCCACCCGGCGACTGGTTCCGACCGCGTCGACCTCGGCCCGCTGATCCACAAAAGTTAAGTTACCTGAACTTCGTCCGCCAAGGGCGGCTGGCGTAGCCCAGCAGACCTCGCCACATATGCAGTCACGGTTCGATTCCCGCGCTCGAAGCCATACATGGCCACGGCCCTCACCGCCGGAGCGCTGGCGGGCTGCTCTGGACGCACGCTACTAATGGGTTCTGCCGAAGCCTCTGGCAGGCTCGGTCCTGGTAGCGGCCGGCGGGTCAACACTCTCCGCTACTGACCTTCGAGGTCTCGCGGCAGACCGTGCGCCCGCCAGTCGTGAGGAGGCGTGACCGCTGCTGGGATGACGTGCCCCCGATGGTGCGGGTGAGCACTTGACCCTTAGGACGCCGGAAGTCTCCTCCACGCTGCTGGCCAGGGTCGCGACAAGGCGAAGGAGAGCAGGGCGATGTTGTTCGTGGGTGATGACTGGGCCGAGGACCACCACGACGTCGAGATTGTCGACGAGGCCGGGAAGGTGCTCGCGCGAAGACGGCTACCCGAGGGGCTGGCCGGGGTGACCCGGCTGCACGCGCTGCTCGCGGAGCACGCTCCTCCGGAATGGGCCGACATCGACCCGGCCAGTGCGGCGACGCAGGTCGTGGTGGGTATTGAGACCGACCGTGGCCCTTGGGTCGGGGCACTGGTGGCGGCCGGGTACACCGTGTACGGGTTGAACCCGATGTCGGTGGCCAGGTACCGGGAGCGGCACTCGACCTCCGGGGCGAAGTCGGACACTGCGGATGCGCACCTGCTTGTCGGGATCGTCCGCCTGGACCGGGCCCACCACCGCTCGGTCGCCGGCGACAGCGCAATCGGCGAGGCGGTCAAGGTCAGCGCACGCACCCACCAGTCGCTGATCTGGGACAGGACCCGGCACGTGCTGCGCCTGCGCTCGGCGTTGCGAGAGTTTCTCCCGGCCGCGATGAGAGCGTTCGAGGAGCTGGACTCCCCGGAGGCGCTGCAGCTTGCCCTGGCGCCGGACCCGGACACCGCCGCCAGGCTGTCGCGGGCAAAGATCGTCCGGGCGCTGACCGCGGCGAACAGGCGTGAAGTGACCGCCCGCGCTGAGAAGATCCGGCAGGTGCTGACCGCGCCCGAGCTGCGGCGTCCCAGCCCGGTTCAGGACGCCTACTCCGCGATCGTGGCCTCCGAGGTCGCGCTCATCACCGTGCTGAACACCCAGATCGAGCGACTCGGGCAGGTGGTGGCCGAGCATTTTGGCCGGCACCGGGACGCTGACTTCTACGCCAGCCTCCCCGGCCTCGGTGTGATCCTCGGCGCCCGGATCCTGGGCGAGTTCGGCGATGACCCGCACCGCTACGCCGACGCCAAGTGCCGCAAGGCCTACGCCGGCACAGCGCCCATCACCCGCGCCTCCGGCACCCGGAAAGTAGTCCTGGCCAGGTACGCCCGCAACCGCCGCCTCGGCGACGGCGTGCAGCAGTGGGCCTTCTGCTCCATGCGCGGATCACCCGGTGCCCGCGCCTACTACCAGTCTCTGCGCGCCCGAGGTATCGGCCACCAAGCCGCGCTGCGCCAGCTCGCCAACCGCTGGCTCGGCATACTCCACGGCTGCCTACGCCACCGCACCTTCTACGACGAGAACACCGCCTCGGCCCACCACCTCAACACCGCCGCTTGACACCGCCAGAACCTGGGATGTCTGCCGCGTGGAGGACGGCTACGCTCGTCCGACTTTGCCGCCAGCCGTTAGCTCGACGAGTGCCACTTGGCCAAGTGGCGGGCTGCCACCTGGTGGTCCGCCGTGCCGCTGGCGACGGCGATGACCAGGTCGTACGCGGCGTCGTCGGGTGCTTGAAGATCGATGCCGTTGAGGCCGTAGAACACGACGACCGCCAGCCATCCCAGTCGCTTGTTGCCATCGACGAGCGGGTGGTTGACGACGATCGATTCCAAGAGCGCTCCGGCCTTGGCGTCGATGTCGGGGTAGGCGTCATGTCCGAAGACGCTGGCGCTGGGGCGGTGGGCCGCGGAGTCCAGCAGGCCAAGGTCCTGGACCGGACCTACGCCCAGGTCCGCTGCCAGGGTGAGCAGGTCCTCAGTGGTCAGGTACTCCAAGGGTCAGCGTCCGAGACGCTCAAGCAGGTCGGCGTACCGCTCTCGCCCGCGTGCGGACAGTTCCCGGACCCGCTCTTCATGCCCGCGCCGCGCCGCCGCCTCCCGGATCGCCCGCACCGTCGCCTCCTGCTTGCTCACACCCTCGGCCTCGGCCAGGGCCGCCAAGGCTCGCTCGTCCTCCGGAGAAAGTCGCAGAGTCATCGCCATCCAGACATGGTATCACTCTGGTATCTAGAGCCCTGGGCGGCGCGTGCGCCGCTGGGCCGCGATCGCTTAGCCGCGCGGCAGACATGCGGGTGGCCACTCGTGGCTACTCGGCGGCCTTGGGGGATGAGTGCGGCCACACGGGCCGCCTCTGACCCAGGAGAAGACCATGGCTGCCACCCTCTCCCACAAGCTCGTGTCGCTGGCCGAGGCGGCCGACGTCCTCGCGGTCTCGACCAAGACCGTGCGCCGCTACATCGCCGACGGCCACCTCGACGCTGTCCGGCTTGGGCGCAAGACGTTGCGGATCAAGCTCGACTCGATCGAGAGGATTATCGACTCCTGCCCAGTCGCAGGGTGGCGTCGGACCGGCTGAGGGGTCAGAGGCGTGCCCAGAAGCGACCGAGAAGGGCCATGGCTGCTCCTCTAGGTCGAGAGGGAGCAGTCTGCGAACGATGCATAGTCGCTGCACGCGAAAGAAAGTGGCCCCTGAACTCGCGTTTCCGCAGTTCAGGGACCCTTTCGCAACGCTCCCCCGGTTGGACTCGAACCAACAACCTGCCGGTTAACAGCCGGCTGCTCTGCCAATTGAGCTACAGGGGAAAGTTGTGCAGCGAGGACAGACTGTAGCAAACCCACAGCCCCCGACCCAAAACCGAGGGACGTGCCGGCGTCCTGGGCAAGCCACCGGCCACGCCAGGTCCTGCGGAGCCTCGACGAGTCGGTCTCATGTGCGGCACGACCGTCTCAGGCCACCCCGTCCACAGGGTCCATCCCCACCTGTCCGCGCAGCTCCTGGCGCGCGATGAGGACCGCGGACATGAGGTCACGGTCCTCGCGGCGCGCGCCCCTGCCCAGGAACACCTGCTCGTGCAGCTCTCGGGTCCGCAGGTCCTTGCGGATGGTGACCCTCGCCGTGCGTCGCGGCCCGAGGTCGACCTGACGCATCAGCACCACGCTGGCGGTGGTCCGGTCACGGAAGACCTGCGGCACCTGCCCGGGGCCGGTCCGGCGCTGCAGGACCCACCGACGGCTGCCTTCGTCGACGAAGATCACCGACAGCGCCCAGGCGTCCGGGTCCCAGGCGCCGGTGTCCACCGAGAGCCAGGGCAGGTCGAGGACGGCTTCGCCCCCCGGGGTGCGCTCGAGCAGTCGCCAGGTCGTCAGGACCAGCCAGTGGCCGTGCTCGTCCTCCCGCGCGGTGGCCAGCACCTTCTCGTCCCGCTCCAGCTCCGCCACCACGGCCGACGGATAGGCGTCGGGCTTGCCCTCGGGGGGCGGGACGGGTGGGCCGACCACCCTCGTCGGACGTCTCCAGAGGCGCATCGTCACATCATCCTGTCTCTGAGGTGGGCGCGCTGGCGCTGCAGCTGCATGAGCTGCTCACCGAGCCGGCGCGCGTCGGGCGAGCCCTCCGGGGTCCGCTGGGCCTGGCCCATGGTCTGGGCGATCTGGTGCTCCAGCCCCGCGAGCCGGACGCGCAGAACCAGGGAATCCACATACGCCTCCGAGGGAAGGCCACTGGCCGGATCCAGCCGGGTCGGCAGCGGGGAGACGGCCAGCTCCTGCACGAGAGCGTGGACCAGGGGCGGGGTGCGGTGGATGACTGCTTCGTTCCACGAGCGCGCGCTCATGTTCTGCGCGGCACGGGGGCCGCCGGCCTCCCGTAGCCCGTGCCAGATGGCCTGGTGCATCACGGCCCGCAGCTGCGCGGGCTGGATCTCGTCCATGTCCTCGGCGACGATCGCGAGGGGATATTGCAGCGCGACCTGCAGGAGGTTGCGCTCGGCGAGCTGGACGGGGTCGGTCAGGTCCGGTCGGGGCAGGCTGGCCTGCTGCGCAGGCTCCTGGTCCTCCGCCTGCTCCCGGACCGGGGGCGGCCCGTTGGGTCCGGGGGCGGAGCCGACCTTGTGGGTCTCGACGGTCAACGACTGCGGGTCGACGCCCATCCAGCCGGCGACGTCACGGATGTATTCGGGGCGCAGGGTGGTGTCGCGGATCCCGGCGAGGATGGGGGCGACCGCCCGCATCGCCTGCACCCGCTCCTGGGCCAGCGACAGGTCGTAGGGCGCCAGCGTGGTGCGGACGGCGAACTCGAACATCGGCTGCGCCGAGTCCACCAGCGCCCGCACCGCCTCCGGACCCTCCTTGATCCACAGGTCGTTGGGGTCCTGACCGTCGGCGGCGACCGCCACGTAGGACTGGGCCGACCAGCGCTGGTCCTGCTCGAAGGCCTTCATCGCCGCCTTCTGACCTGCTGCGTCGCCGTCGAAGGTGAAGATGACCCGGGCGGGGGCACGCCCGGCCTCGTCGCGCAGCATCCGCCGCAGGATCGAGATGTGGTCGGCGCCGAAGGCGGTCCCGCAGGTGGCCACCGCCGTCTCGACCCCCGACAGGTGCGCCGCCATGACGTCGGTGTAGCCCTCCACGACCACGGCCCGGCGCTCGGTCGAGATCGACTTCTTGGCCAGGTCGAGCCCGTAGAGCACCCCGGTCTTCTTGTAGATCGGCGACTCCGCGGTGTTCAGATACTTCGCCGCGATCTTGTCCTCGTCGTAGAGGCGCCTCGCCCCGAAGCCGACCGTGTCCCCGGCGATGGAGCGGATCGGCCACATCACCCGGCCCCGGAAGCGGTCGTAGAGCCCACGGGACCCGCGCGAGGACAGCCCCGCCACGACCAGCTCCTCGTCGGTGAAGCCCTTGGAGCGCAGGTGGTCGGTCAGCGCCTGCCCCGTCTGCGGGGAGTAGCCCACCATGAAGCGCTTGGCGTGCTCGCCGTTGAAACCCTTGTCGTGCAGGAAGATCCGGGCCGCCCGACCTTCCGGGCTCTCGATCAACGCCTGGTGGTAGAACTCCTCAGCGACCCGGTGCGCCTCCATCAGGCGTGTCCGCTGGCCCGCCGGGACCTGTGGGCCCGAGCCCTTCCCCCCGGGCCCGGCCTCCTCGTAGCGCAGCGTGATGCCGAGCCGGTCGGCCAGCCGCTCGACCGCCTCGGTGAAGGTCAGGTGGTCGATCTTGGTGATGAAGTCGATGACGTCGCCACCCTCGCCGCACCCGAAGCAGTGGAAGTAGCCCACCGCCGGTCGCACCTGGAACGATGCGGTCTTCTCGTCGTGGAAGGGGCACAGCCCCTTGAGGGTCCCGACCCCGGCGCTGCGGAGGTTGACGTGGTCGCGCACGACGTCCTCCAGCGAGGCGCGCTCCTTGACCGCCTGCACGTCCTCGCTCTTGATCCGCCCTGCCACGTCCACCTCCGTCCGTGCTGTGCCCGAAGAATCCACTTCTCCGCCCGAGTCTAGGTCGGATAGCCTTGGGCCTCCGGCAGCTACCCACAAGCGAGCACCTCATCGTCGCGATGCCCGTCCTGCCCGACCGATGACTCCTCCGCTCCCGAAGGTCTGCACCGCATGAGTTCCTCCCTCCCCCGCACGACCACGACCGTGCTGCGCACACTCACCGTGGCGGCCTTCGTGGTCATCCTCAACGAGACCCTGCTGGTCAACGCCCTGCCCCAGCTGATGGAGTCGCTGCAGGTCGACGAGCGTGCCGTCCAGTGGCTGACCACCGGCTTCATGCTCACCCTGGCGGTCGTCATCCCGACCACCGGCTGGCTGATCCGGCGGCTGGGCATCCGGCCCACCTTCCGGCTGGCGATGGGTCTGTTCCTCACCGGCACCCTGATCTGCCTGCTGTCCCCCACCTTCGTGGTGCTCCTGCTGGGCCGCGTGGTCCAGGCCAGCGGGACCGCGATCATGATGCCCCTGCTGATGACTACCCTGCTCAACCTGGTCCCGCCGCACGCCCGCGGGCAGGTCATGGGCAATGTCACCCTGACGATCGCCGTGGCCCCGGCCATGGGGCCGGCCGTCTCCGGCATCATCCTGCGCTGGCTGTCCTGGCACTGGCTCTTCGGCCTGGTCCTGCCGATCGCCCTCGTGGTGACGATCATCGGCCTGCGCGCCCTCCGCGTCGCGGACACCCCCGACCTGGACGGCCCCCGGCCCCAGCTCGACCCCGTCAGCGTCGTGCTCAACGCGATCGGCTTCGGCTCCCTGATCTACGGCCTGGCCGAGGCCGGCGGCGAAGGCTCCACCGCGCTCGTCCCTGCACCCACCGCGTTGGTCGTCGGCGCCCTCGGCCTGGGGCTCTTCGTCTGGCGTCAACTCGTGCTCCAGCGCACCGGCGAGCCGCTGCTCGACCTGAGGACCCTGCGTCACGTGCAGTTCCTGGCCGCGCTGCTGCTCACCTCCGTGGGGTTCATGGCGCTCATGGGCGTGATGATCCTGCTGCCCCTATACCTGCAGCAGGTGCGCGGCTTCACCGTGCTCGAGAGCGGTCTGCTCCTCATGCCCGGCGGCCTGGTCATGGGTCTGATGGGCCCGCTGGTCGGCCGCTGGTTCGACCGGCTCGGGTCCCGCCCCCTCGTCGTCCCCGGCGCCTTCGTCCTGCTGCTGTCTCTCTCGGCTATGGCGCTCGCCACCCTGGGTGCACCCTCCTGGGTCTTCCTGGTGTGCCACATCGTCGCCAGCGTCGGCCTGGCGCTGATGTTCACCCCGGCCTTCACCGGTGGCCTGGGTGCCCTCCCGCACGACCTCTACCCCTACGGCAGCGCGATGATCGGCACGATCCAGCAGGTGGCCGCCGCGGCGGGCACGGCCGCCTCCATCGCCGTGCTGTCGCTGCGTCAGGACGCCCTGCTGGGGTCGGGCGTCGGCGACCTGGCCGCCCTCGAGGGTGGGGTGCGGTGGGCGCTGGCCCTGGCCGTGATCCTCTCGGTCGTCGTCGTGGTGATCTCGTTCTTCGTCCGCACCCGGCCGGAGCCCGCCGGGGAGCCGGCGGACGCCGTGGAGCAACCCCATACCCCTGCGCCGCTAGGGTGAGCCATGGCCAGCCGCAGCGCGAGCACCCCCTCGACCGAGCTCGAGGTCGGCGACCGCACGGTCCGGATCTCCAACCCCGACCGGGTCTACTTCCCTGACCTAGGGCTGACCAAGCTCGACCTGGCGCACTACTACTTGTCCGTCGGCGACGGCATCGTCAACGCCCTCCGGGAGCGGCCGTGCATGATGCACCGCTTCCCCACCGGGATCACCGGCGAGCGTGTCCACCAGAAGCGGCTGCCGCGCGGTGCCCCGGACTGGGTCGAGACGGTGCGGCTGACCTTCCCCCGCTACAACCTCACCGCCGACGAGCTGTGCGTCACCGAGCTGGCCCAGGTCATCTGGTCCGTGCAGATGTCGTGCGTGGAGTTTCACCCGTGGAACAGCCGCCGCGACCACGTCGAGCAGCCCGACGAGTGGCGGATCGACCTCGATCCGGGCGAGGAGTGCGACTTCGCGACGGTCCGGCGGGTATGCGGCGTGGTCGCCGAGGTGCTCGACGAGCTGGGGGCGGCGGGCTGGCCAAAGACGACGGGGAGCAAGGGCATCCACGTCTACGTGCGGATCCCGCCGGAGCACGGCTTCAAGGACGTGCGCCGGGCGGCGCTGGCCTTCGCGCGGGAGGTGGAGCGGCGCACCGACGAGGCGACGACGGCGTGGTGGCGCAAGGACCGTGATCCCAGGAAGGTCTTCCTCGACTTCAACCAGAATGCAAGGGATCACACGATCGCGAGCGCCTACTCCGTGCGGGCCGGGGAGCGCGCCCAGGTGTCGGCGCCGCTGCGCTGGGACGAGGTGCCCGACTGCGAGCCGGGCGACTTCACGATGCTGACGATGCCGGGGAGATATGCCGAGCTGGGCGACCTGCACGCCGGGATCGACGACGCGGTCTTCGACCTCGCCCCGCTCCTGGAGTGGGCGGAGCGGGACGAGGCCGAGAGCGGGGCTGTCCCCCAGGAGCCAGAGGACGCGTAGACGGCGTCGACGCTCAGTGCTGGATGTCGATGACCAGACGCATCGGGTCCTGGAGCAGGAAGGTCCGGTAGGGGCGCGGCTGACCGTCGACGCCGACGAACACCTGGAGCTGCCCCTCGAACGGCGTCGTGCGAATCACCTCCACGACCACGGGCAGGGTGTGCGTGTCCCGTCCGGCATCTCCCCCGTCGTAGACCGGGTCGCCCGGCTCGGGCAGCCCCATGCTGTTGAGGACGATCTCGAGCACGCTGTCCCCGGCGACCGCCATCGGCAGCCCGGACCCGTCCCGCGTGGGGGCTTCGGTCCAGGCGGCGCGCCAGCCGGGCGCGGGGGGCTCGGGCGTCCCGGTCAGGTCGACCACCACGCGGTCGAAGCCGTCGTGCGTGCCCGCTCGGACGGTGGGGGCGAAGAGGCCGCCCCCGGCCGCCGGCCAGGGCTCGTCGACCCAGGTCTGGGACGGGTCGAGGAACGCCGGCCCCGGCGGGACCTGCGTCGAGGGCTCGTCAGTGGGAGGCTGCGTCGCGGGCGTCGCGGGCGTCGCGGGCGTCGCGGGCGTCGCGGGCGTCGTCGGCGATGGCGTGGTCGGGGCCGGCGGGGCTGAGTTCGTCTGGCCCGGCTCGGCCTCCTCGGTCTCCACCGCCACCCAGTCGGTCGGCTCCGGTCCGGTCGGGGCGACAGTCCCGGACGGGGGCAGCTGCACCGAGAGCAGGAGCCAGTTCCCGCCCCCGAGCTCGTGCACATAGCCGCCGGCCGACAGGGCGGCCTCCCAGAGGTCCTCAGCCGCCTGTGCCTGCGAGTTGCACCCCTGATCGGCATCGGCCAGGCCCTGAGGCGTGAACCGCCCGTCCGCCGCGATGGTGAGGTCCTTGAAGACGAACGCACCACAACGGTCGGTCAGGACGCCCCAGTGGGTCGGCTGGAAGTTGAGCACGGTCGGCAGGTCGGTGCCGAGGGCCTGGCTGGCCGAGCCGTCCTCGCCCCAGAGCGCGTCCTGCAGCTCCCAGGTGGTGCCGTGCAGCTCCTCCGGCTGCGGCGCCGTCAACGCACTGATGGTGCTCGGGTCCACGTCGGGAGCGTCGGGAGCCGCAAAGACGAAGGTGGTCATGCCGTCGGGGATAACGGAGGCGACGACCGGGTCGGGCCCGCGAGAGCCGCCCATGAGCCCCGAGGACCACACGGTAGCAACCACTGCTGCAGCACCCAGCCCGGCAGCCGCCAGGGCTCCCGCACGCTTGCGGGTCCGACGACGTCGCCCGGTCTGCCAGGCGGCGTCGACGTTGACGTCCTCCTGCGGTCCTCCCCAGGGCGCCCGCCCCAGGACGTCCTGCAGCTCGGCCTCCAGGGTGTCCCGGCCGGGCTGGTGCATCCGCTCGTTCATCGTCGTCCCTCCCCCGCCTGCTCGGCCTCGACCGCCCGCCGGGCCTTGAGATCTGCGCGCAGCTTGGCCATCCCCTGGTGGGACAGGCTCTTGATGGTCCCGGTTGCCACGCCCATCACGTCCGCGGCCTGCGCCTCGGTCATGTCCTCGAAGTAGCGCAGCATGAGAGCGGCTCGCTGACGCGGCGGCAGCGCGCGCAGCGCCGCATGGATCTCGGCGTCCCTGGCCCGCTCCTGCGCCCCGTCGCCGACACCGCGGTCGGGAAAGCGGTCCACGAGCACCTCCTGGCGGGTCCGCCGCCACCGGGAGACCCGCTGCCGGTAGATCACCTTGCGCACGAAAGCATCGGGATGGTCCACGGACTCCCATTTCTCGGCCAGCGCGATGAGCGCCTCCTGCACGAGGTCCTCGGCCATGGCCACGTCACCACACATCAGGTAGGCCGCACGGCGCAGTCGTCCCTGGCGGGCGAGCACGTACTCGCTGAAGGCCGGGTCCGTCGTCGTCACGGCAACCTCCTCTCCGACACCTACGTCCTCACCCCTGTGTCGCGACAGGCGGCGAGAAGGTTCAGTTCCTCGGGCCGGGCCGCCGGTCCAGCTCGGCGAAGGCGGGATAGCCCGGGAGCACGAGCGAGGACCCGTCGGCCCAGGCCCTGTCAGCCCAGTCCGCGGCCTGCCCGCAGGCGGCCGCGACGGCCGGGAGCTCGTCGGCACACTCCCGCGCGACCCAGCGCCACCGGTGCACCAGCAACGCCCGGAAGCGCGGGCCCCGTGGTTCGCGCTCGGTGCCCGACCCCCGGACGACCCGGTCGGCCATCGCACCGTCCAGGAGCCACAACGTGCCCGAGAGGACCCAGACGGCGATCGCTGCCCGCACCTGGCGCGGCCAGGCGGGGTCCTGCAGCAGCCCGGGCGACCACCGCTGGGCGCCCTCGGTGAAGGCGTCCAGCGCGCTCTCGGTGAGACCTGCGGGCGCGGTGAAGACGCACCAGCAGGTGCTGAACGGCTCGGCGGTGTAGGCCGCCTCGTAGGCCAGGTGCCGGATGCCGGTGCCCTCCAGGTCCAGGAAGCGCACCCCTGCCGGCGTCAGGACCGCGTTGTCCGGGCAGGTGTCGCCCGGTCCCAGGGCGTGCCGGGCCGTGTCATGCTCGAGCCAGTCGACGGCGTCGCGGATCTGCGTCTGCGCGGACGAGACGTCGCCGACGGCGCCGAGCTCGCCCAGGCTCAGCAGGCCCCGAACCGGGTAGTCGCGCCGGGCCTGCTGGTCCACGGCCAGGGCCGGGCCGAGCCGCTCGGCGGCGCGCTCCAGGACCGCCCGGTCTCCCACGACCGTGCGACCCAGCGCCCCGGCCCAGCGGAGGGTGTGCCGCCACGCGGCTGCCGGGTCGTGGCCCAGGAGGGCGTCGGCCAGGGTCGGGTGGGTGCCCAGGTCCTCCATGACGAGGGTCTGGGCGGAGGTGTCGTGGAGCAGCAGCCGGGGGGACTCCGGCAGCTCTTCCAGGCCGACCCGTTCCTGGGCGAACCCGGTCGCCGAGCGTCGACCCTCCGGCTGCGGCACGAAGCGCTTGACCACCACCGACCGGCCCCACCCGTGCGGGCCTTGGAGGACCGGATGGCGACTGACGACGGACCGGGTGGATCCGCCGAGGTCGACCCCCTCCCCGAGCACGACGCCGTCGGGCAGCCCGAGCGTCGGCGGCAGGGTCATGGCGTCAGGCCCTGCAGGATCTCGGCCGCAGGCGCGTCCTGGCAGGCGCGCCAGCCCGACCCGGCCCAGATGTGGATGTTCTGGACGTCTCCGGCCTCGGCCGCCGCCCGGCGTAGGGGCTTGGTGAGCTGGTCCACGACGGGGAAGGCGTGCGGTGCGGCCGGCCCGTGCCGATCGACGAAGTCGTTGCGGACCGCGCCGGCCACCCTTCCCGTGAACGCGCGGGTAGTGACCCGCTCGGTGAGCCCCGGGTCGCGCAGGGCCGAGCGGTAGGTGCGGCCGGCACCTGACTCGGTGGCCAGCAGGAGCGCGGTGCCGACCTGGACGGCCGCGGCTCCTGCATCCAAGGCACGGCGGACGTCGCCCGAGGTCATCACCCCGCCGGCGGCGACCAGGGCCACGTCGGTGCCGGGAGCGATCGTCTCCAGCAGCCCCAGGTGGTCGATGAGGACCGGCTCGGCGGCGGCATCGTGGGTGGCCCGGTGTCCACCGGCCTCGTGCCCCTGCAGGACCAGCGCGTCCGGCTCAAGGGCGAGGGCCGCGGCCGCCTCCTCGGGTGAGGTCGCGGTGAGGTGGACCTCGATGCCGGCGGCCCGCCACCGGGCGACCGCCTCCACGTCGGGCAGGCCGAAGGTGCAGGAGACCACGGCCGGCGCGAGGGTCTCGACGAGCAGCACCTTGTCGGCCCAGTGGTCGGTGTCTCCCCAGGAGACCGGTCCGGGCTCGACCCCGAGCCGGTCGGCCAGCGGAGCCAGTTCCTCCCGGAAGGCCTCGACGGACGGGGCCAGCCGGTCCCTATCCGGCCTCGCCGGCACGAACAGGTTGACGCCGAACGGCGCCGTCGTCAGGTCGCGGGTGTGCACCAGGTCTGCGGCGAGCTGCTCGGGGGTGCGGTAGCCGGCGGCGAGCATGCCCAAGCCACCGGCATCGCTGACCGCCGCTGCCAGGAGGGGGTTGGACACACCGCCAGCCATCGGGGCACCGACGATCGGGACGGTCAGGGAGCCCAGGACCGGGGAGGTGACCTTCACGGGATACCTCCCGATCGGTGCTGGGAGAAGACCGCGAGCGCGCGGGCGTCGGAGAGGCTCGCGACCTGGTCGATGACGGCCCGCGCCGCCGCCACGTCGTCCTCCGCCAGCTCGTGGGCCTCGCGGTGGACCGGGTCCATCTCGCCCGGGTCGGCGCCGTAGCGCTCGACCAGAGAGGTGATGACCTCGCGCTCGTGCTCCATCACGGTGCGGCGTTCGTCGCTGAGCATGACGAAGTGCGCGGCCACCGCCTTGAGGACTGCGGCCTGGGCCACCTGGGACCGCGGCACCACGAGGTCGGCGGCGTAGCGGCTCAGCGGCCCGGTGCCGTAGCGCTCCCGCGTGGCCACTTCCACGGTGCGCACGAAGTGGCCGATAAGACGAGAGGTCATGTCCTTGAGCGCCGCGAGGTCGGTCCGGCTGCCCCGGTGGCGCTCCGGGACCCAGCCGGTGGCCAGGATGTCGACCAGCGCACCCCTCACCTCCTCGACGGGCAGGTCGGGGACGTACCAGTCGCAGGCCAGCTCGGCCACGACCTGCTGCACGTCCCGGGAGCGCAGCGCGGCCGGGTCGACCCGTCGAGAGGCGATCGCGTCCTCCACGTCGTGCACGCAGTAGGCCACGTCGTCGGACCAGTCCATCACCTGGGCCTCCAGGCAGCGGCGCGCCGGGACGTCCTCCGGGCTGCCGGACCGGATCCAGGAGAAGACCTCGAGGTCATCCTCGTAGGCCCCGAACTTGGTGCCCCCCAACGGATGTTCCCCACGGGGCCACGGGTACTTGGTCGCGGCGTCGAGGCTGGCCCGGGTGAGGTTGAGACCCGCCGGGCGCCCGTCGGCGTGGGAGCGCTTGGCCTCCAGCCTGGTCAGCACGCGCAGGGTCTGGGCGTTGCCTTCGAAGCCCCCGATGGCCGCCGCCAGCTCGTCGAGGACCGTCTCGCCGTTGTGTCCGAAGGGAGGGTGGCCGATGTCGTGGGCGAGGCAGGCGGTGTCGACGACGTCGGCGTCGCAGCCGAGCGCAGCGCCGAACTCGCGACCGATCTGGGCAACCTCCAGGGAGTGGGTCAGCCGGTTGCGGACGAAGTCGTCGCTGGAGGGCTGGACGACCTGGGTGGTGGCGGCCAACCTGCGCAGGGCGGCCGAGTGCAGGACCCGGGCGCGGTCGCGGGCGAAGTCGTTGCGGTCGGACCGCTTCTGTGCAGGGTCCTCGGCGACCCAACGCTCCCGGTCGACCGCCGTGTAGCCGTCCATCAGCCGGACCCCTCGCGCCGGTCCCGCTCCGCGGTGCCGAGGTCGGCCCCGGCGTCCAGGCCCTTGCGTCCGATCCCGACCACGCGCAGCAGCTCGCGGGCGCCCCCCGCGATGACGGGCCCGAGCGGTCGTGGCTCGACGTCCCGGTAGCCGCCGGTCTCCAGGCCTGCCTCGCGCTCGAAGAAGCTCCTGGCCGCCCGGTCCCCGGTGCGCAGCCACGACCACGCCATGGACGCGACGTAGAGCGGCAGGAAAGGCAGGCCGAGGCAGTAGGCCCACTGGTTGCTGTGCA
Organism: Ornithinimicrobium panacihumi; assembly: GCF_052073805.1. Lineage (NCBI taxonomy): Bacteria > Bacillati > Actinomycetota > Actinomycetes > Micrococcales > Ornithinimicrobiaceae > Ornithinimicrobium > Ornithinimicrobium panacihumi. Next base: position 16,876 of record NZ_JBQGWG010000027.1, on the reverse strand, counting down.
GGAGTTCGTGGCCGACCAGCGTCGGGCGCCGCTCCGCGAGGAGGTCCAGATCGTGCCGGGTGATGATCACGTCACCGACGGTGAAGGCGCCGCCGGCCGGGAAGGTCCACCGGTAGTAGTCGGCCAGGTAGCTGCGTGCAGGTCCCTTGCGGATCCGTGCTCCCCCGATCTTCGCCAGGAGCAGACCCAGCGGCGTGGACAGGTTGATCCAGTTGAGCCGGTGCCGCAGCCGCACCCAGTCTGGGTCCCCGAGGGCACCGACCAGCAGCGAGGGGTGCGTCGGCAGCGGCGCCTCCGGGCGGAGGAAGTAGCCGGCCACCTCAGGCGTAGCGGGCCTGGGCGCGGGCGCGAGCCTTCGCCGCCTCGACCTCGCGGTCCTTGGGAGGCGCCTTGATGACCAGCGCGTCCAGCAGCTCCTGGGTGGCGCGGGAGATCGCCTCGACGGCCACCGCGTAGGCCTCCTCGTTGGCCTTCGAGGGCTTGGTCGCCCCACCGACCTTGCGGACGTACTGGAGCGCCGCGGCCTGCACCTCATCCGGGGTCGCCGGAGGCGCGAAGTTGGACAGCGGACGGATGTTGCGGCACATGGGGACAACTCTGCCACGCGTCCCACCTCCGCGGTCTAGGGTCAGGTCCATGGACAGTCCGCTCATCACGCCCACCGACCTCGCCGCGCAGCTCTCCGGGGATGCGCCCCCGGTCCTGGTCGACGTCCGGTGGCAGCTCGGCACGGGGGTCGAGGCCAACCGCGCCGACTACCTGAAGGGTCACCTGCCCGGCGCCGCCTTCCTGGACCTCGAGTCCACTCTCTCCGACCCCGTCGCGGAGGGCGGCCGGGGAGGTCGCCACCCGATGCCGTCCCTCGAGCGGGTGCAGGAGGCGCTCCGCGCGGTCGGGGTATGCAGCAGCCGTCCCGTGGTCTTCTACGACGCCAAGCGCTCGCTCGGGGCGGCACGCGCCTGGTGGGTCGCGAGCTATTACGGCGTCGAGGACGCCGCGGTGCTGGACGGCGGGCTCGCGGCCTGGCAGGCGGCCGGGCTCCCCGTGGAGACCGGCGAGGTCGAGCCGGACCCCGGGAACGTCGAGCTGCAGGCCGGCGGACGTGAGCTGGTGGAGGCTGCAGACGTCGCCGCGGTCGGCGAGGGCACGCAGGTCATCGACGCCCGGCCGGCGGACCGCTACCGCGGGGAGAACGAGACCGTCGACCCGGTGGCCGGTCACATCCCCGGTGCGTTGAGCCTGCCCGCCCTGAGCATCCTCGACAGAGACGGTCGCTTCCCCGACCGCGAGCGGCTCGAGGAGCTGCTCGGCGCTGCGGGCGGGAGCGGCGGTGCTCCCTCCGTCGTCTACTGCGGCTCCGGGGTGCAGGCGGCCCACCTGGCCCTGGCCCTCGAGGCCCGCGCCCTCGGCCCCGCCGCGCCGGCGGTCTACGTGGGGTCCTGGAGCGACTGGATCACCGACCCCTCCCGCCCCATCGCCACCGGCCCCAACCCGCGCTGACCTCCTCCCCTCATCCCGCCCCCCCACCCGACCCCTCCATCCCGACCGAGAGCGCTCAATGGTTGCCCCCAGCCCCACCAAGCGCGGCCCATGGTTGCCCTCAACCCCACGGGCGCGTCGAATGGTTGCGCGGCCCCCTGATGAGGCCTCTCCCGCGACCGCGCGCGACCGAAAAGGGCTGACGTGACATCTGTGCTCGGACCTGCAGGCCGCACGATCAGGATCGGTGGGCAGCCACGGCCCGTGCTCCTGCAGAAGCTGCAGGAGCAGGGAGTGCACCTCAACGAGCACGCCCAGACGCTCCTGGCTCACCCGGTCTTCGACGCTCCGGAGGAGCGTGAGCTGCACTTCGTCGAACGGACGGTGCAGGAGCTGGGGATGGCCGACGGGGGAACACTCGCGCAGATCTTCGACGCCGCGCGACAAGCCAATCTGACCCCTTGCCCGGCGACGAGCGGCCCCTACCTCCGGCTGGCCACGATGGGTCAGGTCAACGCCCCCGACTCCGTGCTGTCCGCGGGCAGACCCCCGGCCGGCGCCCTCCACGTCGCCTCCGAGCCCCTCAGCGACGACGACGAGTACCCGAAGGGCTTCTACCTGCGCGTGGTGGACGACCGGGTCTGGCTGAGGGGGTATCGCTGCGACGCCGGCTACGAGCTGGGACCGGATCAGCGCCTGGCCTTCGTTCAACCCGCGCGGCTCGTCGGTGGCCGCCCCTAGCCTTTCTCTCGTGACGTGGGCTGAGCAGTATCCCGAGGAGCGACTCGTTGCCCCGGACCCGTCATGGCCAGCGCGCTACGCCCAGTTCGCAGCACACCTGCAGCAGGCCCTGGGGCACGGATGGGTGATGGAGCACTCGGGCTCAACCGCGGTCCCAGGCCTGTGTGCCAAGCCGGTGATCGATATCGTCCTGCGCCTGCCTGAGGGTCAGAACCGCCCCGATGTCGACGACGAGCTGTTGGCAGCCGGATGGTCCGTTGCCGTCGTCGTGGGCGATCACTGGGCCACCTTCTACCCCACGGCGGGTCGCAGGGCAGCGATCAGCCACATCTACACTGCGGCCCAGTGGCCCGAGGCCCACATGCGCCTGTTCGTCCGTTGGCTCCGGACGCACCCCGCGGACCGTCGCCGGTATGCAGATCTGAAGAGGAAGCTGGTTGCGGCGGGCGTCTGGAGTGCTGACTACACGCACCGGAAGGCGGAGTTCGTCCTCGAGATCGTCAACAAGGCGCGCGAGGAGCAAGGGCTGTTACCGATCGATGGCAGGCTCTGAACGCGGCAGGGCATGCGTCCCATCAGTTGAGGTCCACTTCGACGATGTCCGGAAAACGCAGGGACTCCCAACGATCGCCTGCTGCAACCCCTGTGGTCAGCAACCCGACGTGAACCAGCCAGGCAGTCATCACCATGCCGTGCGAACCAACGACGAGTTCCGACGACTTCCGGCCATATTCACGGATTCCCTCGTCGGAACGAGCGCCCGCCATCTGGGGGGGACTCCCAGCCGACGTGCCGCTCGTCGAGCTCGCCCTCGACCCAGGCCCGGCGACGTGACCGGAACGCGTCATCGAAAGGCTCGACCCGCACCACCTCGTTGAATCGTGCGTCCTGGGCGACGCGACGGATGGTGTGGGGGCATAGGCATTCCAGGGTCTCCACCGCCTTGCGTTCTTCGCTCGATAACCAGAGACGGTGATCGTCCCGGACTCTAGATCGCAGCCGCTCCGCATCGCGTCGCCCCTCCTCGGACAGCGGCCATGAGCGAGGCGCGGCAGCGGGAGAGGGAGACGGCATCGCGTGCCGGACAAGCGTGACCTTCACAGATCATGTCTACACGGGGCCGTCGACCTGTGCCCTGGGCCAGACCCCACACCCACGGGCAGATCGAGCCTGGCTCTCTGATCCGCACACGGCTCGGGATGCAGGACGCCACCGCCTTTCCTACGGTGGACAAGGAACCCCAACCCCCGACGAAAGGTCACCTGATGACCCAGCGTCTGAGCGGCAAGAAGATCGCCTTCCTCCTCACCGACGGCTTCGAGGACAGCGAGCTCACCAGCCCGTGGAACACCGTGACCGAGGCCGGCGCGACCGCCCACCTCATCGCCCCATCCTCCGGTGAGGTCGAGGGCAAGAAGGGCCACACCCAGTCCGTCGACGTGACCGCGGCCAGCGCCTCGGCCGCCGACTACGACGCCCTGGTCCTGCCCGGCGGCACCGGCAACGCCGACGCCCTCCGGACGGACGAGGACGCCGTGCGGTTCACCCGCGAGATCACCTCGGCCGGCAAGCCGGTCGCCGTCATCTGCCACGGAGCCTGGATCCTCACCGAGGCCGACGCCGTCAAGGGCCGCCGGATGACCTCTTACCCATCCCTGAAGACCGACCTGCGCAACGCTGGCGCAACCTGGGTCGACGAGGAGGTCGTCGTCGACACCGCTGGCCCGCTCGTGAGCAGCCGCACCCCGAAGGACCTGCCCGCGTTCAACCGCGAGCTGGTCGAGGCATTCTCGGGCTGACCCTCAGCCGCCGGAGACGGACAGCTCGGCCTCGGCGACCGTGGCCCGCTGGTCGGCATCGAGCTCCCGCGACTCCAGCCATCGGTCCGGCAGCGCCACGATGCGCGAGGACCCGGCCCGGCCGCGCTGCCCCTCGGCGGCGTCGCCGGGCCACGGCTGGCCCAGGTCGAGGCCGTCGACCAACCGGTCGAGATCCTCGAGGGTGTTGATCAGCCCCAGCTGGTGGCGCATCTGGCCACCGACGGAGAAACCCTTGAAGTACCACGCGATGTGCTTGCGGATGTCGCGACAGCCCTTGCCCTCGTCACCGTGGAAGTCGGCGAGCAGCTGGGCGTGGCGGCGCAGCACCCGCGCCACTTCGCGCAGGTCGGGGGTGACACGCACCCGTGAGCCGGCGAAGGCAGCCGCCAGGTCGGTGAACAGCCACGGCCGCCCCAGGCAGCCCCGGCCCACGACGACCCCGTCGCACCCGGTGTGCTCGACCATGCGCACCGCATCGTCGGCCGACCAGATGTCGCCGTTGCCGAGCACCGGGATCGTGGTCACGGCCGCCTTGAGCTCAGCGATCCGGTCCCAGTCGGCCTGGCCCGAGTAGGCCTGGGCGGCGGTCCGACCATGCAGCGCAACCGCGGCGGCACCCTCTTCCTCGGCGATCCGCCCCGCGTCCAGGAAGGTGATGTGGTCGGCGTCGATGCCCACCCGCATCTTCACGGTCAGCGGGATTCCACCCTCGCTCGCCTCGCGGACGGCGGCCCGGACGATCCCCCGGAACAGGTCGGTCTTCCACGGCAGCGCCGCTCCCCCGCCCTTGCGGGTGACCTTGGGCACCGGGCAGCCGAAGTTGAGGTCGACATGGTCGGCGCGGTCCTCGCGCACCAGCATCCGGACTGCGGCCCCGACCGTGGCCGGGTCGACGCCGTAGAGCTGGACCGAGCGAGGCGACTCGCCCTCCTCGTGCTCGATGAGCTTCATCGAGATGGGTGTGCGCTCCACGAGGGCCCGGCTGGTGACCATCTCGCTGACGTAGAGGCACGTCCCGCCGGAGGCGCCGGCACTGGCCAGCCCCTCATCGCCATACTCACGGCAGAGCTTGCGGAAGGCCTTGTTGGTGATGCCGGCCATCGGTGCCAGGACCACCGGTGACTCGATGGTGTGGCGGCCGATCGTCAGGGCCGGGAGGGGCGGGGTGGGGGTGCTGAGCGTCATGACCGACCTAGTGTCCCATCTTCATCGGTGCAGGCCCGCCTCCGCGGCCTCCCTGACCCGTTCGCCCAGGATGTCCAGGACCCGCGAGGGCAGCCGACGGGCCAACCAGTGCAGGGGCACGTCGAGGTGCGCGTGACGGGTGAAGGTCACCAGATCGCCAGTGGCGAGTCCCTCCTCGGCCCAGGACAGGGGGACCATGCCCCAGCCCATACCGAGCCGGATCGCCTCGGCGCAGTCCCGGCTGGAGCCGTAGAAGCCGGCCGGAGGGTCGATCTCCCGCCGCACCCACCGCCGCGCCGCCCGGTGCTGCAGCAGATCCTTGCGGTCGAAGCGCACCATGGGCGCCAGGTCCAGGTCCGCCGCACGGGCCCCGCGGCGCAGCCACCGGTCGCGGAAGGCCGGGGTGCACACGGCGAGGTAGCGCAGCGACCCCAGCGGGATGAGCGTGCAGCCTGGGACGGGTGCCGGGTCGGACGTCACCGCGGCCAGTGCTGCGCCGGACCGGACCAGGTCGGAGGCGTGGTCCTCGTCCTCGCGGATCACGTCGAGGGTGATGCCGAGGTCGGCCTGGGTGGCGGCGAGCGCGGGGAGCAACCAGGTGGCCAGCGAGTCGGCGTTGGCGATGACGGGCACCAGAGGGTATGCCGAGCCGCCCCGCTCCGGGACCAGCTCGCCGAGGGCGTCCTGGACGAGGAGGTCCCAGTCGCCCGCGAGCCGGAGCAGCACCTCTCCCGCCGCCGTGGCCGACACCGGCTTGGTCCGGCTGACCACCACCTGCCCCACGGACTGCTCCAGCGCGCGGATCCGCTGGGAGACGGCCGAGGGCGTGACGTGCAGGCGAGCCGCAGCGCGCTCGAACGTGCCTTCCCGCACCGCGCTGGCGAGCGTCTGGAGGCCGACAGGGTCGATCAACATGCAGTCAGACTAAGGGTTCTGAAGAATCATTCATCAATCTGATGCCGTTGGAGGCCTCTCCAAACCCTATCGTCGATGCCGTGACCTCCTCCCTCACCGTCTACGCGACCGGCCTGCTCACCGGGCTCGGCCTGATCATCGCGATCGGCGCGCAGAACGCCTACCTGCTGCGGCAGGGCCTGCGCCGCGCCCCGGTCGTGCCGCTGATCATCTTCTGCACGCTGGCCGACATGGTGCTGGCCGGGCTGGCGGTGCTCGGGGTCGGTGCCGTGGTGGCCGCGTGGCCACCCTTCCTGGACGCCGCCCGATGGGGTGGCGGGCTCTTCGTCATCGGGTATGGGGTGCACGCCGCCTGGCGCGCTCTGCACCCCGGCGAGGCGCTCACGGCCGAGGGTGGCGGGGTCGCGTCGGTGCGTCGATCCCTGGCGACGATGGCTGCGTTGACCTTTCTCAACCCCCACGTCTATCTCGACGTGACCCTCATCGGGAGCATCGCCAACAGCTTCGGCACCGACGGGCGCTGGGTCTACTGGGCCGGGATGGTCACCGGGAGCGCGCTGTGGTTCACCAGCCTTGGCCTGGGTGCCCGACGGCTCGCGCCGCTGTTCGCCCGACCCAGGTCGTGGCAACTGCTCGACGCCCTGATCGCCGTGGTGATGGTCTCGATCGGGCTGGGCCTCATCCTGGGCGGGTGAGACCGACGGCCTGGAGTCTTGTCCTGCGATCGGTGTCCTGCGCTTGTGGCGCTCCAGCACCACAAACGCAGGACAGCCGGGTCAGCAGCCGATCAGACGCTGGGCGAGGTAGCCCTCGACCTGGTCGAGGGAGACGCGCTCCTGGCTCATCGAGTCGCGGTCCCGGATGGTGACGGCCTGGTCCTCGAGGGTGTCGAAGTCGACCGTCACGCAGTAGGGCGTGCCGATCTCGTCCTGGCGACGGTAGCGGCGCCCGATGGCCCCGGCGTCGTCGAAGTCGACCATCCAGTGCTTGCGCAGGGTGGCGGCGAGGTCCTTGGCCTTGGGGGTCAGGTCGGCGTTGCGCGACAGCGGCAGGACGGCGACCTTCATCGGGGCCAGGCGCGGGTCGAGGCGCAGCACGGTGCGCTTGTCGACGCCGCCCTTGGCGTTGGGCGCCTCGTCCTCGGTGTAGGCCTCGACGAGGAAGGTCATCAGCGAGCGGCCCAGGCCGGCCGCGGGCTCGATGACGTAGGGGGTGTAGCGCTCGCCGCTGGCCTGGTCGAAGTAGCTCAGGTCCTGGCCGGAGTGCTTGCTGTGGGTGCCCAGGTCGAAGTCGGTGCGGTTGGCCACGCCCTCCAGCTCGCCCCACTCGCTGCCGGTGAAGTTGAAGCGGTACTCGATGTCGACGGTCCGCTTGGAGTAGTGCGACAGCTTCTCCTGCGGGTGCTCGTAGAGGCGCAGGTTGTCGCGGGAGATGCCCAGGTCGACGTACCAGTTCATCCGCTCGTCGATCCAGTGCTGGTGCCACTCCTCGTCCTCGCCGGGCTTGACGAAGAACTCCATCTCCATCTGCTCGAACTCGCGGGTGCGGAAGATGAAGTTGCCCGGCGTGATCTCGTTGCGGAAGCTCTTGCCGATCTGGGCGATGCCGAACGGCGGCTTCTTGCGGGCGGCACCCATGACGTTGGCGAAGTTGATGAAGATGCCCTGGGCGGTCTCGGGACGCAGGTAGTGCAGCCCGGACTCATCCTCGATGACGCCCAGGTAGGTCTTGAGCATCATGTTGAACTCGCGCGGCTCGGTCCAGGCCTTGTTGCCGCAGCTGGGGCAGGTGATGGTGTCGAGAGCGACGTCGTCCGGGTCGATCTCCTTGCCCTTCTTGGCCGCCTTGTCTGCCACCGCCTCCTGCAGGTGGTCGACACGGAAGCGCTTGTGGCAGGACTGGCACTCGGTCAGCGGGTCGGAGAACTCGCCGACGTGACCGGAGGCGACCCAGGTCTGGCGCGGCAGGATGATCGAGGAGTCCAGGGCCACGACGTCGTCGCGGGTCTGGACCATGGCCCGCCACCACTGCTTCTTGATGTTCTCCTTGAGCGCGACGCCGAGGGGCCCGTAGTCCCACGCGGACCTCGTGCCGCCATAGATCTCGCCGCAGGGGAAGACGAAGCCGCGGCGCTTGCAGAGAGAGACAACCGTGTCGACGGTAGAGGTAGAGGCCATGGCTCGACAGTCTAGTTGGCGCGGGAGCCAGCTCGTCCCCGGCTAGGCTGTCCGCGTGCCTTCGCCCTCCAGCCCATCCCCCGAGCCCGACCGTCGCGCCGTCGAGGACCGCGAAGACCCGATGGACCCGTCGCTGGAGCCCGGCCCCCTGCGCCGACGGATCGAGCAGGCCTCGCTCCCGGCGCTCAAGGCGCTTGCCAAGGTTCCGGTCTGGCTGCCCTTCCTGCTCCTGCTCGTGCTCCTCATCGGCGGCGGCTTCCTCGGCGGCCCGGTCGGCTGGACCCTCGTCGGCCTGGCGCTCGCCTTCATCCTGTGGCTGCTCTACCTGTCCTGGCCGCGCCTGAGCGGCGTGGAGCGCATGATGCGCCTGACGGTGCTCCTGCTCTTCCTCGTCGTCGCCATCACCCAGCTCGTCCCCCGAGGCTAGATCACCTCGGCCGGTCCGGCGCCCCGCACCATGGTGAAGTTGACAATGATTCTCATTTGAGCGCACACTCGAGGGTATGCAGCTTCGCCTCCTCTCCGCGCTAGTCCCCCTGGGGCTCATCCTGACCGCCTGCGGTGGCGGCTCCGCCGGCACCCCCACCGAGGGAGCAGGAGCGACGGACGGCTCGGGCGAGCAGCTGACGGTGATCACCAGCTTCTACCCGCTGGAGTACCTCACCAGCCGGATCGCCGGCGACCGCGCGCAGGTCCAGACCCTGACCGGTGCGGGCGCCGACCCCCACGAGGTCGAGCTCACCCCCAAGGTCGTGGGCTCTCTGGGCAGCGCCGACCTGGTGGTCTACTCCGCCGGGATGCAGCCGGCCGTCGACGAGGCGGTCGCCCAGCAGGCGGCCGACCACAGCCTCGACGTCGCACCCGTCGCCGATCTGCTCGCGCTCGGCGAGAGCGAGGACGAGCACTCCGGCCACGCGGACGATGAGGACGGGTCGGAGGATGCTCACGCCGGCCACGACCACGGCCCCGAGGACCCGCACTTCTGGCTCGATCCCGAGCGCTACGGCCACGTGGCCGAGACGATCGCCGAGCAGCTGGCGTCCTTGGACCCCGACCACGGCCAGGGCTACACCGACCGCGCGGCCGAGGTCGTCGCGGAGCTCGAGGCCCTGGACGAGGAGTTCGCGGCCGGTCTGGCCACCTGCCAGAGCCGCGACCTCGTCACGACCCATGAGGCCTTCGGATATCTGGCGCACCGCTACGACCTGCACCAGACCGGCATCACGGGCATCAGCCCGGAGTCGGAGCCCTCCCCCGCCCGGCTGGCCGAGGTCAGCGCGCAGATCGAGAGGGCCGGCGTGACCACGGTCTTCGCCGAGCCGATCCTCACCGACGCCATCGCCCGGACCGTGGCCACGGAGACCGGGGCCCAGGTCCTGACCCTGGACCCGCTCGAGGGCATCACCTCGGCCTCGGCCGGCACCGACTATTCCTCGGTGATGCGCGCCAACCTCGAGGCTCTCCAGGAAGGCCTCGGCTGCTCATGACATCACCCACCGCCCACCTCTCCCGACCCACGACCGGGCAGGTCCTGGAGCTCCACCGTGCTGCCTTCGGCTACCGCGGCCGTGCCGTCGTGACCGACGTGGACCTGTCGGTCACCGGCGGGGAGGTCCTGGCAGTGCTCGGCCCGAACGGCTCCGGGAAGACGACGCTCGTCAAGGGGCTCCTCGGGCTCTCCGAGCACCTCAGCGGGGAGGTCCGTGTCATGGGCACCCCGCTGGCGACGCTCCGCGACAGGACACGCATCGGCTATGTGCCGCAGCGCCACACCCTCACCGGTGGGGTGCGGGCCACCGCCACCGAGGTCGTGGCGACCGGCCTGCTGGCAACACGCCCGTGGTGGCGGCCGGCACGCGCGCAGGACCGCGCGGCGGTCCAGGACGCCCTGGCCACGGTGGGCCTGGCCGACCGGGCCCGCTTCGACGTCGAGACGCTCTCCGGCGGCCAGCAGCGCCGGGTGCTCATCGCCCGGGCGCTGGTGGCGCGTCCGGACGTCCTCATCATGGACGAGCCCACAGCAGGGGTCGACGCCGCCAGCCAGGCCGTCCTGGCCGGGGTCCTCCAAGAGCTGGGATCCATGGGCACGACCATGCTCGTGGTCACCCACGAGCTCACCGCCCTGCGCGGCATCGTGGACCGGATCGTGGAGGTCGACTCGGGCCACCTGACCTTCGACGGGACACCTGACGCCTACGCCGACCATCAGCGCGACGTGGCTCTCGCGGCAGGACGAGGTGCGGCATGACCGAGATGCTCAGTCTGGAGTTCATGCGCAACGCGCTCCTGGCCGCGCTCTGCGTGGGCCTGGCCGCGCCGCTCGTCGGGGTCTTCCTCGTGCAGCGCCGCCTCTCCCTCATCGGTGACGGCCTGGGGCACGTGGCACTGGCGGGCGTGGCGATCGGCGTGCTGACCGACCAGGCTCCCCTGCTCACCGCCCTGGCCGCCGCCGTGCTCGCCGGCGCGGCGATCGAGCTCATCCGCGCGCGCTGGCACACCTCGGGCGACATCGCGCTCGCCCTGATGTTCTACGGCGGGATCGCCGCCGGCGTGGTGATCATCAACAAGGTCGACGGCGCACAGACCGGCAACCTCACCGGCTACCTCTTCGGGGCGATCACGACCACCTCGCGCAGCGACCTGGTGGTCTTCGCCATCCTCTCGGCGCTCATCGTCACCGTCACCCTCCTCCTGAGGCAGCGCCTCTTCGCGGTCGCCGGGGACGAGGAGTACGCCCGCGCCAGCGGCCTGCCCGTGCTCGCCCTCAACATCCTGCTCGCGGTGCTCACCGCGGTCACCGTCGTCGTGGCCATGCGGGTGATCGGCCTGCTGCTCATCAGCGCCCTGATGATCCTGCCCAACGCCGCCGCCCAGCAACTGGCCGGCAGCTTCGCCACGGGCACCCGGTGGGCCGCCCTCCTGGGGGTCCTGGCCGCCGTGGGCGGGGTCGTGGCCTCCTACCAGCTGGACACCGCCGCCGGAGGCACGATCGTCCTGCTGTCGGTCCTGATCTTCTTCCTCGCGGCCGGAGTGGGTATGGTCGCCAGGACGACGGCCCGACGACGGCACCGCTCAGCGGAGCGGCACCTGCACGAGCACGGTCCCGGGTGCGGGCACGAGGCGGTCCCGCACGGCGACCACGTCGACTACCTGCACGACGGGCACCGGCACGCGGCGCACGAGGGTCACTACGACGAGCACCACCCGGCCGACCACGAGGACCAGGAAGGGCACCAGGAGAAGGTCAGCACATGAGCACCAGCACCCGGCGACCGACCCGCCAGCAGAGCGCCGTGATCGAGCGGCTCGGCGAGGCGGAGGAGTTCGTCAGCGCGCAGGACCTGCACGCCCGCCTCCGGGAGTCGGGCGCCAAGGTGGGCCTGGCCACGGTCTACCGGACCCTGACCGGCCTGGCCGCCGCCGGTGAGATCGACATGATCCGCACCGACGAGGGTGAGGCGGTCTACCGCAGGTGCTCCACCGGGCACCATCACCACCTGGTCTGCCGGGACTGCGGACGCACGGTGGAGATCGAAGGACCGGCTGTGGAGCGCTGGGCCGATGCCGTCGCCGCCGAGCACGGCTACCGCGATGTGAGCCACACCCTGGAGATTTTCGGCACGTGCCGCAGCTGCGCGTCGTGACGGCACCGTAATTCGATGGCAGAACCCGTCGCTGCGCCCTAGCATCGGCGGCGTGGGATTCCTGGTTCGAGACTTCGCCGCCATCGATGAGGCGTCCTGGCTGCGCTGCCGGGCGCTCTCCTTCCTCGGCTCCTCCTACTTCGACGACGTGAAGACGGCACGCACCGCCTTCGACGGCGAAGCCATCCAGCTCGTCGCGGCTAACCCCAAGCCGGAGGGCATGACGACCCCGGGGGACGATGAGATCATCGGGATCCTCGACGTCGAGCTCTGGGAGGATGACGGCCGCCCCGTGGCCACCATCGACACCGTCGCGGTCCACCCGGACCACCAGCGCCAGGGCGTCGCCGACGCCCTGCTCGGTGAGGCGCTGGACCGTCTCCGCGACCGGGGCCTCCGCTGGCTCGACGCCTGGACGCGCGCAGACGCCGAGGCCTGCGGGTGGTACGAGGCCAAGGGCTTCACCGTCGACCAGACCTATCTCCACGTCTACAAGGGCGGCTCCGAGGAGGTCGAGGACCCGCACGGCGACGAGGGTTTCGACGCGCCATTCGCCCTCGGCGCCCCGGTGAAGGGCTTCTTCCACGGTCCCGACGAGGATCCGGAGGTGTGGCGCGCGCGCTTCGCCAGGGTGCACCAGTGCAGGCGCTACCTGCGTCAGCTCGTCGTCCCGGACTAGGGCGTGTTGCTAAACACCTCTGGCTGGGGTGCGGGTGAGCCTTGGAGGATGTCGCGTGATGTGATCTCGGATCAGGTGTGGGCTGTGATCGGCCCGTTGTTTCCGTCGGTGAGGGCTACGGGGCGCCCACCGGTGGACCGGCGCACTGTGGTGGAGGCCGTGGCGTGGCGGTATCGCACCGGGGCGCCGTGGCGGGATTTGCCGTCGCGGTTCGGGAACTGGAACACCATTTATAGGAACTTTCGCCGGTGGGCGACGGCCGGGGTGTGGGCGCGGGTGTTGGAGAAGGTCCAGTCGCTGGCGTACCAGCGGGGAGACCTGGACTGGGTGACCTCGATCGACTCCACGGTGGTGCGCGTGCACCAGCACGGGGCGACCTTGCCCAGGGACACAGGGGGCCGGATCGAACTACAAGAAGTTCGGGCCGGAGACGCCTGACCACGCCATCGGTCGCTCTCGGGGCGGGCTGACCACAAAGACGCATCTGGTCTGTGACGGGCGCGGCCGGGCGCTGGCGTTCATCCTCACCCCGGGGCAGGCGGCCGATACGAGCATGTTGGTCCCTACGCTGGGCCAGATCCGCGTGCCCGGTGCGGTCGGCAGACCGCGGACCCGTCCGGACCGGGTGCTGGCCGACAAGGGCTACCCCTCGAAAGCGAACCGGGCCTGGTTGCGCGCGCACGGCATCGCCGCGACGATCCCCGAACGCGACGATCAGATCGCCCACCGTCGGAACAGGCCGGGCCGACCGATCGATTTCGGGGAGCAGCAACGGGCCCGTTATCGCGGCCGGAACGTCGTGGAGCGATGCTTCAACCGGCTCAAGCAGTGGCGCGGGATCGCGCTGCGATCAGACAAGACCGCCGGCAGCTACCACGCCGGTCTGTGCCTGGCCGCCGCCCTCCACTGGCTCGCCACCGGTCAGCGTAGCGCGGCTCAGACGTAACGGCAGACCTGGTCGGGGCCGCAGGTGTCGGGGTGCAGGGTGGTGGCCTCGTCACGAAGCGAGGTGAGGGTGTCGCGTAGTGCGGTCAGGCTGCGCAGCTGGTCCTCGATGGCCGCCAGGCGTTGGTCGAGCAGGTCTCGGACGTGGCCGCAGGGCGCCTGCCCGCCGTCGCGGATCTCCAGCACCTGCTGGATCTGGGCCAGCGTGAGCCCGGCGCCCTGGCCGCGGCGGATGAAGTCCAGCCGGTCGAGCACGGTCGGGTCGTAGTCCCGGTACCCCGCGGCCGTGCGGTCCGGGGCGGGCAGCAAACCCTGCCCCTCATAGAACCGCAGCGTCTTGGTGCTGGTGCCCGCGGCGGAGGCGAGTTCACCGATCCTCATGACAGCCCTCTTCTCGGGGTCTCCGGCGGGATGGGCTTGACCTTCCCCTGCACTGGAAGGTCCATTCTGGCCTCAGTGGAGTATTTCGCCAAGTGATGGGGGTATCTCAAGTGGACCAGAAGGTGGACCTGGCGGTGATCGGCTCCGGGGGTGCGGCGTTCTCCGCCGCGATCCGGGCCCGGAACCTGGGCAAGTCGGTGGTGATGATCGAGCGCAGCACGGTCGGCGGGACCTGCGTGAACATCGGCTGCGTGCCGTCCAAAGCCCTCATCGCCGCCGCCGAGGCCCGCCACGTGGCCGCCGACGCCCCCGGCCGGTTCCCCGGCATCGCCACCGCGGCCGGCCCGGTGGACATGCCGGGTTTGATCGGCGGTAAGCAGTCCCTGGTGCAGGACCTGCAGGCGGCGAAGTACGTCGATCTCGCCGCCTCCTACGACTGGCCGATCCGGCAGGGGGTGGCCTCCTTCACCGGCACCCCGGAGGCCCCGCTGATGCGGGTCACCGGCCCGGACGGGAGTACCTGACGGCGCTCAGGTGAATCTCCCCAGTTCTGCTCACTGAAATTCCCCACCCTGTGGCCCCATCCGGGGACGGGCGGGGCTCCTTCGATGATGGCGGTCTCTGACCACACGCCTACTCGAAGGAGCCCCTCGTCCCATGCTGTCACGGGAGGAAGACATCGAAGTTCACGCGTTGGCCCGGCAGGGCTGGACGATCTCAGCGATCGCCCGGCATCTGGGTCGGGACCGTAAGACCATCCGCGCCTACCTGCGCGGAGACCGGGCCGCGGGCGTCCGCAAGCCGGCGGGGCAGGACCCGTTCGAGCCGTTCGTGGACTACGTCCGCGCCCGGCTGGCCGAGGACCCGCACCTGTGGGCGATGACCCTGTACGACGAGGTCGTCGAGCTGGGGTACGACAAGGCCTACTCCACCTTCACCCGGCAGGTCCGCACCCGCGGGCTGCGCCCGCACTGCGAACCGTGCGCCGGCACGAAGGGCCGCCCGGCGGCGGTGATCGAGCACCCACCGGGTGAGGAGACCCAGTGGGACTGGGTCGAGCTGCCGGACCCGCCCGAGCACTGGGGCTGGGGCACCAAGGCGTTCCTGCTCGTCGGTGCCCTGGCCCACTCCGGCCGGTGGCGCGGCGTGCTGTGCCCTTCGATGGACCAGGCTCACCTCATCGGCGCCCTCGACCGCGTGACCAGAGCGCTCGGCGGGCTCACGCGCTCGTGGCGGTTCGACCGGATGGCCACCGTGTGCCACCCGGCCACCGGGCGTGTGTCCGCGTCGTTCGCCGCGGTGGCCAAGCACTACGGCGTCGGTGTGGAGATCTGCCCGCCGCGGCGCGGCAACCGCAAGGGCGTGGTGGAGAAGGCCAACCACACCGCCGCCCAACGCTGGTGGCGCACCCTGGCCGACGAGGTCACCGTGGAGCAGGCGCAGGCGTCGTTGGACAAGTTCTGCACCACCCGTGGCGATGCCCGCATGCGGCCCGGCGGCCCCGACGGGAAGGCCTCCGTGCTCACCCTCGCCGCCAAGGAACCGCTGGCCCCGGTCCCGACCGTCCCGTTCCCCGCGTCGATCACCGAGGAGAGGGTCGTCTCGGCGCAGGCGCTGGTGGCCTGGCGCGGCAACTTCTACTCCGTCGCCCCCGAGCTCGCCCGTGCCCAGGTGACCGTCACCTGGCGCCTGGGCAGCACGCGCATCGACATCGCCACCACCTCCGGGACGGTGATCGCCCGGCACGAGCTCGCCCCCGACGGTGCTGGCGTCATGGTCCGCGAGCACGCCCACGTCACCGCGCTCGAGGCGCGCGTCCTCGCCGGGCACGACGCCTCTGTGCCGCACCGGCGCAAGGAACGCATCCCACCCGGCCCCGCAGCCCAGGCAGCCGCGCAGGCGCTGCGCGCCCGCCACCAACCCGAGCCCGCCACCACCGCGGACGTGGTCATCGACCTGTCCGCCTACGACAAAGCAGCCCGAGGAAGGAACACCCTGACCCGATGAACACCACACCCACGACCGCGACGACGACCGAGGCGCTGCCGGCGCCGATGATCACCAGCCAGGCGTCGACCTACCAGCAGCTGCGCTCCCACCTGGCCGCGTTGAAGCTGCACGCCGCCGCCGAGCACCTGCCCACCGTCCTGGCAACCGCCGCCGAGCAGGGGTGGTCGATGACCGCGACGTTGGAGCACCTGCTCGCCCGCGAGGTTGAGGCGACCGAGGCCCGCAAGCTCGCCGGCCGGCTCCGGTTCGCCTCACTGCCCACCCCGGCCACCCTGGCCGACTTCGACTTCGACGCCGCCCCGAACGTCGACCGCAAGCTCATCGACGAACTGGCCACCTGCCGGTACCTGGAGTCGGCGACCAACGTGCTGCTCATCGGCCCGCCCGGCGTCGGCAAGACGCACCTGGCCGTCGGCCTGGGCCGGGCCGCGGCCGAGGCCGGGTACCGCACCTACTTCACCACCGCCGCCGATCTGGCCGCCCGGTGCCACCGCGCCGCGATCGAAGGACGCTGGGCCACCACCATGCGCTTCTTCGCCGGCCCAACCCTGCTCATCATCGACGAGCTGGGCTACCTGCCGCTGCCCGGCGAGGCCGCCTCCGCGCTGTTCCAGGTCGTCTCCCAGCGCTACCTCAAGACGTCCATCGTGCTCACCACCAACCGCGGCGTCGCATCCTGGGGCGAGGTCCTAGGCGACAGCACCGTCGCCGCAGCCATGCTCGACCGGCTCCTGCACCGCTCCGTCGTGCTCAACCTCGAAGGCGACTCCTACCGGCTGCGCGACCACCACGCCCGCCAGGGCACCCTGCGAGCCGCCACCCGCCAACCCCTACACTGACCACCGCCCAAGGTGGGGAAATTCAGTGAGCATCACTGGGGAACTTCGACGAGCCTCGTCA
>NZ_JBQGWG010000026.1:0-47339 GCF_052073805.1 Ornithinimicrobium panacihumi | reverse complement strand
TGACGGCGCTCAGGTGAATCTCCCCAGTTCTGCTCACTGAAATTCCCCACCCTGTGGCCCCATCCGGGGACGGGCGGGGCTCCTTCGATGATGGCGGTCTCTGACCACACGCCTACTCGAAGGAGCCCCTCGTCCCATGCTGTCACGGGAGGAAGACATCGAAGTTCACGCGTTGGCCCGGCAGGGCTGGACGATCTCAGCGATCGCCCGGCATCTGGGTCGGGACCGTAAGACCATCCGCGCCTACCTGCGCGGAGACCGGGCCGCGGGCGTCCGCAAGCCGGCGGGGCAGGACCCGTTCGAGCCGTTCGTGGACTACGTCCGCGCCCGGCTGGCCGAGGACCCGCACCTGTGGGCGATGACCCTGTACGACGAGGTCGTCGAGCTGGGGTACGACAAGGCCTACTCCACCTTCACCCGGCAGGTCCGCACCCGCGGGCTGCGCCCGCACTGCGAACCGTGCGCCGGCACGAAGGGCCGCCCGGCGGCGGTGATCGAGCACCCACCGGGTGAGGAGACCCAGTGGGACTGGGTCGAGCTGCCGGACCCGCCCGAGCACTGGGGCTGGGGCACCAAGGCGTTCCTGCTCGTCGGTGCCCTGGCCCACTCCGGCCGGTGGCGCGGCGTGCTGTGCCCTTCGATGGACCAGGCTCACCTCATCGGCGCCCTCGACCGCGTGACCAGAGCGCTCGGCGGGCTCACGCGCTCGTGGCGGTTCGACCGGATGGCCACCGTGTGCCACCCGGCCACCGGGCGTGTGTCCGCGTCGTTCGCCGCGGTGGCCAAGCACTACGGCGTCGGTGTGGAGATCTGCCCGCCGCGGCGCGGCAACCGCAAGGGCGTGGTGGAGAAGGCCAACCACACCGCCGCCCAACGCTGGTGGCGCACCCTGGCCGACGAGGTCACCGTGGAGCAGGCGCAGGCGTCGTTGGACAAGTTCTGCACCACCCGTGGCGATGCCCGCATGCGGCCCGGCGGCCCCGACGGGAAGGCCTCCGTGCTCACCCTCGCCGCCAAGGAACCGCTGGCCCCGGTCCCGACCGTCCCGTTCCCCGCGTCGATCACCGAGGAGAGGGTCGTCTCGGCGCAGGCGCTGGTGGCCTGGCGCGGCAACTTCTACTCCGTCGCCCCCGAGCTCGCCCGTGCCCAGGTGACCGTCACCTGGCGCCTGGGCAGCACGCGCATCGACATCGCCACCACCTCCGGGACGGTGATCGCCCGGCACGAGCTCGCCCCCGACGGTGCTGGCGTCATGGTCCGCGAGCACGCCCACGTCACCGCGCTCGAGGCGCGCGTCCTCGCCGGGCACGACGCCTCTGTGCCGCACCGGCGCAAGGAACGCATCCCACCCGGCCCCGCAGCCCAGGCAGCCGCGCAGGCGCTGCGCGCCCGCCACCAACCCGAGCCCGCCACCACCGCGGACGTGGTCATCGACCTGTCCGCCTACGACAAAGCAGCCCGAGGAAGGAACACCCTGACCCGATGAACACCACACCCACGACCGCGACGACGACCGAGGCGCTGCCGGCGCCGATGATCACCAGCCAGGCGTCGACCTACCAGCAGCTGCGCTCCCACCTGGCCGCGTTGAAGCTGCACGCCGCCGCCGAGCACCTGCCCACCGTCCTGGCAACCGCCGCCGAGCAGGGGTGGTCGATGACCGCGACGTTGGAGCACCTGCTCGCCCGCGAGGTTGAGGCGACCGAGGCCCGCAAGCTCGCCGGCCGGCTCCGGTTCGCCTCACTGCCCACCCCGGCCACCCTGGCCGACTTCGACTTCGACGCCGCCCCGAACGTCGACCGCAAGCTCATCGACGAACTGGCCACCTGCCGGTACCTGGAGTCGGCGACCAACGTGCTGCTCATCGGCCCGCCCGGCGTCGGCAAGACGCACCTGGCCGTCGGCCTGGGCCGGGCCGCGGCCGAGGCCGGGTACCGCACCTACTTCACCACCGCCGCCGATCTGGCCGCCCGGTGCCACCGCGCCGCGATCGAAGGACGCTGGGCCACCACCATGCGCTTCTTCGCCGGCCCAACCCTGCTCATCATCGACGAGCTGGGCTACCTGCCGCTGCCCGGCGAGGCCGCCTCCGCGCTGTTCCAGGTCGTCTCCCAGCGCTACCTCAAGACGTCCATCGTGCTCACCACCAACCGCGGCGTCGCATCCTGGGGCGAGGTCCTAGGCGACAGCACCGTCGCCGCAGCCATGCTCGACCGGCTCCTGCACCGCTCCGTCGTGCTCAACCTCGAAGGCGACTCCTACCGGCTGCGCGACCACCACGCCCGCCAGGGCACCCTGCGAGCCGCCACCCGCCAACCCCTACACTGACCACCGCCCAAGGTGGGGAAATTCAGTGAGCATCACTGGGGAACTTCGACGAGCCTCGTCACGATCACATAGGCGTTGAACACCCAGGACAGATCATGGGGGGTGAAGCCGAGGTCTTCCTGCATGCGAGGCAGGGCGACGCCAATGATCGAGGCGTCCATGATGACCATGAACTGGGCCAGTGCGATGAGGAACAGACCCCACCACCGGGCATTGCTTGTCGGAGGGGACGAGGACATTGCGTGCTCCATTCGTATGGGATTGCGGGGATATAAAGACAGGCTCAATCTATACCCTAGGGGGGTAGGGTAGCAACTGTTGAGAATACGCTCTTCCTCGAGCGGGCAGGTTGCTTAGATCGGGCGCGCGCAGGCGCACTGGCCTGCGGCGAGCACGCACTCGGCGTGTTCGATCTGCTCGGTCAGTGCCTGTTCGGCAGCGTCATCAGCGCGCGGTAGGCCGCCATGGGCGCCGGCGACCGGGGTCGCTGCGGCTCGAGTTCGAGGCCAGAGTGCTATGGCTGCACTCGCCCCCGCTGCGGCGAGGACTCCGAGCACCGACCATGCGAATGCGAAGCCGGCAGCGGTGCCGATCCATCCGGCGATCGGGTAGGTGATAAGCCAGGCCAGGTGCGACAGGGAGAACTGGGCCGCGAACGCGGCGGGCAGTCCCTCCCGCGGCGTCGAAGCCCGGATTACCCGCCCGGTCGGCGTGACGATCAGCGCCATCCCTACGCCGATGAGAGCCCAGATCAGAGCCGTGGCGAGCGATGAGATCAACTGAGCCATCGCCATGCCCACGGTCGCTGCGACACTCAGGAGCAGTACTGCGGCTCCGGCCATCATCACCGCACGGTCGGCTACCTGGGCAAGAACGCGCGGCAGGATGAGCGCGACGATCAGCGTCCCCGCACCAGAGGCGGCGAGCATCCAGGCGACGTCGGCCTGGGTTCCCCCGAGCTGATCGCGCACGTAGTTGACGGTATTGACCACCACGATCGACCCGGCCGCCGCGACCACGAGGTTCAACCCCATGACGCCCCGAAGGGTCGGCGTTCGGGCGAACGCGATGATCCCTGATGAAACCCGAGCCCACGCGCCGGTGCGACCGCTCGGGGCGGCGTTCGGGATCCTCGCCGAGAGCACGAGGGCGGCTGAAACGACGAATCCGATCGAAGTGCCCACGAACAGCCAGTTGAATGTCATGAACAGCAGAGCCAGCGCGGCGAGCACTGGGCTGAGCAAGCTCTCCATCGTGTATGCGACTTGGGATGCCGACAGTGCACGGGTGTACTGCGATTCCTCGGTCACGATGTCGGGGATGACGGCCTGGAAAGTTGGAGTGAATGCCGCCGACGCGGCCTGCAGGACTCCGATGAGGACGTAGATCTGCCAGATCTCCGTGACGAATGGCAACGCGAGCACGACCGCAGCCCGGATTAGATCGAGGAGCGTCAAGAACATGCGCCTCGGCAGCCTGTCGGCATATGCCCCGGCAATCGGAGCAATCACGACGTACATCACCATCTTGATGGTCAATGCGGTCGCAAGCACCGCCCCAGCATCGGAGCCGGCTAGGTCGTAGGCGAGGAGCCCGAGCGCGACCGTGGCCAGGCCCGTACCGAACAGCGCGATCACCTGGGCGCTGAACAAATGCCGGTAGTCGCGGTTTGCGAAGAGTTTCATCGGGGGCTCCTGCAGCTTCAGATCAATAGGTCACACGCCACAACCGTGTACCCCCTGGGGGTATTCCCACATTGATGGTTCTGAAACAGGTTTACGAACGCTTCGGGCACGAGCGCCGATGGGCTCGCCGCGTGCGTTCTGGCGTCAGCATCGACAGTCAGGAGGGGACTCATGAAGGGAGCTCACGGCGACCAAAGCCTTCTGTCCCGGGAGTCGGTGGAGGTGCCTACGGGATTCGAACCCGTGTGGACGGCTTTGCAGGCCGCTGCCTATCCTCTCGGCCAAGGCACCCGGGTCTCAGTCACCGGGGGTGAGGCCGGCGACCAGGTTGAAGGCACCCGTGAGGATGTTCAGCGCCACCACGCCGACGACATCAGTGATCTCTCGGTCGCTGTATCCGAATCCGCGCAGTTCCTCGATCCGTGCGTCGGTGATCGACGCAGGCTCACGGTAGACCAGTACGCCCAGCTGGATCATCGCGGCGATCGAGGGATCCTCGGAGGTGCCCTGCTGCGCGAGAGAGATAGTCTCCTCGGTCAGCCCCAATTTGTGGGCGGCATCGATATGGGAACGCAGGCACATGCCGCAGCCTTGCTGAGACTGCACGGCGATCGAGACGAGCTCGCTGATCCTCCGGTCAAGCTTCGCGCGGCGCATGGCCTTGCTCAGCTGCAAGTACCCGCCGAGGACGGCCGGAGAATGCGCCATCGTCGCCACCATGTCGCCGACGGTGCCGTGGCGCTGGACAAGCTCGCTCAGAAGATCGCGAGAGGCCCCCACGGCCGTGTCCGGGGTGAGCGTTGCGAATCGGGGCATGACGTCTCCTTCGTCGGAGCGGATGGGTCGAGAACCTAGGAGCGGCAGGCGGAGTTGCGTTTCAGGATCGCACCAGGCGGTTAATCGCGTCGGTGGCTTCCTGGATCTTCGCCCTGCCTGCATCATCGCTGAGCCTCGCAGCGTCGAGCACGCAGTGCTTGAGGTGATCATCGAGCAGGCCGGTGGCGACACCCTGGAGAGCACGCGTGAGCGCACTGACTTGAGTGAGGATGTCGATGCAGTACTTCTCCTCATCGATCATCTTCGCGATGCCGCGTGCCTGACCTTCGATGCGTTTCATGCGCTGGAGGTACTGGTTCTTGTCGTCGATGTAGCCGTGACCAGTGGTGGCGTCATTCTCCGATGACATGGGGGTCCTTACTGTTGGTGTTCCAGAACGGAACGGGTGCTGGCTTCAGGGGTGAGGTCGATTCGACGCAGCAGCTGCGCGTTCAGCGCGACCACGATGGTCGACAGCGACATCAGGATCGCGCCGACGGACATCGGGAGCACGAATCCTATCGGGGCCAGGATACCGGCGGCCAGTGGCACCGAGAGGAGGTTGTAGCCTGCCGCCCACCACAGGTTCTGCTTCATCTTGCGGTACGCGGCGCGCGAGAGTTCGATCACGGAGAGCACCGACCTGGGGTCGGAGCTGGCGAGGATGACCCCGGCGGAGGCGATCGCAACGTCCGTGCCGGCACCGATGGCGATACCGACGTCCGCCTGCGCGAGAGCGGGAGCGTCGTTCACGCCGTCGCCGACCATCGCGACTTTCTTGCCCTCATGCTGCAACGCGGCCACCTTGGCGGCCTTGTCCTCGGGGCGGACGCCGGCGAATACTCGATCGATACCGAGTTCGCGGCCGACCTCTTCGGCCACCGCTTCGGCATCGCCGGTGATCATGACGACCTCGACGCCGAGCCGGTGCAGCGCGTCGACGGCGTCGCGGGACTCTGGGCGGACCTCGTCGGCGAGGCGGAGTCCGCCGACCATCCGACCGTCGCGGACCACGTGCAGGATGATCGCGCCCTCGGCCCGCCACGCCTCGGCATCGCCGATCTCGGACTGGCCAATCTCCTCGAGCATGCGCGGCCCGCCCACCCTGATCTCGTGTCCGGAGACGGTCGCGGTGACTCCCACCGCCGGCGAGGATGAGAAGCCGGTCGCGGCCTCGATCATGAGACCGCGATCCCTGGCGGAAGCGACGATGGCTTTCGCGAGAGGGTGCTCGCTGTCGGCCTCGGCCGCAGCGGCAAGCGCAAGTACGTCGTCGGCGTTGAGGCCACCCGCTGGTGCGACTCCGGTGACGGTGGGCTCGCCCTTGGTGAGCGTGCCGGTCTTATCGAAGAGCACAGCATCGACGTGGCGCATGGATTCCAGCGCGAGGCGATCCTTGATGAGCACGCCACCGCGTGCAGCGCGCTCCGTGGCGATGGACACCACAAGCGGGATCGCGAGGCCGAGCGCGTGCGGGCAGGCGATCACGAGCACGGTAATGCTGCGCACGACAGCCGCGTCGGGGTCGCCGACGAGCGTCCACACGATGCCTGTGAGGATCGCCGCCCCCAGGGCAAACCAGAACAGCAGCGCGGCGGCGCGGTCGGCGATGCGTTGTGCGCGTGAGGACGAGTTCTGCGCTTCGGCAACCAGACGGTTGATTCCCGCAAGCGTGGTGTCGTCTCCGGTGGCTGTGACCTCCACGCGCAATCCCGAGTCAGTGGCGACCGTGCCGGCGGTCACCAGGTCGCCCTCGAGTCGGGTGACGGTGCGCGACTCCCCGGTGATCATGGATTCGTCCATCGCCGCGCGGCCGTCGACGATGCGACCGTCGGCTGGCACGCTCCCGCCAGGGCGAACAATGACGATGTCCCCGACGCGCAACTCACCTGGAACGACGGTGACGACCTGGTCGCCTTCGATGCGCTCGGCTTCGTCAGGCAGCAGCGCGGCCAGCGAGTCGAGTGCGGAGGTGGTCTGAGCGAGGGATCGCATCTCGATCCAATGACCGAGCAGCATGATGACCACAAGTAGCGCAAGTTCCCACCAGAACTCGAGCTCGTGATGCACGAGTCCCAGCGAGGCTGCCCAGGACGCGAAGAATGCCACGGTGATCGCCAGAGCGATCAGCAGCATCATGCCGGGCTTGCGGCTGGTGATCTCGCTCCACGCTCCAGTGAGGAAGGGCCGCCCGCCCCAGAGGTACATCACAGTACCGAGAACGGGCGCGACCCATCGTGCCCACGCGGGGACTTCATAGCCGAGGAGCATGGCGAACATCGGCGATGATGCGACCACCGGAACGGCGATGATGAGGTTGATCCAGAACAGACGACGGAACTGTCCTACGTGATCGCCATGCCCGACATGCCCATTGTGATCGCCATGGCCGCCGTGCGTCTCATGAGCCGCGTGAGCGTGGCCCGTGGTGTGAGCATCATGGCCCTGGTGGTGCAGGTGACTCTCCTGCGCGTGATGCGAGTTGGCAGACTCCTCCGACCGGGGCTGCATCGCGCTGTGCTCATGGTGCGCGTGGGAACCGGGTACATTCCCTGCGCTGGAGTGATCGTGATGGCGCGGATGTGTGTGCGGGTCGCTCATGGTCTCTGCTCCTCGTTGTGCAAGTAGTACCAGTTTCGGACAGACCTCAGACCGATACGGTATGGAGGCGTTGCCCCCACTGATAGACGGTACCCACGGCATCGACGCCACTGACGCCGACCACGACCCCGCCCTTCTCGTGCCGGACCACGAACTCGTCGCCGTCCTCGAAGCGGCTAGCCGTGCCGCCCGTGTAGCCGACCCCGGAGATGACCCGGCCATGGACCATCGCCAGGTAGGGGCTGCGCGGCAAGTAGGCGCCGGGGTCGTCCTCGATACCGAGGTCGTGGAGCACCACCTGCGCCGCGTGCGCGCCCTGGGCTGCGGCGTCCTCCCAGTGGTCGATACGCCAGGTACCCAGTGCTTCGTCACGGTGCGTCGCGACTCCTCCGGCCGCGTAGACGTGCGTGACCTGCGCGCGGAGGCGGTCATCGACGTCGACGCCGTCCGTCCAGGGCGCCGGTCCGGAAGGTATCGTGCCCAGTGCAACCAGGAGGAAGTCTGCCAAGACGGGGTTTCCGTGATCGAGGGTGATGGCGACGCCGGACGCGGTTTCATCGACGCGCTGGATGGTGTGACCGAACCGCGTCTGAACTGTGGCGACGTGGTCGTTGGCGATGCGTTCGGCCATGGGTGCCCCGAAGGCACCGATGCCGGGAATCTGGCTACGAGAGATCAGTATGGCCGTGTGCCCATCGGCATGGAGCGAAGAGACCGTTTCGGCTGCGATTATTCCGCCGCCGTAGATCGCGACACGCGCAGGCCTGCCGAGGCTGGTCAGCGCTTCACGGATGCCCAGAGCATCCTCAAGGGAGTGCAGCGTGCCGACCCGCCCTCGATTCGCGGAGGTCTCGCGGTGGATGACCGTCGTGGTGAGGGGGCGGGGCTTGCTTCCGGTCGCGACAATGAGGGCGTCATAGGCGAGTTGCACGCCGGAAGCCAGCTGCACCACCTGCACCGAGGGCTTGACCCCGACAACGGTGTCGGCGATGACCTCGATGTCAGGCAGAGGGAGCTTGATGAGCTCTGGGGAGGTCGGTCCGAACGCGACACCCTTGATCAGCATCCGCGTATACGGCGTCTCACGAGTCTGCGTCACCAGCGTCACCCGGACGTCGTCACGGGCGGCGAGACTGCGTGCGGCGGCGGAGCCGGCGGCTCCAGCGCCAAGAACAAGGATTTGGGGCGTGGCCATGTCGGGAACTCCTGGGCGGTGTGGGGACGGATGATGGTTCTATGACCGCACGAGGCGAGCGATGGCCTCGGTGGCTTCGGTCATCTTCTGGTCAGCGAATGGCCCCCCTGCGACGGCAGCGTCGAGGACACAGTGCCGCAAGTGATCGCTTAGCAGACCGACGGCGACGGTCTCGAGAGCGTTGGTGATCGCCGAGATCTGGGTGAGGATATCGATGCAATACCGATCCTCGTCGACCATGCGGTTGATCCCGCGTACCTGCCCTTCGAGGCGGCGTAGTCGGTTGCGGTACTTCGCCTTGTCGCTGATGTAGCCGTGCACAAAGTTCTCGCCGCGCTCGCTCATGTGGCAGAAGTCGGTCTCGGGGGTTGTGACAGTCATGATGCTTCGCTCCGATCAGGTGGCGGGGTGGCGCGGTCTCTCGAACGAGCCACCCCGCACGCTGGTGGGTTACGCCATGTTCGCGGCGTACTTGGCCGGATCCGAGTCGAACGCCGGCCCGCATCCTGCGCAGCAGAAGTAGTAGCGCTGACCTTCGTAGTCTCGGAACAGGCCCGCGGCTTCTGCGGTCTTCTTGCTGACGGGGCTGCCGACCATGACCGGGCAGGTGGTCATGTCGTCAGCGCCGCCACCGAGGAGGTTGTCGCGGCCATTGCCGGACGCGGCCGGGTTCGGTGCGCTGGTGCTGCAGCAGCTGGACGTGGCCTGGGTGTCGTTCGTCATGAGGAGTCGTTGCCTTTCGTTGTGGTGTGGGAGGTGGTGGGTCAGGTCGTCACTGCGTGGTGACGCTCTTGAACCCGCGCAGGCGAAGGCTGTTGCCGACGACGAAGACGCTGGAGAACGCCATCGCCGCGCCTGCGAGCATGGGGTTGAGCATGCCGAGGGCTGCGACCGGGATCGCGGCGGTGTTGTAAGCGAATGCCCAGAACAGATTGGTCTTGATGGTCGACAGCGTCTTCCGCGAGAGGCGGATCGCGTCGACGGCGGCGCGCAGGTCACCGCGCACGAGTGTGATGTCACTCGCTTCGATCGCGACGTCGGTGCCCGTTCCCATCGCCAGTCCCAGGTCGGCCTGAGCGAGCGCGGGGGCGTCGTTGACACCATCGCCGACCATCGCGACGATCTTGCCTTCCCGCTGCAGCCGGGCGACGACGTCGACCTTGTCCTTCGGGAGCACCTCGGCGATCACCTCATCAATGCCCACCTCGGAGGCGATCTGGCGAGCGACTGCCTCGTTGTCGCCGGTGAGCAGCACCGGGGTCAGGCCGATCTGCTTGAGCTGGGCGATGGCTTCGGCGCTCGTCGGCTTGACGGTGTCAGCAACGACGAGGATGCCGCGAGCCTGCCCGTCCCAGCCAACGGCGACGACGGTCTTGCCCTCGCCTTCGGCGCGCGCCTTGGCGGATGCGACCTCGGGAGAGAGGCGCTGGGACCAGTCGGCCAGCAACGATTCGCGGCCGACGACGACAGGAGTGCCCTCGACGATGCCCTGCACGCCTTTGCCTTCGACGTTCGCGAAGTCCTCGGGTGTCGGCAGCTGGCCGACCTCCTGCGTGGCGCCCTTTGCGATCGCCTGCGCGATCGGGTGCTCGGACGCATCCTCGAGTGCCCCGGCCAGGCGCAGCAGCTCTGCCCGGTCCACGCCGGGCTCGGTGATGATGTCGACCAGGGTCATCTTGCCGGTGGTGACGGTGCCGGTCTTGTCGAGGACCACGGTGTCGACCTTGCGGGTCGATTCCAGAACCTCGGGGCCTTTGATGAGGATGCCCATCTGTGCGCCACGACCGGTGCCGACCAGCAGTGCGGTCGGGGTCGCCAGCCCCAGCGCGCACGGGCAGGCGATCACAAGCACCGCCACCGCCGCCGTGAAGGCAGCGGCTACGGGGAATCCCGCACCCAACCACGCGCCGAGGGTGATGAACGCGACCACGATTACGATCGGCACGAACACGCCGGAGATGCGGTCTGCGAGGCGCTGCACCTCCGCCTTGCCGGTCTGCGCGTCCTCGACGAGCTTCGCCATCTGCGCGAGTTGCGTGTCCGAACCGACCCGTGTGGCTCGCACGACTAGCCTGCCGCCAGCGTTTACGGTGGCGCCGGTGACTGAGTCACCCTCGCCGACCTCCACCGGCACGGACTCCCCCGTGAGCATGGACGCATCCACGGCGGAGGTGCCGGAGACCACGACGCCGTCCGTGGCGATCTTCTCGCCGGGACGAACGATGAACTCATCTCCGACGAGCAGCTGATCGGTGGGGATCTTCACCTCGGCACCGTCCCGCAGCACGGAGACCTCCTTCGCGCCGAGTTCGAGCAGCGCTCGCAGGGCGGCGCCGGCCTGGCGCTTGGAGCGCTTCTCGAAGTAGCGGCCCGCGAGGATGAACATCGTCACGCCCGCGCCGACTTCGAGGTAGATGTTCGCCGCACCGTCGGAGGGGGCGATCGTGAACTCGAACGGGTGCGTCATCCCCGGCGTGCCGGCGGTGCCGAAGAAGAGCGCGTACAACGACCACAGCAGCGCGACGGAGGTGCCCATCGAGATGAGCGTGTCCATGGTCGCGGTGCCGTGCTTGAGGTTCGTCCACGCGGCCTTGTGGAACGGCCACGCCGCCCAGATGATGACCGGTGCAGCCAGGGCCAGGGACGCCCACTGCCAGTAGGTGAACTGCAGTGCGGGGATCATCGCCATCGCGATCACGGGTACCGTGAGCACGATCGACCCGATCAGCCGGTGGCGCAGGGACGTCAACTCCGGGTCGGGCGCGTCCGTCTCCTCACCAGCGCGCTGGGCTGTCGGGGCGTTCTTCGGCTGCGGGAGCGCGGCCGTGTAGCCGGTCTTCTCGACCTCGGCGATCAGCAGTGCCGGGTCGTAGCCCGCGGGCACGGTGACCTTGGCCTTCTCGGTGGCGTAGTTGACCGTCGCCTGCACGCCGTCGAGCTTGTTCAGCTTCTTCTCGATCCGGTTCGCGCAGGAGGCGCAGGTCATCCCGCCGATCTCCAACTCGATACCCGGTCCACTGGCTGTGGGTGCCGATGTGCTCATCCTCTTCCTTCTCTCTCAGCTCTCTGCGTGCGATGGCCAGCCGGTGGGTCAGTGGCCGCCTTCGCCGTCCGAATGCGAGTCCTCATCGCCGTCGCCATGGGCGGCGTCGAGGACGAACTCGGCAGTGTGCACCTTCCCGTCGACCTGGAAGTCGAAGTACAGGAGATAACGGCCCGCCGTGGGCGCCTCCGCCGCGAACCCGATCTCCGGGCCGGCCGTGTCGCCTGCTTGGGGCTGATCGCCTCCGGCGTGCACATGCAGGTACGCCAGATCGCCCTCGCGCAGCGCCACGAGGTGACCGAACGCACCAAGGTAGGGTTCGAGCGCGGTGACGGGCTCGCCGTCGCGTTCGACCGAGAGGGTGAGCTCGCTCGTCGCCCCGGCGAGGAGGTCTCCGTCGATGCGGACCGTGTACCCGTCCACCTCGGCGGTGCGCTGCACCTCCGCCGTGACGGGCACCACATCGCCGGCGACGTCGACCGAGCGGGTGAGGGTGATGCCTTCCGCGCCCTCGACCGCGGGGGTGAAGTCCGCGTACACCCGGTAGGCGCCCGCGGCGTCCCACCGCCACGGCACCGACCACGTGCCTGTCGCCTCGTCCAGTTCGGGATGGACGTGCCGGAACTCGGCGCCATCAGTGCGGACGACGATCAGGTGGAGATCCTTCTCATGGGCCTCGGTGAACTCCGTCACCGACTCGCCTGAAGCGGTCTGAATCCGGAAACTCAGTTCTCCGTCAATGCCGGCTGTCTCGGGGGCATCGACCGGCGACAGCACGTAGCCTCCCGCGTCGATCGAGACGCCATTCACGACGTGTCCGGCAGCCTCGGCATCAGTCTTGCCGTGTCCGTCGCCATGCGTGTTCATTTCGCTTCCTTCCGCCCATGCTGCAACAAGACTGTCGGGGACTACGGCACCGGCGGCCGCGAACGCGCCACCGAATGCCACCACCAGTCCCGCGCCATAGAGCGTGAGTCGTGATCCAGCATTCATCAGACGCGCACCGCCGAGTAGCCGGCCTCCTCGACCGCAGCGAGCACCTGCGCATCGTCGATCTCGCCTTGACCGCTGACGACAAGCTTGCCCGTCTGCGCGCTGACCTGGATGTCTTCGACGCCAGCGACCTCGCTGACCTCCTCGCGAATCGACATCTCACAGTGTCCACACGTCATGCCCGTTACCTGGTACTCGTTGGTGGTCATCAGCTATCCTCTCAACATCTGGTACCCCTACGGGGTATCTGTAGGTTCCAACCGTATACCCCTCGGAGGTATTCCCGCAAGGAGGCGACGATCTGTACGAGGCTGGTCACACGCGCCACTCAAGCGAGCGTCGGGTCCGTGGGGGTTCACGCCATGGTCGAGCGTTGCTGTGACGCGACCGCTTGGGCCGTTCAGGCGAAAGTGATGAGAACCCGTGTGGCTGACAGGGCTGGATGGGAGGCGGATGCGCTCCCGTGCTCACAGATGTGGTTAAGAACGGGGCGCTCGTGACAAGACCGCCCCCTTCAGCCTTCGAACCGCTGGTAGCACGCACCCAAACAGTGCACCGCCCTGTCGGACCAGTCGCATATGACTGCGTGAAGTTCATCGTGGTGCGTGACGGCTCGGCGTTTCTGTTCAGCGAGTTCGGGCAGCAGCCAGTCAAACCCGGTGACGTGGTGATGCTCGGCGCGAACGTCCTGTGCGGAAGCGAGCCAGAGGGCCACATCACCGTGACTACGCTGTATCTCGACACGGACTATGTGCTCGATCAGGTTCGCTGGCAGTACGCCGGGTTCGTCTGCGACCGGCTCGATGCCCAAGGATTCGCGGACACGATCTACACCGAGCCTGCGCAGATCCTCCGGCTGGGTGAGGATCGCGCCGGGATGCTCATGCCCTGGCTGGACGAGCTGGTCGCGCTGAGCGTCGACGGGGACTTCGTTCGGCACTACCTGCGGATGCAGGCCCTGTGGTTTCAGATTGCCTACGTGATTGCACCGCACATCAAGGTCTCACCTGTGCGTATCTCACCCTCACAGCGTGCACATATCCGGCCCACGCTCCCCAGGGATCGCCGCTTCGCGCCTTTGCGGGTCGAAGTCCGGCAGGCTGCCAGCTTGCTGCGGGAGCAGCCGGCACGTCGGTGGACGCTGGACGATCTTGCTGCCGAGGTGCACTTATCGCCGTCGCGGCTGTCGGCCTTGTTCGTGGAGGCGTATGGCAAGACCCCGCTGACCTTTCTGACGATGATCCGCGCCGAACAGCTCGCCAAGCTGTTGCGGGAGACTGATCTGACGGTCACCGCCGCGATGCAGCGGGTGGGCTGGCACTCCCGCTCGCACGCCACCCGCCTCTTCCGGGAGTACGTCGGAGTCACCCCTGGCTACTACCGCACGATGGGCGCTCAAACCGTCTGAGCGCTGTGCCGGATCTGCCAACTATGTGCTGCTTCTTTCGGACCATCGGCCTCCCGGCGTCTCAAAGGTGGATGGGCTGGTAGGCCGGTAGGGACTCGTCGGGTTCTTTGAGAAGCCTGACGGTCACAGTTTCAGCTCCTTGTCCGTCTCGTCTTCTTGACCCTCCCGACGCACCTCACGGTCGTATGGTCACCCCGCCAGAGGGTGGCCTCTGGCAGAAGGGGGTCTGGCGATGGCTGAGGTACGCCACGCTCCGGTAGCGCACGGTCTGATCACGCGCCAGGCCTCGTTGGTTGCTGCGATCTTCTCCCGGCTCGACGGTGACGTGCCGCGGTCGCTCGTTGCGCGTGAGCTGGCCCGTCTCGGTGTGCCGGTGTTCCCGTGCGCGCCGGGCGGGAAGCGCCCTATCCCGGAACATGGCTTCGAGGAGGCGACCACTGATGCCGGGCGGGTAGAGACGTGGTGGCGGCAGTGGCCGCGCGCGAACCTCGCTATCCCGACCGGTGCAGCTTCGGGCGTGGTTGTCGTGGACGTCGACGTGCACAAGGTCGACGGGTACGCCGCGTTCGAACGCGCCGCTCGCGCCGGGCTGCTGCCGAAGCCGTTGGCGATCGTGACCACGCCGACCGGCGGCAGACATCTGTACTACCCGGCGGATGCTGAGCACGAGCAGCGGTCGTGGCAGGTGGGCCGGGCGGGCATCGACTTCCGGGGCGATGGCGGCTACATCATCGCACCGCCCTCGCAGCGCCTGATCGACGGCCAACTGACCTCCTATCGGGTCGAGTCCGTCGCCGATGAGACGGCCGCACCGTTGGCAGCGCAGCGACTACGCGACTTCCTCGACCCGCGCCCGAAGTATGTGCCCGCGCCCGCGCCGCCGGGTGGCTGGCCGCTGGACGTTGCCCGGCTCGCCTCGCAGGTCGCGCGCAGGCCCGAGGGCGAACGCAACCTCGGCTTGTTCAAGGCCGCGTGCCGCATGGCCGAGCACGGCCACTCGCCCCGCGAAGCACTCGATGCGCTCGGCCCAGCAGCAGGCCAGTCCGGGCTGGGTGAGCGAGAGATCACTCGCACAGTCGGCTCGGCCTTTCGCCACGTCAGCACCTATGGGCCGCGCCGCCGCGCCCTGGCACGCCAGACGGATGCGGTAATTGCCCGCAGCGAGCCGTCAGCCTCCATGAACGGCTGGGGGCTGTGATGGACGTGCGGCGACCGGCATGGGGTTGGGCGGTGACGACTGCCGCGACCGGTACGGTGTTGATCGGGATCGGCGCGTTCTGGTTGTCGTTCATGGCGCTTGCCGACCTCGCGGCCCGGTCGGGTATCGCGCCGGAGCAGGCGTGGATCTGGCCGCTGCTGGTCGATGGGCTGATCGTGGTGTCCACCATCGCGGTCGTCGCGCTCGATGGCCGCTCCGGTGCCTGGTATCCGTGGGCGCTGCTGATCTGCGGGGCGCTCGTATCGGTGGCTGCGAACGCGCTGCACGCCATCGTCGCCGCTGATGCCAGTGTGCCTGCTGTGCTTGCCGCGACGGTCGCGGCGGTGCCGCCGCTGGTGCTGCTCGCCAGCACTCATCTCACCGTCGTCCTCACCCGCTCGACCTCGGCACCACCGCACACGGCACATACACCGCCTGAGCCGTCCGTCGCGCCCGAACCCATCACCGCGATTGAGGCCCAAGCAGAACCAGACGCCAAGCCCGAGGTGGCACCGGTGCTGGGGCGGCGTGAGCGGGCCGCTCAACTGCGGGAGGCCGGCTGGTCGAACAAGGCGATCGCTGACGAGCTCGGCGTGCACGCCTCGACGGTGGGGCGCTGGTTCACGCCGCCGGTCGCCGAATCGGAAATCACAACAGGAATGGAGGCAACATCATGAACATCGACCCGCAAGAGCAGACACGGGCGTACGACGACTGGCGCGTCGAGGAGTTACGCGAGCCGGAGATTCCGGAGCGCCGGAGCGAGGTTCGGCAGGTACCTGGGGCGGTCGCCGCAGCCGACGTGACCAAGCGCGAGGACGCTAGGGCCGAGACCGTGCAGGCTGACGCGAGCCCCGATGCAGCTAAAGCGGCGGAGGTCGAGCAGAAGCTCGAGGCACACCGGGCGCGCGGTGTCGAGTGGGTGCGGCCCACCGATCTGATCGCCCGCAACACCGCGTCACTGGCCGGGCGGGGCATCGACCTGGAGGTCGAGATGTCGCGCAAGGCCCGCGAACCAGTCGTGGCCGGGCTGCGGACCCTCGGCGACCGGGCGAGGCGACTCTCGCCGCTGTCGGCGTTCGGGTACGGTGCCCGGCACCACGCGCCGACGCGGGCTGCGGTCGGGAAGTCGTGAAGCGGTGAGTAGCGATGACTCGACATCGAACTCCCGACCACCTCCGACGCGGAGTGCTGCTGTGTGCACCTTGCCGCCAGGAGGTGCCATCATGACGACCCGCAGGACATTCCGTGAACCGGAAGACTTCACCCGCAGCGAGGGCTTGCGTGCCCTGCTGAACCGGCTGCACGAGGGCGGCCCCGGGGCGTGGCAGAGCGACCCGGTTGTCGCCGACCTCATGGCCTACGCCGCCGAC
Organism: Ornithinimicrobium panacihumi; assembly: GCF_052073805.1. Taxonomy (NCBI): domain Bacteria; kingdom Bacillati; phylum Actinomycetota; class Actinomycetes; order Micrococcales; family Ornithinimicrobiaceae; genus Ornithinimicrobium; species Ornithinimicrobium panacihumi. The sequence continues at coordinate 30,699 of NZ_JBQGWG010000026.1, read as the reverse complement.
AAGTACGGGGCGCTGGCCCGCAAGCACGGCCTCGACCCGTGGGAGGCCGCCAGCGCTGCGTTCGAGGTGATGCGCACCAAGGCCGCGCGCACCGCGAACGACCCGTGGGGCGTGGTCACCCATGCGGTGCGGATCACTTGCATCGCCGAGGAACGCGGGCAGGGCCTGTTGTGTTCGGTGCACCAGGCGCGACGTCCGCACGTCTCCGCGTTCCACGACGCCGAGCGGCTGTCCGATCGAGAGAACCCGCTGACGGACTACCACCAGGCGTTCCACACCACCGACCCCGACCCGATCAGCGACGACGAACCGGCAAGCACGACGGCGTGCTGCTCGACAGGCTCAGCGGTCGAAGACGCGATCGCCCTGTTCACGCTGCTGGGTTGGCCCCCGCACGTCGCCCGCGCCGGAGTCGAGCACATCTGCCAGGCGCTCGCCCGAGCGGGCAGCCGCCAGAGCGCCTATGAAGCGCTGCGCCGCGACAAGCACGCCCGCGCCCTGCTCGACGTGAACAGCACCGCGTGGACGGCGCTACTGAAAGCGTTGCTCGGGCACCCCAGCCCGGCCTACGCCGCGACCGCTGCTGGGCGCGGCATCCTCCTCCGGTTGCTGATCGGCGAGAGCCTGCACGCATTGTTGCGCGACGACGATCTCGTGCTGATGATCTCGCTCGCGGCCCCGGCACGCGGGGGCCGGTCATGAGCAGGCACACCGGGCATATCGAACTCGACCGCGCGGTCGATTCCATCATCGTCGGCAATCGTCACCGCACCGACCTGGGCGACCTAAGCGGGCTGGCCGAGTCCATCGCCCGCGACGGCCTCCTGCAACCGTTGACGGTCACCATCGACGGGGTGCTGGTGTGCGGGGCCAGGCGGCTGGCGGCGATCAAGCAGCTTCGCTGGCGCACGGTCAGCGTGTGGGTGCGGTCGGGCGTCTCGGGCAGGCTCGGGCACCTGTTGGCCGAGCAGGATGACAATCTGCTCCATAAAGACCTCACCCCGGTCGAGGCGGCGGCGCTCTACCGCGAGCTGAAGATCCTCATGGCGGAGGACGCTTCGCGCAGGCAGGCCGCAACACGGTTCAGCGCGGAGAATCAGCCGGGGAAGGACGGTGCGGGAAATTTTCCCGCACCGTCAGAACCGGTGGGCCGTGCCAGTGAGCAAGCCGCCGCGATGATCCCCGGCGGCGCGTCGTACAAGACGCTCGACAAGATCGACTATCTGCGGCAGATCGCTGACGATCCTGCCGTGCCTGCCGCGGTGCGCGCTGACGCTGCCGAGGAACTCGGGCGGATCGACGCCGGTGCCCCGGTGCATCCCGCATTCGAACGCATCCGCGCCGCTCTCGTGGCATCCGCAACGGAACACACCGACCTGGAGGCTCTCGCGCAGGAGGCCGTGGCCCGGGCGCGGGCCGCGCAGAAGCAGCCCGCACCGGTCACGTCCACACGGGAGGGCGAGCCTGCGCGGTGGCCGGTGCGCGCGTTCGTCGCCACCTGGACAGAGCTTGCCGACTGGTGGACGCACTACGACGCCGAAGTTCTGGCGAACGACCTCACTGATGAACAGATCGCCTCGTTCCTGGCGACTGCTGACGGCACAAGTACGTTCGCCGACGAGCTGCGCACGGCTCGGCAAGCACTCGATACGCCGAGCAGGCACCTCCGAGCGCTCTGATCCTCATCCTGTGCGGGAGGCGGCGCACCTGGGAGTCATGGAAACGACTCCCGATGATCCCGCCCGCACCCGCCGCCGACTGATCTCCCTCCTCTGCGCCGGGGTCGCATTCCTCGTCCTGGCCGCGATCGGCGTCTACGGACTGGTCACCGGCCCGAACGACGCCGAGCCGTCACCCGATCGGTCCCCGGCGCCGGTTCGTGTCGACCCCGATCAGCAGGCTGCGCGCCTGCCCACCATCGCCGCGTCAACCGACCCTCACGAGTTCGCGCGCGAGGCTGCGCACGCACTATTCACCTGGGATACCACCAGCGGATTCCTGCCGCTGGACTACACCGCCGTGCTGCTGGAGGTGGGCGACCCGACCGGGAACGAGCAGGCGGGCCTGGCGTCGGACATCGCCTCCTACCTGCCCAGCCGTGACGCCTGGGTCGAGCTGCGCCAGTACAGCACGAGCCAGCACCTGACCATCACCGATGCCTCCGTGCCCAGTCAGTGGGCGCAAGCGGTCGAACAAGCCCGGCCCGGCCAACTCCCGGTCGGCGCGACCGCCATCACGATCGAGGGCACCCGGCACCGCACCGGCATCTGGAACGACGAACCCGCGACGTCTGAGCACCCGGTGGCGTTCACGATCTTCCTCGCCTGCCCACCCGACGACCCAACTGACGACCCGCCGGCCGGGAGCGAGCGCGAGTCCGGCGCACCGGATGCGGTGCCGTCCTGTCATCTGCTGCGTCTGTCGCTGCTCGGCCAGCCGCTGCGCTGACGGAAGGCCCTGACGATGAAGAAAGCAGTCATCGCGCTCGCACTGCTGCTCCTGCTTGGCCCGTTCGTCGCGCTGGTCGGGGTCGGGGCGATGATGAACCCTGCCGCGAACGCCGAGTGCACCATCGGCGGCACCGGCATCACCGTGAAGAACGTCCCCGACTCGGTGACCGCGACCACCGCGAACGGCGAGACCATCACGCTCAACCGGCAACAACTCACGCACGCGGCCACCATCATCGAGATTGGCTCCGGCATCGACGGGGTGGGGCGCGACGGCATCCAGGTCGCGCTCATGGCCGCACTGACCGAATCCACCCTGCGGATGCTGTCGAACACCTCCGTCTACCCCGAGAGCGCCGACTATCCGAACGACGGCGACGGCTCAGATCACGACTCGTTGGGCTTGTTCCAGATGCGCCCGCAGTCCGGGTGGGGAACGGTCGCCGAACTCATGGACTCCACGTATCAAGCTCGCGCGTTCTATGGCGGGCCGGACGGCCCCAACTATCCGTCGCCGCGTGGACTACTCGACATTCCCGGCTGGCAGCAGATGAGCAAGGGCGAGGCAGCACAGGCCGTCGAGGTCTCGGCCTACCCGGACAGGTACACCAACTACGAGCCGGTCGCGCTCACCATCCTCACCACACTCACCGGCTCCGGCGGCCCCGCCACGAGCACCGCTGCTGGGCAGCCGGTCACGGTTGCGTCCGAGGTCGCAGAGTCCGCTCGGGTCGTGTTCCCGTTGCCCGAGGGAAGCTGGGTCGCCACTGACCCGTTCGGGTCACGCGTCCATCCGATCACCGGCGAACAGAGCTTCCACACGGGCGCGGACTTCGCCGCCCCGGACGGCACTCCGGTCCTGGCCGCGGCGTCGGGCACCGTGACTGTTGCGGAGTTTTCCGACGGCTACGGAGGTCTGGTCGTCATTGAGCATCGCATCGGCGGGCGCACGGTGGCGACCGCCTACGCGCACAGCTGGCAGCACAGCATCCACGTCTCAGCGGGCGACCAAATACGTGCCGGGCAGCACATCGCCGACGTCGGCTCAAGCGGCATGTCCACGGGCCCTCATCTGCATTTCGAGGTTCGCGACGGTGGCACCGATGGGGAGTACATCGACCCGGCCGCATGGCTGAACCAGCACGACGCCGCCGACCTCCCCGAAGCCGAGGTCGAACCTCCGGACGGGTGCGACAGCAGCACCGGAACCGCCAGTGACCCGGCCCCGTCCGATGGTGACGACCCGAATCGGATCGTTGACGACCCGACCTCGAACGGACAGATCATCTCGCGCGATGCAGCACTTGCACGAGCAGAAAACTTGTTTGCCAGCTGGCATCCCCTGTTGCAGTGAAACTGCAACGTCCCGCGTTGGAGTTCACGACCGGTTGACGAGGGCGGTGATGAGCTGCTCGGTGGTCGGGTGCCCGGTCATTCCAGTTCCGGAGCGGTAGACCCGGCACGCTTGCTCACCGGTGGGCGTGGTGTCGGGGATCGCGTCGGTGCCGTCGATCAACACCGTTGGCGACCCCGCGAATCCGGGCGTCTGTGCGATGTTGGCGGGGTCGACCATCTGCGGGACCACTGTCGCTTCCAGTCCGAGTGCCGAGAGCGCGCCGTGCACCGCGGCGATCGCAGGGTCGCGGTTCGGGCATCCTTCGATGTAGAGCACGTCTACGCGCATGATCCTTCTCCTCGCCTCTACCGTCACCCGACTCTCATGATACGTCATCATCTGCTGTATAGTTCAGTGCATGCTGACTATTGCTTCGCGGGTGGATGTGATGAACCGGTTGGGTCGGGCAATGGCCGATCCGACGCGGTCGAGGATTCTGTTGTCGTTGCTGGCGGGGCCGGGGTATCCGGCGGAGCTGGCGCGGGAGCTGGAGTTGACGCGCACGAACGTGTCGAACCATCTCACCTGTCTGCGCGGCTGCGGGATCGTGGTCGCCGAGCCCGAGGGCCGCAAGACTCGGTACGAGATCGCTGATCCGCACTTGGCGTCGGCGCTAACCGCGCTGGTGGATGTGACCCTCGCCGTGGATGAGCAGGTGCCGTGCATCGATCCGGCGTGCACTGTGCCCGGCTGCTGCGCCCCCGCGACGGGAGACCCTTCGTGAGTGCTGCGTGCGGCTGCGAGGCACCCGAGGCGACTGAGGACGTCGAGGAGGTCGAGCGTCCGTGGTGGCGTGATCCGGCGATTCTGGTGCCGGTCGCGTCGGGGGTGTTCTTTCTCGCCGGGCTGATCACCGAATGGACCACCGGGGAGAGCGCGACCGCTGAGATCGTGGCGTTGGTGCTGTTCTGGGCGGGTCTGCTGCTGGGTGCGTACACGTTCGTGCCCGGGGCGCTGCGGGGCCTGTTCACGAAGGGCAAGGTCGGGATCGCGCTGCTGATGACGATCAGCGCGATCGGCGCGGTCATCCTCGGCTATGTCGAAGAGGCCGCGGCGCTGGCGTTCCTGTACTCCATCGCCGAGGCTCTGGAGGACAAGGCGATGGACCGCGCCCGAACCGGGTTGCGCGCCCTGCTCAAGCTCGTCCCCGAGACGGCCACTGTTCTCCAAGCCGGTGGCCCGGTGGAGGTGCCCGCGCGTGAGGTGAAGGCCGGGGATGTGTTGCGGGTGCGTCCGGGTGAGCGTGTCGCGACCGACGGGACCGTGTCGTCGGGGCGCAGCAGCCTGGACACCTCGGCGATCACCGGTGAGTCGATCCCTGTCGATGTCGCTGCCGGGGATGGGGTGTCGGCCGGGTCGATCAACACCTCCGGGGTGCTGGAGGTCACCGCGACCGCCGACGGCACCGACAACTCCCTGACGACTCTGGTCGGGCTGGTCGAGCAGGCCCAGCAGGACCGGGGCCAGCGGGCCCGCCTCGCCGATCGCATCGCCCGGCCGCTGGTGCCCGGGGTGATCGTCCTCGCCGTTCTCGTCGGCGTCCTCGGCTCGGTGTTCGGTGCCCCGGAGACGTGGATCACCCGCGCCTTGGTCGTGCTCGTCGCGGCGTCTCCGTGCGCGTTGGCGATCGCGGTGCCGGTGACGGTGGTCTCCGCGATCGGGGCGGCCAGCCGGTTCGGGGTGATCATCAAGAGCGGGGCCGCGTTCGAACGGCTGGGCTCGCTGCGCCGGATCGCGGTGGACAAGACCGGCACCCTCACCCGCAATCAGCCCACCGTCACCGACCTCGCCACGACCCCGGGGGTCTCGCGCGAGGACGTGCTGGGCTGGGCCGCGGCGCTGGAGCAGCACAGCACGCACCCGCTCGCGACCGCCATCACCGCCGCCGCATCCGGCGTTCCCATCGCGGCCGAGGTGGTCGAGCAACCTGGTCACGGCGTGAGCGGGCAGGTGGACGGCCACAAGATCACGGTCGGCAGCCCGCGCTGGGTCACCCCCGGGGAACTGGCGGACCAGGTGGCGGCGATGGAAGCCGACGGGCAGACCTGCGTCATGGTCGCCCGCGACGGTGTCACGGTCGGGGCGATCGGGGTCCGCGACGAACTGCGCCCCGAAGCTCCCGAGGCCGTGGCCGCGCTGCGCGGGCAGGGCGTCGAGGTCGTCATGCTCACCGGCGACAACACCCGCACCGCGGACGCCCTCGCGAAGATCGCCGGGATCACCGACGTGCGCGCCGAGCTGCGCCCCGAGGACAAGGCCGCCGAGGTCGCCGCATCCGTCACGCAGCGGCCCACGGGCATGATCGGTGACGGCATCAACGACGCCCCCGCCCTGGCATCGGCGACGGTCGGGATCGCGATGGGCGCCACCGGCTCCGATGCCGCGATCGAGTCCGCCGATGTCGCCTTCACCGGCCACGACCTGCGCCTCATCCCGCAAGCACTCCACCACGCCCGCCGGGGCCGAGCCATCATGAACCAGAACATCGTCCTGTCCCTGGCGATCATCACCGTGCTCCTGCCCCTGGCTGTCACCGGTGTGCTGGGCCTGGCCGCGGTCGTCCTCGTCCACGAGGTCGCCGAGGTCGTCGTCATCGCCAACGGCCTCCGCGCCGCCCGCACCCGACGCACCACCACCCCCGCGCCGGCCGCATCCCCGGTCCCGGTGCACGCATGACCATCACCACAAGACAGAAGAAGGACACACGCATGACCCACGCCCCGGCCTCACGACGATCCACCACCATGCGGAAGCGGTTGAGCCTCGCCGCGGGAGCAGTCGCGGCGACTTCCGTGCTGCTCCTCGCCGGCTGCACCGGCACCTCCTCGACCGCCCCGTCAACGACCCCCGATACGTCGCTGCTGGCCGAGCACAACCTCAACGGGCTCGATGCGCGGGAGATCATCGAACGGCTCGACGCCCTGCCCATTGCCGACCGGCCGGACGACTTGATCGCCTCGATCCAGCCCGATCAGCTCGTCCTAACCGACCAGCAGGAGAACGAGACGACCCTGCCGATGCCGGCCGACGAGTTCTACGTCTCCGTCGCCCCCTACGCCGAGCAGACCCACGAGTGCTACTTCCACAGCCTCACCACCTGCCTCGGCGAGCTCGGTAACACCGACGTCCAGGTCACCGTCACCGACACCGCGACCGGCGAGACCGTGCTGGAGGACACGCTCACGACCTACGACAACGGGTTCGTCGGCCTCTGGCTGCCCCGCGACATCGACGCGACCCTCACCGTCACCGCGAACGGGCGCACCGCCACCCAGATGATCTCGACCCGGGCCGACGACCCGACCTGCCTGACCACCCTCCACCTCACCTGAACAGTGCGATAGCGAACATCTCCACGGCCCGAGCCGGCACCGCCTGTCTCGGGCCGTTCGCGTCTGCGCTCAGCGGAATCGTGCCCAGCGGTTAACCGCAGTCGGTGATGTGTTCAGGCCTGGGTCGGGGCTTCTGCCAAGGACACGCTGTTGCCGTCCGGATCGATGATCGTGACGTGTCGCACGCCGTTGCCGTAGGTCTCGACGGGCTCATGCTCAAGCCCTTCTCCGCGCCAGCGCGACAGGAACGGTTCGATGCTGTCGACCCCGAGGGTGATCAGGCCGCCACCAGCTCGCTTGTCGTCGGGCGCGACGAACAGCCAAGTGCTCGCGCTGACCTGCCACATCGCTTCGTCCCCGACGATCTCATCGGCCGGGCGCCCGAAGCACGCCGCATACCACTCGAGTGCTGCGGCGAGGTCGTGGACGGGCAACCCGGCGAAGACCTGCGCATCGGTGGACATGCCACTGACCTTATCGGTTACTACAGCGAACCCCTTGTGCGCGGAGCCCGCGACGGCGGGCGCCCCCAACGCACCTGAACGGTATGAAGCTCGCATCACTCACCAGGCTTCGTCGAAGCCCGGAATCCCGGCTATTCCGGTGCTTCGATCGTCCGACCATGCCGGCAACGGCGTGATGGACGTATTTCCCAGCTTCGAGGGGCTTTCCGGCATCGGTGATCTGCGGGAGGTCGTCGGGGCGCTGCTGATGTTCGCGCTCATAACCGCGGTGCTGATGCTGATCGTCTCGGCTATCATCTGGGCGGTCTCTTCGGGCACAGGCAACTACGCCGCCGCGACCAAGGGCCGCGTCGGGGTGCTGGTCTGTCTCGGCGGCGCGATCCTCGCCGGGGCGGGTGTCGCGTGGATGAACTGGCTGATCGGCATCGGTCAACAACTCTGACCCGCACTGCTGCTGAGCGCCCGCCCAACTTGGGCGGGCGCTTTCGTGTGCGTGGCATCGGAGTGCACCTGACGGCAGAACGTCCGCGCCTTCCACAAAGGAGAACTGCCGTGATCGACATCGACCCCAACTCCGACGGCTTGCCTGGCATCGAGCAGCTGCGCGTCATCGTCGGCGCAGTCATGACCGTCGGCCTGATCCTCAGCGTGCTGGCCCTGATCGTCAGCGCGATCATCTGGGCCTACGGCTCCAACTCCTCCAACCCGCATCTCGCAGGCAGAGGCAAGATCGGCGTCTTGATCTCGTGCGGTGCCGCCGTCGTTTGTGGCGCGAGCGTGACCTTGATCAACTTCTTCTGGGGTGTCGGCCAAGCCGTCTAACCCCGCCCATCCACTACTCCGAATCACTAGGAGGCTCGTGATGGGCGTGTGCGATATCCCCATCATTTCCAGCGTCTGCGACGTCGCCGGTGAAGCCGCCGCGACGCTGATCAGCGCTCCGTTCGACTGGCTTGCCAACGCAATGGGCGAGGCTGCCGGGTGGCTCTTCGAGGCCGTCTGGACGGTCTTCGACACCACCACGATGGTCGATGTCACCAGCGGCGAGTACGTGGGCGTCTACAACCTGATCTTCGGCATCGCCGTGTTCGTCATGTTGCTGTTCTTCTGCCTGCAACTAATCACCGGCATGATTCGCCGAGAACCGGCCGCCCTCTCCCGCGCGGCCCTCGGGCTTGCGAAGAGCGTGCTCGGCTCGTTCGTCGTCATCACCCTGGTGGCGCTGCTGCTGGAGATCACCGACCAACTCGCGGTCGGCATCATCCAAGCCGCAGGCGAAACCACCGCCACGATGGGCGACAAGATCGTCATTCTCGTCACCGGCCTGACCGCACTGAACGTCGGCGCTCCGGGGGTCGGGGCGATTCTGACAATCTTCCTCGCAGCGTTGGCGATCGCTGCCGCCGCGATCGTGTGGCTGTCGCTGCTGATCCGCAAAGCGCTGCTGCTGGTCGCCGTCGTGCTGGCTCCGTTCGCGTTCTCCGGTGCCTCGTGGGATGCCACGCGCGGCTGGATCCCCAAATGGGCGATGTTCGTCGTCGCTCTCATCCTCTCGAAGCTGGTGCTCGTCGTGATTCTGCTGGTCGCGGTGACTCAGGTGTCGGCCCCGATCGACGCCGACCTGTCGAACATCGCCGACCCCCTCGCCGGGGTCGTGCTGATGGCGCTGGCGGGGTTCGCACCGTACTTGACGTACCGGTTCTTGTCGTTCATCGGCTTCGACCTCTACAACTCGATGGGCACCGAGCAGGAAGCCAAGAGCGCCCTCAACCGGCCCGTACCGACACCGAGGAAGCCGCAGGGCAGCGAACCGAAAAAGGTACTCGACGATGGCAGCACCGGCGGCGACAAGAAACCCAGCGGTGCAGTTGGCGGCCCGAAGGCGAAGCCGACGACGCCACCGTCCTCGGCAGGCGCTGGAAGCGGCGCGAGCGGTGCTAGTGGCGGTGCCGGGGGTGGTGCGGCGGCGGCGGGGCCGGTCGCCGCCGCAGTCGTGGCCGGTGCCGCTGTGGTCAAAGCTGCCGCTACCGCCGGCCCGAAAGCAGGCGAGGCGCTCGCTGACCAAGCCGATCACGCCGCATCCGGTGCCGAGCAGCCGGGGGCGGCTCCCGCAACCCCGCACGCGCCGCCGCCATCGCAGCCACTGCCGAAGCCGCCGGACGGTCCCCCGCCGCCGCCGAAGCCGACCCCGGAGAAGGAGTGACCTGTCATGTCCAGCACTGAAACGGCCCACGAGCCAGGCGGCGGCGAGCTGGTGCCCGTGAAGTTCTCCCGACTCACCAGGCGCGGCATCTTGCTCGGCCTGTCGCTGTCGCAACTGATGACGCTCGGCGTCGGCGGAACGAGCCTCGTGGCCGCATTCTACGGCGGTGGCGGTGTCCTGTTCCTCATCACCGCGCCCGTCTGGGTGCTCGCCGCCGCGATCACCTGGATTCCCGTGGCGGGTCGTCCTCTGGTCGAGTGGCTGCCGGTGGCCTGCTGGTGGCTGTGGCGCACGACCGGGGGGCAACTCGCCTACCGGCGCAGGATCGTCACCCCGCGCCCGGCCGGGACGCTCGCACTGCCCGGCGACATGGCGCGCCTGCGCGAGTACACCGACCCCGAGACCGGGGCCGGGATGGTGCACGACCCGACCGCCGGAACCCTCACCGTGGTCACCGAGATCACCCATCCCGCGTTCGTGCTGCTCGACCCCGGCGAGCAGGAGCGCCGCGTGACCGCGTGGGGGCGGGTGCTGGCGACGGTGTGCCGCTCCGGACGCATCGCCACCCTGCAGGTGCTGGAACGCACCTTGCCGGATTCCGGGCAGGGCCTGGCGGAGTGGTGGGCCGCGCACGGCATCGCTGACGGGTCGTGGGCGGCGACGACGTATCAGGAGCTGATCGACCGGGCCGGGCCTGCCGGGGAACGTCACGCGACCACGCTCAGCCTGAGCCTGGACATGCGCGCCGCCGCCCGCCAGATTCGCACCGCCGGCGGCGGCATCAAGGGCGCGGCGAACGTACTGCGGCAGGAGATGGGTACCCTGTCGGCAGCGCTGCGCGCGGCAGATCTGACGAGTACGGGGTGGCTCAGTACCGGGCAGATCGCGGTCATCCTGCGCTCAGCGTATGACCCGGCTATCGCCGCGACGCTGGAACGCCACGGCGAGCTCGGACACGACCTTGCCACCGCCGGGCCGGTCGCGGTCACCGAGTCGTGGGGGCATCTGCGCAGCGACTCGGCCTATCACTGCGTCGTCTGGATTTCGGAGTGGCCGCGCTCGATGGTGCATCCGGGGTTCCTCTCACCCGTGCTGCTGTCCAGTGGCATCCATCGGGCGTTCTCGCTGATCTGTACCCCGCTACGCACCGATCAGGCCGCGCGCGACATCCGCCGCAAGAAGACCGAGTACATCAGCGACGCCGCCCAGCGCGCCCGCATCGGGCAGATCGAAGACGCCTCGCAAACCGCTGAATACCACGACGTGCTCCAGCAAGAGGCGGACCTCACCGCCGGACACGGAGTGCTCCGCTACACCGGCCTGATCTCGGTGTCAGCCGACTCGCTCGAGGAACTGGAAGCGGCAGTCGCCGCGATCGAGCAGGCCGCCATCCAAGCCTCCTGCGAGACCCGCGTGCTGGTCGGCCAGCAAGCCCAAGCGTTCACCGCGGCCGCGCTGCCGCTGTGCCGCAAAGTCTGAGCCGTCGGGCGCACCTCGAAGCCATCCGCACCGATACATCTGGAGGCCCGACATGCCCACGTTCAACGACCCGACCGCCGACGCTGACGAAGCCCGTCAAGCGTTGCGAGGTCTCGCGCACGCGACCATGCGCATCGACGACCCTGACAAGCTCTACGGCATCGTCGGCGAACTGCTCGGCGCGACGCGCTCGCTCGAACAGTCGCTCATCCAGCTCGGCGGGGCCAGCCTCACCTATCAGGGCCGCGCCGCTCACGACGACGGCGACCGCAACCTCGGCGCTGCCGACGCCTGGGCCGCTGCCGACGCAATCCGGCAGGCGGCAGGGCACGTCAGCGCCGCCGAGAGCGCACTCGATCAGGCATCCGGGCACTTGGGCCGCATCGCCTGGCATCCTCCGCAGCTGCGATGGGTGACAGTGGTCTTCTTGCAAGGCGAAGAAGCCGACCGTGTGCTTGATCTCATCGACAGGGACGGCACCGGCGCGGCGATCGAGCATCTGCGCGGCTTCGACTACGGCGACGAGACCACCAGCGCGGCGCAGGCGAATGAGCATGTCTACGACGTGCCTCCCACGGGCGCGAACACCCGACTGGTCACCGAGGGCGAGTACGCGCTGACCTACAGCCCGACGTTCGTACACGTCGCGCTCTACCGCTCCTACACCCCACCGCCCGACGACACGACAGCAGCAGGCGACGGCCCGCAGAACACCGGGCCTGCCCAGGACGCGGCGAACGCCGAGGCCGTGCGGCGCGCGCTCGATGAGCGCCGGAACCGGGTGCGCGGCGACGGGTCATGGTTCACCCCTGACCGCATCACGGACATCGTGCGTAACCGGGGGCTGGAGCGATGAGCCGCAGCGACGATGAGAAACTGCACGCCTCGGTGCTGGTCGCCCCCGCGAAAGAGCGGCGACGCTACCGCAAGCAGCGACGCCAGGCCGCGAAACAACTGCAACGCGAGCAGCGGCAGCAGCGGATGGACGAGGCCAAAGCCCGCGCCGAAGCGGACAAGGCCGAGCGCGCCGCACGCCAGTACCTGCCCGCCGCAGGCGAACCCGGCCCGTCGATGCTGCGCACACCGGGCCGCTTCCACCTGCCCCGCCACCAAGACACCAGCGCCACCCTGTCCGGCGCGTACCCGTTCGTCGCCGAGGGCGGCCTCGGCAGTAGCGGAGTGTTCGTCGGTCAGGATCTCTACAGCGGCGGCTCGTTCGTGTACGACCCGTGGGTGCTGTACGCCAACGGCGTCATCACCGCCCCGAACGTCGTGCTGGCCGGAATCGTCGGCTCGGGCAAGTCCTCGCTCGCCAAGTCGCTCTACACCCGCAGCCTGCCGTTCGGCAGGCGCGTGTATGTGCCGGGCGACCCGAAAGGGGAACATACCGCCGTCGCGGAGGCCGTCGGCGGGCGCGCCATCGCGCTCGGGCACGGCATGGCGAACCGGCTCAACCCCTTGGACGAGGGCTACCGGCCCTCCAACTTCACCGATGCCGAGTGGGAGAGCACCGTGGCCGCGCGCCGCCGCGACCTCATCGGCGCGCTGGCCGAGGTCGTCCTCAACCGTGCCCTCACACCGCTGGAGCACACCGCGATCGACACGGCGCTGACCGCGACCGTGCGGGAGAACGCGGTGCCGATTCTGCCGATGGTCGTCAACCGTATCCTCGCCCCCTCCGACGACAGCGACGGGAGACTGACCGAGGATGGCCGCATCGTCGGTCACGCTCTGCGGCGGCTGGTTGCCGGTGACCTCGCGGGATTGTTCGACGGCCCCTCGACGGTGCAGTTCGACCCGACGCTGCCGATGATGAGCCTCGACCTGAGCCGCGTGACCGAGAACAGCACGCTCATCAGCGCGCTCATGACGTGCTGCTCGGCATGGATGGAATCGGCGCTGCTCGACCCGGCGGGAGGGCAACGGTGGGTGATCTATGACGAAGCGTGGCGTCTCATGTCGCACCCGTCCTTGCTGAAGAGGATGGACGCGCACTGGCGGCTCGCCCGGCACTACGGCATCGCCAACGCCTTGATCTTCCACAAGCTGACCGACCTGGAGAACGTCGGCGACGCGGGTTCTGCGATGCGCTCGCTGGCGAACTCGTTGCTGGCCAACGCTGAGACGAGAGTCATCTACAGGCAAGAGAGCGACCAGCTTGGCGTCACCGCCAAGACCCTCGGCCTGACGACCACCGAGCGGAAACTGCTGCCCTCGCTCGGCGTCGGGCAGGGCCTGTGGCGCATTAAGGAACGCAGCTTCGTCGTACAGGCGCAACTCCACCCAGCCGAAATGGAACTTTTCGAAACTGGGTTCCGGGCATCAGGGGAACCCCGCAAGTTCAAGAACATCGAACAGTAAACCGTGGGAACATGCGGATATATGCCCTGTTTTCTGGGGTGTGCATCCGCATATTCGAGGAAGATGCCGACACTCCGGAGCTTTCGACGTGATGCTGCCCGATCTCAGTGATAACGAGCTGATTCAATGTCCGATGAGGTGGCGGACAGCCGTGAAAAGGGGGCCGGGGGCCGGTGCGTAGTAGGCCCAGCGTCCGCGTTGTTCTCGGGTGACGAGGCCGGCGTCGACGAGGAGTTTCATGTGGTGCGAGACGGTGGGTTGGGAGAGCCCGACGGGTTCGGTGAGGTCGCACACGCACATCTCGCCGTTCGCGGAGGCGACGATCAGGGAGAACAGCTTCACCCGTGCCGGATCCCCGAGTGCTTTGAAGACGCGCGCGAGTTGGGTGGCCTCGGCGTCGTCGAGGGGCTGGCCGCCGGGCAAGCAGCAAGCACTGGACGTCGCGGGCGTGGTGGTGGTCATGGCACCCATTCTCCACCACGTATTGACATTTGTCGATACGTGGTGGAGCCTGGTCGCATTGATGTTTGTCGATGAGTGGAGGTTGTGATGGATCTGCCTGTGGTCGTGATCGGGGCGGGCCCGCAGGGGCTGGCTGCGGCGGCGCATCTGCTGGAGCGTGGGATCGAGCCGCTGGTGGTTGAGGCGGGGCTGGTCGTGGCGGCCTCGGTCGCGCAGTGGCGGCACGTGCGTTTGTTCTCGCCGTGGCCGGAGCTGGTTGATGCTGCTGCGTCGCGGCTGCTCGCCTCCGTGGGCCGGGAGGTCCCGGGTGCGGGGTATCCCACGGGTGGGGACTGGATCGACGGGTACCTCGCCCCGCTTGCCGATGTGCTCGGTGAGCGTGTGCGATATGGCGCGCGCGTGGTCGGGGTGGCACGGAAGGGCCGTGATCTGTCGGTGAATGCGGGCCGGGCCGAGCAGCCCTTCGTCGTGCAGCTGCGCTCCGCGGACGGCGGTGAGACGCGGGTCGAGGCACGCGCGGTGATCGATGCGTCGGGAACGTGGACGCATCCGGCACCGGCGGGCGCGAACGGGCTGCCGGCGCTCGGCGAGGATGCCGCGGCCGAGGCGGGCCTGGTGACGCATCGCATCCCGGATACGGCCGATGCCGCGGCGCTGGCAGGTGGGCATGTTGTGGTGGTCGGGAGCGGGCATTCGGCGGCGACGGTGATCATCGAGCTCGCTAAGGTCGTGCGGGAGCATCCCGCGACGCGGGTGTCGTGGGTGCTGCGGCGCGGCACGGTCGGCAACACCTTCGGTGGCGGCGCGGCGGATGAGCTGGCGGAGCGTGGTGCGCTGGGTCAGCGCGCGAAACAGGCCGTCGACGCGGGCCTCGTCACGCTCGTCACCGGTTTCCGCACCGACGCGATCACCGCCACGGGTGGGCGGGCTGTCGTTGCTGCCGAGGACGGGCGCGTGCTCGATCCGGCTGATCGGGTGGTCGTGCTGACGGGGTTCCGGCCGGATCTGTCGTTCCTCACGGAAGTGCGGCTCGAGCTGGACTACCGGCTCCAGGCTCCGGTACGGGTCGCGGCCGAGGTCGATCCGAATGTTCACTCGTGTGGTTCGGTGCGGGCGACCGGGGCGGCGGAGCTGTCGCATCCGGAGCCGGGGTTCTTCATCGTCGGGGCGAAGTCGTACGGGCGGGCGCCGACGTTTCTCGCGATGACCGGGTACGAGCAGGTCCGCTCGATCGTCGCGGAACTCGCCGGTGACCGGGAGGCGGCTGCCCGGGTCGAGCTGGTGCTGCCGGATACCGGGGTCTGCGGTGGCAGCGGCGTGTTCGATGCGCCCGAGGAGCCGGCTGCGGGCAGTTGCTGCGGTGGGCCGCAGTTGGTGCAGCTCGGGTCGCGCGGGTGAGCCGGCGGCTGTTGATTGTCGGCGGCGGGCAGTCCGGGCTCGCCGCCGCCCGCGCCGGGGCCGAGCGCGGCTGGGAGCCGGTGGTGCTCGAAGCCGGAGACGAGCCGGTGGGGTCGTGGCCGTCCTATTACGACAGTCTGCGGCTGTTCTCGCCCCGCCGGTTCTCCGGCTTCCCCGGATACCCGTTCCCGGGTCCTCCTGGCGAGTACCCGCATCGTGACGAGGTGGTGCAGTTCTTGCGCGGCTACGCCTCCTGGCTGGGCACCGAGATCCGCACCGGAGCCCGGGTGGACACGGTCACCCGAGAACAGGACCGATTCGTCGCGGTGCTCGCGGACGGGTCGACGGTGGCCGGGGATGCCCTGATCGCTGCGACCGGTGCTTTCGCAAACCCGTTCACGCCACGGCTCCCGGGCCGGGAGGACTATGCGGGTGAGGTACTGCACGTGGCGGACTATCGCTCGCCCGCCCGGTTCGCGGGGCGGCGTGTCGTCGTGGTCGGGGCGGGAAACTCCGCGATCCAGGTCGCTGTCGAGCTGGCGCAGGTCGCGCACACCTCGCTCGCGGTGCGGGACCGGGTGCGGTTCGCGCAGCAGAGACTCGCCGGCCGCGACCTGCACTTCTGGCTGACCCACACCCGCATCGACCGGGCACCCTGGGGAATCCTCTCCCGGCTGGTGGCGGGCACGCCCGTGCTCGACACCGGCGCCTACCGGGAAGCGCTCGCGTCCGGACGCCCCGATCATCGGCCGATGTTCACCGCCTTCACCCAAGACGGCATCGTCTGGGCCGACGGGCGTCGGGAGCGGGTCGATGCGGTCGTGTTCGCGACCGGCTACCGCCCGCACCTGCCCTACCTGCACCCGCTCGGCGCCGTCGACGAGCACGGGATGCCGCAGCATCGTCGTGGGGTCTCGACCGTGCAGGCGGGGCTGGGGTTTCTCGGGGTCGAGTTCCAACGCTCGTTCTCCTCGAACACGCTGCGCGGAGTCCACCGCGACGCCGCGCACGTCCTCACCCACCTCGGCCGGGGTGCGGGAAGCCTGCCTCGCGTGCCCGCGTGAGGGAGGCGGCTCGGCTACGGGCGCGGTGCGGCAGGCCGAGGCGAAACCGCGCCGCCCTGATCCTCTTCGGTGGCGAGGTAGGTGCGGAGTTCGGCGACGGCGAGTTTGGCGGTGCGCCCGGCGCCGATGAGGGTCGCCGATGCGAACCCGGTCCAGTCGCCGTACCCGAGCAGATGCACGCCGGGATGATCGACCGAGCGGGTGCCCACGGTGGCCGGATGACCGTCCTGGAGGGTGAGGCCGAGTGAGGTGAGGTGATCGAGGTGCGGGGCGAACCCGGTGCACCAGATGATCGCATCGCACGCGTACTCTCGCCCGTCGCTCCAGGCGACACCGGTCGGGGTGAGGCGGTCGAACATCGGGACCGCGTTGAGGGCGCCCCGGTCGCGGGCTTCGCGCACCGGGGGCACCATCACGATGTCGCCGAGCCCGGCCACCCCGCCATGGTGGGCGCCGGCGCGCTAGGCGGCGGCGCGGGCGGTGGCGACGTCGAAGAGCACCCGCCCATCGACGTCGTCGGGCATGAACCGCGGCGGGCGCGGCGTGACCCAGAGGGTGTCTGCGACTGTGGAGACTTCGGCGAGGATCTGCGCGGCGGAGTTCCCGCCGCCGACAATCACGACCCGCTGCCCGGCGAAGCGCTCCGGCGTCCGATAGTTCACCGTATGCAACTGCACTCCGGTGAACACGTCCTGCCCCGGATAGGCGGGAACGTGCGGGGTCTGCCAGGTGCCGGTGGCGCTGATCACCGCCCGCGCCACCCATTCGCCCCGATCAGTGCCCACCACGAAGACTCCCACATCCCGGCGGACCTGGTTGACGCGGACGGGCCGGTGGCCGGGGAGCGCGTAGCGTGCTTCGTAGTCGGCGAGGTACTGGGCGACGTGCGCGGCGGTCGGGAACGTTTCACCTGGTTGGGGCGGCATCGGCCAGCCCGGGAGCGGACTGTACGGGGCCGGGGAGAACAGCCGCAGGGACTCCCATCCGTGCCGCCACGCTCCGCCCGGCCCGGTCTGGGCGTCGAGGATGACGAAGTCCAGACCGGTTCGCCGCAGGTAGTAGCCCGCGGCGAGCCCGGCCTGACCGCCGCCGATGACGACGACATCGATCACGCAGACGCCGCCTGCTCCTCGCCGAGCAGCTCGGTCACGAGAGCCTGGATGCGGGCCTTGATGTCATCGCGGATGGGGCGGACGGCGTCGATGCCTTGCCCGGCGGGGTCGTCGAGCTTCCAGTCCTCATACCGTTTGCCGGGGAAGAACGGGCAGGCGTCGCCGCACCCCATGGTGATCACGACGTCGGAGGCTTGCACGGCCTCGGTGGTGAGCACCTTGGGCTGCTCTGCGGTGATGTCGATGCCGTCTTCTCGCATCGCTGCGACGGCGACGGGGTTGATCTGCTCGGCGGGCATCGACCCTGCGGATCGGACTTCGATGCGATCGGCGGCGTAGTGGCGGAGGTAGCCGGCGGCCATCTGGGAGCGGCCGGCGTTGTGCACGCACACGAACAGCACGGAGGGCTTGCGGTCAGTCATGGCAGGTCTCTGCTTTCAGTCGGTGAGGAGGGAGTCGATGAGAGTGCGGACGCGGGCGGCGATGTCGTCGCGGATCGCGAGCACCCCGTCCGGAGAGGCGAGTGCGGGGTCGGCGACCGGCCAGTCCTCGTAGCGGATGCCAGGGATGATCGGGCAGACGTCGCCGCAGCCCATCGTGATCACCACGTCGGCGGCGCGGATCGCGTCGTCAGTGAGCGGCTTCGGGAACGCCGCCTCCGCGTCGGAGCCGTTGATCTCGGTGATGAGGTCCTGCACGCGGGGGTGGATGCCCGCGGCGGGGGTCGACCCGGCTGAGCGGGCCACGATCCGACCTCCCGAGAGGTGGCGGGTGAGGGCGGCGGCGAGCTGGGAGCGGCCGGCGTTCGCGACGCACACGAACAGCACCTGCGGCGCAGCGGTCGCCCGGTCTCTCGTGAGATCGGCGAGGCGCTGTTTGGCGAACCTTTCCGTCAACGGCACGAGGTAGCGGGTGATCTTCGCCGACCGCGCGAGCGCGGTGAAGGAGTCGCGCACGATCCCGGTCACCGTCGCCGCCGGCAGTCCCGGGGTGTGTGCGGCGAGGTCCGCGGCGAGGTGGGTGATGTGCTCGTCCATCTCGGCGAGCTCGCCGACATCCGCCGGTCGTTCCGGCCGCGTGGGGGTGGTCACGGCGGGCGCGAAGGCCTCCAGCAGCGCGGTCACCGCCGCGCGCCGGTCCGCGGGGATGGAGTACCAGACCCAGGTGCCGCGCCGCTCGGAATCCAGCAGCCCCACGGTCTTGAGGACTTTCAGGTGGTGGGAGACGGTGGGCTGGGAGACGTCGGCGAGTTCGGCGAGATCGCACACGCAGGACTCGCCGCGCAGGTCGGTCGCGATCGCCGAGAGCATCCGCAGGCGCAGCGGCTCGGCGAGGGCCTTGAGCGTGCCGGCGAGAGCCTGTGCGACCTCGGCGCCGATCGCCGGTGCGGCACCGGGCGCGCACGCCTCCTCACCGGTCGCGGGAACTACGAGGGTGTCGGTCATGAGCGCGCCTCCGAACGGTAGGGGTCGGTGTGGAACCAGCGCCTCGCGGCCCACAGCGACACGTATACGAGGCCGACGAGCACGGGCACCTCGATGAGCGGGCCGACCACACCGGCGAGGGCCTGCCCGGAGGCGGCCCCGAAGGTGCCGATGGCGACCGCGATGGCGAGTTCGAAGTTGTTGCCCGCCGCAGTGAATGCCAGCGTCGTCGAGCGGGCATAGCCGAGGCCGATGCCCTTCCCGAGCAGGAGGCCCGCGAACCACATGAGCGCGAAGTAGACCAGCAGGGGCAGGGCGATCCGCGCGACATCGAGCGGGTTCGCGATAATCGCATCCCCCTGGAGGGCGAAGAGAAGGACGATCGTGAACAGCAGGCCGTAGAGCGCCCACGGGCCGATCACGGGGAGGAACCTCTCCTCGTACCAGTCACGTCCGCGGCGCTTCTCGCCGAGGTACCGGGAGGCGAATCCCGCGATCAGCGGCACGCCGAGGAACACGAGCACGTTGAGCGCGATCTGCCACACCGACACTTCCAGCCCCTGAGTGTCGAGGCCGAGCCACCCAGGAAGGATCGTGAGGTAGAACCAGCCGAGCACCGAGAACATGACCACCTGGAACACCGAGTTGATCGCCACCAGCACGGCGGTCGCCTCCCGGTCGCCGCAGGCGAGATCGTTCCAGATCACAACCATCGCGATACAGCGCGCCAGGCCGACGATGATCAGCCCGGTCCGATACTCGGGAAGGTCGGGCAGGAACACCCAGGCGAGGGCGAACATGACCGCGGGACCGGCGATCCAGTTCAGCAGCAGCGAGGAGACGAGGAGCTTCTTATCGCCGGTGACGGCGGCGACCTTGTCGTAGCGGACCTTCGCGAGCACCGGGTACATCATCACCAGCAGGCCCAGACCGATCGGCACCGAGATCCCGCCGACCTCCAGGCGGGCGAGCACGTCCGAGACCGCAGGGATAAAGCGGCCGAACAGGAGGCCGGCGACCATGGCCAGGCCGATCCAGGCCGGCAGCCACTTGTCGAGGGTGGACAGGCGCGCGGGCGCGGTTCTCGTCATCGTCTCGGCGGTCATGCCAGCAGCTCCTCGATCTTGCCGGCGATCACCGGACGCGGATGCGCGCCGATGAGCAAATCCACACGC
Source organism: Ornithinimicrobium panacihumi (assembly GCF_052073805.1). Taxonomy (NCBI): domain Bacteria; kingdom Bacillati; phylum Actinomycetota; class Actinomycetes; order Micrococcales; family Ornithinimicrobiaceae; genus Ornithinimicrobium; species Ornithinimicrobium panacihumi. The sequence continues at coordinate 10,379 of NZ_JBQGWG010000026.1, read as the reverse complement.
TCACCGCCCCGGTAAAAGCCCAAGGTCGGGATCGACGTGACCCCGGCCGCGGTCACGGTTTCGGGGTTGGCGTCGGCGTCGAGCTTGACGATCTTCACCCGTCCCGCATACTCGGCCGCGAGGTCGTCGATGATCGGGGCGATCTGCTTGCACGGCCCGCACCAGGACGCCCAGATATCGACCACCACCGGGAGATCGGACTGGATCACCTCGCCCTCGAACGTGGCATCGGTCACCGTGATCGTCGCGCTCATGCGGACACCTCCAGAAGTTCAGACTCACGTTCCTCGTCAGGAAGCCCGGCGAGGAAGTGCTGCGCGTCGAGGGCTGCAGCGCACCCCGTCCCCGCGGCGGTGATGGCCTGACGGTAGCGGCGATCCACCAGATCCCCCGCAGCGAACACGCCGGGCAGGTTCGTCGCCGTCGACGGATGCACGACCTGCACATACCCGTCGTCGTCGAGGTCGACCTGGCCGGTCAGCAGCTCCGAACGCGGATCGTGCCCGATCGCGACGAACACCCCCGTCACCGGCAGCATCCGCTCCGCCCCCGTGATCGTGTCGCGCAGCCGAAGGCCCTCGACACGGTGCTCGCCGAGGATGCCGGCGACCTCACTGTTCCAGGCGACCTCGATCTTCGGATCCGCGAGCACACGCTCGGCCATGATCTTCGACGCCCGGAACTCATCCCGCCGGTGCACGACGGTCACCTTCGACGCGAACCGGGTCAGGAACAAGGCTTCCTCCATCGCCGAGTCCCCGCCGCCGATGACCGCGATCTCCTGGTTGCGGAAGAAGAACCCGTCACAGGTCGCGCACCACGACAGGCCGTGCCCCGACAGTCCCTCCTCTTCGGGCAGCCCCAGCTTCCGGTACGCCGACCCCGTCGACAGAATCACGCTGCGCGCCTGGAACACCTCGCCCGAACCCGTCTCGACCGTCTTGACGGGGCCGGTGAGGTCGAGGCGTGTCGCGTCATCGAGGAGGATGCGGGCGCCGAAACGCTCGGCCTGCGCACGCATCGCCTCCATCAGCTCCGGACCCTGCACCCCGTCCGTAAAGCCGGGGAAGTTCTCCACCTCGGTCGTCGTCATCAGCGAGCCACCCGCCGTCACCGATCCCGCGATCACCACCGGGGCAAGCCCCGCCCGAGCCGCGTACACCGCAGCCGTATACCCCGCCGGACCAGACCCGACGATCACCACCTGTTGCATCGACATATCTCTATATATACATCCATCGAAACAGCGTGCAAGTGCAGTCGTCGTGCACCGCGGAGCACTTACCCGCTCTTCACGTCGTAGCAAGTATTGGCAGGTCGACCCACTTGGTCTCGATTCCCGCTTGGTTGATGGCGGTGTAGCGCAGAGCTCCATCGACGCTTGATGCTGAAGAGGTCACAGATGCGTCAGATGTCGCGGCTGCTCTGTTCGGCTTCGTAGAAGATGCAGTCGGTGTGCAGGCGCCTTGGCGGTCACGTCGACACCGGGAAGTTTCACCTACATCGACCGCTAGTGACACATTGGCGTGTCCGAGGCGCGGTGGGCGCACCTGATGGGCATGAGACACGCCCCTGCCCATGCCCCTGTTCCCGCGCCGGTGTCGATACCGGTGATCCGCCTGACCGTGCACGACGACGGCACGATGAGCGTCACCGTCAATGGGGAACCTCTCGCCTCGCCGGTCGCCGAGGGCGCATGGCGGCGCAGCTCGTTCACGCGGATTGTCGATCAGGTCACTGCCAAACGGATGATCCCGGCACGGGTCGAGGTCACCGAGGCTGATGGTTCGACGTTCACCGACATCATCACCGCCACCGCCCGCAAACATCCTCCCGTCGTGGCGCTGCCGGAACCCGAACCGGCGGCGGATGCGCCCCGGTTGCTGGAAGTGACCGGGGATGGCTTCGTGCCCGGAGAGGACATTGCGGTGTGCCGCATCATCCGGCACACCGACGCCGCCCTGACCGGAACCGCCCGCGCGCTCATCGACCTGGCCCACGACCATCTCGACCCCGGCGACGAGGTTGTGCTCGTGGGCCGGGTCTCGGGCACGTTTGTCGTGCGGAGCCTGTCATGAGCGCTCCGGCACCGGGCAGGCAGACCGGCTCGTTCGGTGACGAGCTGACCAACGCCGCCATGATCGGCCTGATCGGGGTGTTCGCGCTCGCGCTGCTGCTGCGCGGGGCCGGGTCGGTGGCGGCGTTCCTCACCGGCACCGCCCAGCCCGTAGCCGGCCCCGCCGCCGGTGTCGGCGTGCTGTTCAATCCCGGCGACCCGGCGGCCGCGCTGGAGGCCGAGGGCCTGAACGTCGTCGCGTACTGGATTGTCGCGGTTGTGCTGCTGGGGATGCTGGCGGCGGCGATCACCTGGGTCTGGACGCTGCTGCGCCGCCAGTCGCGCAAGAGTGCGCAAGACCCGCACCGGCTGGTCGGAATCGCCACGAAACACGACGTCGCCGGAGCCGCGTCGACCAAGGCGCTGCTCGGGCGGGCTGCGAACTTGCGCCCCTCGCTGTCACGCCCGGCACCTGCCGATGTGGGTTACCGGCTCGGCACTTCCCACGGGCATGACGTGTGGGCCAGTGTCGAGGACTCGATTCTGCTGATCGGCCCGCCCCGCTCGGGCAAGGGTCTCCATATCGTCATCCCCTCGATTCTGGATGCGCCCGGCTCGGTCGTGGTGACCTCAACTCGCCCGGACAACCTCACCGCGAGCCTGCGCGCGAGGCAACGGGTCGGCCCGACAGCCGTGTTCGACCCGCAGCATCTGGCCGAGGGCATCCCCGCCGGGTTGCGCTGGTCACCGATCAGGGGCTGTGAAGACCCGCTGACGGCGATGATTCGCGCCACCGGCTTGGCGTCTGCGACCGGTCTGTCCTCTGGCGGGGTGGAGGGCGGCGGGTTCTGGGAGGGCAAGACCCGCTCCGCGCTACAAGCTCTGCTGCACGCGGCTGCGATCGACCGCAGGCCACCATCGGAGTTGTTCCGGTGGACGCTCGACCCGACCGCCGCCGCCGATGCGGTGGCGATTTTGACGAACAGCCCGCTGGCGGCGGGCGGCTGGGCTGAGTCCTTGGAGGCGATGATCGACTCCGACCCGAGGACGCGCGACTCGATCTGGCAGGGCGTGTCGCTGTCGCTGAGCGCACTGGCCGACCCGCGCGTGCTCGATGCGGTCTCACCCGGTGAGGGTGAGGACTTCGACCCGGAGAAGTTCATCCTGTCGCGCGGCACCCTCTACCTGCTCGCCACCGGCGCCGGAGCAGGGGCCAGCGCCGCACTCGTGGCCGCGTTCGTCGAGGACTTGGTGGAAGCCGCCCGCCGCATCGCGGCACGCTCACCGGGTGCACGCCTCGACCCGCCCATGCTGCTCGCGCTGGATGAGATCGCCAACCTCAGCCCGCTCCCGAGCCTGCCGACTCTCATGGCCGAGGGCGGCGGCACCGGGATCACGACCATGCCGGTGCTGCAATCGCTCGCTCAAGCGCGCGACCGGTGGAGCGAGAACCAAGCGAACGCGATCTGGGATGCGGCGATCACCAAGATCATCCTCGGCGGCGCATCCAACTCCCGCGATCTGCAAGACCTCTCCGCGCTGATCGGGGAGCGCGACGAGTTCACCGACAGCGTGACCTTGGGGGATCACGGCACCCGCTCGAATCAGCGTTCGATCCGGCGCGTGCCGATCATGCCGCCCGACCGCATCCGCACCCTCCCGTTCGGCACCGCCGTCATGATGCTGCGCTCGGCTCCGCCGATCATCACCGACCTGCGCGCCTGGCCGACACGCGACGACGGCGACCGGCTGAAAACCGACCGCGCCGAGATCGAGGCGCTCCTGGAACGAGGCACGCATGGCAGCTGAGCCGCACCTATCAACCCGAGCGACGATCGCCCGAGCGTGGAGGAGGTGATGGCTGATGGCCAGACGCCGGAGCCGGAAAGCACCTCCCGGTCAGCTCGAGTTCGACCTGTGGGGGCTGGACGAGCAGACCGCCGACGACCAGATCACGGGCGCAGCTGACACCACGCCCGGCGTGGAGGGAGCAGCACATGAACAAGTACGGGGCACGCGCAATGCACCACTGGAAGACGCACGCACCCGTGCGGTACCAGAGCCTCGACGACCCGACCCGGTTCTTCACCGAGCTGGGCCTTCAGGCGCAGGGCCAGATCACCGAACTGGCCAGGCAGATCGAGACGAACCGTCCTTTGATGGTGGCGAGAATGCACTCTTCGAGGGAGACTTATCTCAAGGACGTGGCGCATCGGATGACGGCGCTACGGATCGCGGAGGAGGTCGTGATGCAGCAACTCGCCTGGGTCAGCGACCCGAGTCTGCCGCTGGACGAGGCCCGGCAGGAGTGGAATCAGACCTCCCCGAACGACGAGAACCTCATCATGTGGGCCGAGCGGATGCAGGACGCCCCCGATCTGATGCCCGCGACGGTCGACCTGGAACAGAAAGCGAACGACTGGGCCGTGCCCGTCTGGTTCTTGGAGGGGCTGGTCGAAGCGGAGATCCCGAGACGGTATCTGGAAGAGCACCAGAGCCTGCTGGCGGAGGCGGCGACGATCCGCTTCCTGCGCGAAGTCCACTAACCACAGACACCTCAGCGGGGCGGCAGGGTGCTGCGCCGGGGGCGCGGTTCGTGCCCGCCACGCACGACGACCTCGCCCCGTCGGGTGCGAAAGCCCGCTTCCGGGCGAACATCGCCGCGATCGAGACCGCGCGGCTGCTCGCCGAGCAGGAGCGCCCGGCGACCAGCGATGAGCAGCAGACGCTCGCGCGCTGGTCGAGCTGGGGCGCGATCCCGGACGTGTTCGACGAATCCAAGCAGGACTGGAGCGCGGAGCGTGAGCGACTGCGTGCCCTGCTGACCCCGGACGAGTGGGATGCTGCCGCGCGCACGACGATCAACGCGCACTACACCGACCCGCTGATCGTCAGGCAGATGTGGCGGGCCATGATCGCGCTCGGCTTCGACGGCGGTAGGGTGCTCGAACCCGGCTCAGGGCTGGGCACGTTCCTCGGCCTGGCCCCCGAGACCGCGCGCATGACCGGCGTGGAACTCGACCCGGTGACCGCTCAGATCAGCCGCGCCCTGTACCCGCACGCCGAGGTGCGCGGCGAGTCCTTCGCCGACACCCGACTGCCCGAAGGCATGTTTGATGCGGCGATCGGGAACGTGCCGTTCTCGGACGTGACCTTGCACGACCCGGTGCACAACCCGACGCGGCAGTCGATGCACAACCACTTCATCCTCAAGTCGTTGAGATTGACGCGGCCTGGTGGGATGGTCGCTGTGCTCACGTCGCAGTACACGATGGATGCGCAGAACCCCGGCGCGCGCCGCGAGATGGCGATGCTCGCCGACCTCGTGGGCGCGGTGAGGCTCCCCGCCGGGGCGCACCGGCGCACGGCGGGCACCGATGTGGTGACCGATCTGCTCATCCTGCGCCGCCGCGAGAACGACACGCCTCCGGCGGATGACCTGTGGGAGACCGTCACCCCGATCAGCCTGGACGGGCAGACCTCGAAGATCAACGCCTACTTCGACCATCACCCCGAGCATGTGCTCGGCACCCTGAGTATTCGGCAGGGCATGTACGGCAAGCAGGCCGTCACCGTCGACGGCGACCTCGATCGGCTCGACACCGATCTTGCCGGTGTGCTCGATGAGGTCACGTTCACCGCCCGCCGCCGAGGTCTGACGTTCACTGCGCCCACGGCGGAGTATCAGGCGCGGCAGGCCGCCCGCGTCCCTGCTGCGCCGCAGCAGTGGGACGGCAGCATCCTCGCCACAGACACCGGGTTCGCCACTGTGGTCCAAGGCTCCGTCGAAGCGTTGGACGTGCCGAAGTCGGCGGGGCCGGAGCTGCGCGCCCTGCTGGGGTTGCGGGACGGTGCGCACCGGCTGCTCGAATTGGAGGCCGCGACCGTCGATGACACCGACGAGATCCACGCCGCGCGTGAGGGCCTGTACCGCGACTATCGCCGCTACGTCGGCAGGTACGGGCCGCTGAACCGGTACACGCTGCGCCGCACCGGACGCACCAACGATGCCGGGGAGGACACCTACGCCCGCACGGTGCCGACCGCGATCCGGGTGCTCAGAAGCGACCCGTTCGGGGCGCTCGTGCTCGCCCTGGAGCAGTTCGACGACACCGACCAGACCGCGACTCCGGCGGCGATCATGACGCGCCGCGTGGTCTCCCCGCGCACCGAACCACAGGGCGTGGACACCCCGGCCGATGCGATCGCGGTCAGTCTCGACCGCACTGGCCGGATTGATCTGCCGCTGATCGCGGACATGCTCGGTATGGACGAAACCGAAGCGCGCGCTTCCCTGACCGGGCTGGTGTTCACGGACCCGATCACCGACGAGCTCATCCACGCGCCCGCGTATCTCTCCGGCGACGTGCGCGTGAAGCTGGAGCAGGCCGCCGCCCGCGCTGCAGACGACCCGGCGTTTCAGGTCAACGTGGACGCGCTCACCGAGGTCGTTCCTGAAGCGCTCGGCGTGGAGGAGATCAGCGCCCGCATGGGTGCGGTGTGGATCAGCGCCGAGGTGCACGCGCAGTTCTTGAACGAGCTGCTGCGCACGCGCGAGGTGAACGTGGAGAACCCGCTGCCGGGCATGTGGGAAGTGCGGGGAGGCCGGGCCGGGCTGCTGGCCACGAGCGAGTGGGGCACCGAGCGTCGCCCCGCCCCGGACATCGCCCAGGCGATCATGGAGCAGAAGACCCTGCTCGTCTACGACGAGATCGAGGACGCAGACGGCAAGAAGCGTCGCGTGCTCAACCCGTTGGAGACCACCGCCGCGCAGGAGAAAGCCGACGCCCTGCAAGAGCGGTTCGCCGAGTGGGTGTTCGAAGACCCGGAGCGTGCCCGCACGCTCGTGGCCGAGTACAACCGGCGCTTCAACTCGATCGTCTTGCGCGACTACACCGACGCGGGCGAGTACCTGAGCCTGCCGGGGCTGGCGGAGAACTTCACCCCGCGCCCGCACCAGCGCTCCGCCGTCGCCCGGATGATCGCCGAACCTGCTGCCGGGTTGTTTCACGAGGTCGGGGCGGGCAAGACGGCGGAAATGATCATGGGCGTGATGGAGATGCGCCGCATGGGGCTGATCGACAAGCCCGTGCTGGTGATCCCGAATCACATGCTCGAACAGTTCTCCCGCGAGTGGCTGCAAATCTATCCGCAGGCGAGGATTCTCGCCGCGTCCAGCAAGGATCTCACCGCCGACAAGCGGCGCCTGTTCGTCGCCAGGGCGTCGGCGAACGAGTGGGACGGGGTGCTCATGACGCAGGGCGCGTTCGAGAAGATCCCACTGCGCGAGCAAACGCAGCAGGCGTACATCCAAGCCCAGGTCGACGACATGCGGGACGTGCTCGCCACCGCGACGGGCGAGAACGCGATGAGCGTCAAGCGCATCCAGCGCAAGCTGCTCCAGCTGGAGAACAAGGTCAAAGCCCGCATCGACACCGACCGGGATGTCGGGGTGTGCTTCGAGGACACCGGCATCGACTACGTGGTCGTGGACGAGATGCACATGTACAAGAACCTCGCCACCGACTCGAACATCCAAGACGCAGCGATCGAGGGTTCGCACCGTGCCTCCGATCTGCACATGAAGCTCGAATATTTGCGCTCCCAGGGCCGCGAACGGGTCGTCACCGGCGCGACCGCTACGCCGATCTCGAACAGCGTGACCGAGGCCTTCGTGATGCAGAAGTACCTGCGCCCGGACTTGCTGGAAGCCGCCGGGATCGGCGCGTTCGATGCGTGGGCGGCGACGTTCGGGCAGACGGTCACGCAGATGGAGATGGCCCCGACCGGCAACAACACGTTCCGCATGAAGACGCGGTTCGCGAAGTTCCAGAACGTGCCCGAGATGCTGAAACTCTGGTCGATCTTCGCCGATGTGAAGACCGCCGAGGATCTGCAGCTGCCCACTCCCGCCATCGCCGAGCGCGAGGACGGCCGGCGGGCACCGGCCACGGTCGCCATCCAGCCCACGGTCGAGCTGGAGCAGTTCATCGAAACCCTCGGCAGACGCGCCGAAAAGGTCGCCGCCCGCGCGGTGCCGCCGAACGAAGACAACATGCTCACCATCTCCACCGATGGGCGCAAGGCCGCGCTCGACATCCGCATGATCGTGCCGCGCACTCCGTCCGGGCCGACCAAGGTCGATCTCGCCGCAGACAGCATCTATCGGGTCTGGGAGCAGACGAAAGACCACACCTACCTCGACCCGATCACCGGGCAGGAGTCGCCGGTGCGGGGCGCGCTGCAATTGGTGTTCTCCGACATCGGCACCCCGAACCCGACCCAGTGGAACGCCTACGACGAACTGCGGGCGCAGCTGGTCGCGCGAGGGATGCCGCCGGAGTCCATCCGGTACATGCACGAAGCCAACACCGATGTGGATAAAGCGAGGCTGTTTGCTGCCGCGCGTGCCGGGCACGTCGCGGTGCTGATGGGTTCCACGCAGAAGATGGGGGTCGGCACCAACGTGCAAGCCCGCGCCGTCGCCCTGTATCACTTGGACTGTCCGTGGCGACCCAGCGACATCGCCCAGCGGGAGGGCAGGATTCTCCGGCAGGGCAACCAGAACGCGGAAGTCGGGATCGTCCGCTTCGTCACGGAGCGGTCGTTCGACTCCTACATGTGGCAGGGCGTCGAACGCAAAGCCACGTTCATCGCGCAGCTCATGCGCGGCAACCTCGACTCGCGCGAGATCGAGGAGATCGACTCCTCCGCGCTGTCCGCCGCCGAAGCGAAGGCCATCTCGTCGGGGAACCCGCTGCTGCTGGAGCACTCCACCGTGCACAGCGAGGTGCAACGGCTGCGCCGCCTCGAACGCGCCTATCACCGCAACGAGTCGATGCTCTTCCACGCCCGCGACCGCGCCAGCGATCACGCCCGAAGCGCCGCCGCCGACATAGAAGCCCTCGAAGCGGTGCTGCCGCGCGTCACCGATACCTCCGGCGACAAGTTCCGCATCGTGAAGCGCCCCAGGTTCTGTGCCGCTCCTATACGGGTTGCGGCTCTCGGTTGAGGGTCGCGTAGTGGGCGTTCTCGTACTCCACTGGGGACATCATGCCAAGGCTGCCGTGGAGGCGTCGCTGGTTGTACCAGTCGACCCAGGCAGCGGTGGCGTACTCGACGTCCGCGATGGTCTTGTAGGGCCCGTCGCAGAAGACGGTGGTGCGGATGCACTCGGTCTTGTACAGGCCGATGGCGCTCTCCATCAAGGCGTTGTCGAACGCATCACCGACCGAGCCGATGGAGGGTCGCAGGCCTTCCAGGGCCAGGTGCTCGGTGAATCGCAGCGAGGTGTACTGCGACCCGGCGTCCGCGTGGCAGATCAGGCCGGGTGCGACGGGGTGCCCGTCGTGGTCACGCTGCCAGATCGCCATCCGCAGCGGGGTCATCACCAGGTCGACCTCCTTGGTCGTGGCAGCGTGCCAGGCCACGATCCGCTGGGCGAAGACGTCCAGGACGAACGCGACGTACACCCACCCGGTCCAGGCCCGGACGTAGGTGAAGTCCATCACCCAGGTCTGGTTCGGGCAGGTGGCGGTGAAGTCGCGATCCAACAGGTCGCCAGCGCGCCGCCCGTCCTTGGTGGGGATCGTGGTCCGGATGCCCTTGTCGCGGCGGAGGCCGGACAGGCCCAGGGCGCGCATCGCCCGGTCGACCGCCCCGGCCGAGGCGTCGGGCAGGCCGCTGCGGCGGACCAGCGCGGTCATCTTGCGTCGCCCGTACAGCCCTTCCGGGGCTAGCTGACGGGCGCCGGTGCGGGTGTTGGTGGTCCAGGCCAGGTCGCGCACCAGGTCCATCACCAGAGCATCGGTGTGCGTGCGGGCCGAGGGCTGGCGGGAGTTGTTCTTCCAGGCCCGGTAGGTGCGCGCGGCGACCTGCAGGCCCTGCTCGCGCAGGACCCGGCAGATCGACTCGACCGCGTGCCCCTGGGCGCGCTGGGCGTCGATGAACGCCATGATCATCGGTTCCGGGGGTCGAGCTCCCCCACGAAGAAACTCGTGGCCGCCTTCAGGATGGCCACGTCCTCACGCAGCCGCCGGTTCTCGGCCTTCAGCTTCTTGATCTCCGCCTGCTCGGCCGTGGTGGTCCCTGGCCGGTCGCCGGCATCGATCTCGGCCTGGGCGACCCACCGCCGCAACGATTCCTTGCCCACTCCTTCCTGCCGGGAGACCGCCAGCACGGCCGCGGTCATCGTCGGGTACTCGTTGCGGTGCTCCAGCACCAACCGCACAGCCCGAGCCTTCAGCTCGGGATCGATCTTCTTCGGCATGACATGCATCCTTCCGGACTCGAAAGGAAGCGGCATCAAACCTGGGGCGCTTCA
>NZ_JBQGWG010000025.1:0-48358 GCF_052073805.1 Ornithinimicrobium panacihumi | reverse complement strand
GGTCGTACAACACTGCGGCCAGGCGCCCGGTGGGGGCGGCGTGGGCGTAGCAGGCGGCGCCGAGCTGGTCGCGGTAGTTGCGCTCGACGACCCGGGACAGGCAGCGCATGAACGTCTCCCTCGTGCGGGAGGGCACCCCGAGTTCCTCCAGCACCCGCACCGTGTCGGCCTTGGACGTCGGCTCGATGATCCGAGCCAGGACGAGCTGCTTGAACGCCTCGTCCCCCAGGACGTCGAAGCCGAGGTCGGCGTAGACCCGCTCAAGGGCCTGCCACAGCACACGCGAGGACGTGCCGGCGACCGTGGCGCCCATCCCCGGGGCTGCGGTCGAAGCGCTGGACCCACCATGATCGAGCGGCAGCTGGTCCTGGCCGGCGTGCAACCGCTCGTGCGCGATGGCTTCCAGCAGCGCCAGCTCGGCCTCGGTACGGGCCGAGCCGATGTGGTCGATGCCCAGGACTCGCCGTCCGCGCTTGTGCATGATCTGCACTGCTGTCGCGCCCGAGGCGGTCGTCACCTTGCGCACGAACGAGCCCACGGGGCAAGGCTACCCACGCCGAAGGCCCCGGTTAGTCACACCCTGCAACACGAAGCCGCAGGTCAGGGCTGGCCACTACCGCAAAACCGGGGCAACGTCACAACTCAGGTCGGAGCTACTGGGGCTCGTCAAGAAGCTTCAGGAGTTCCTTGCGAAGGGGTAAACCCAGGGCACTTGGCCAGGACGGACAGACCAGATCGCAGCCGGGCTCACCAAAAGGTGAAACCTGTATCGATGAAGCTACTAGAAACTGGGGTCGAGACCATGATGCGAGCCCCTGACCGTCCGCACCATTTCATCAAATTGTTGAAGTAGTTTGCGGACTTCGTGCTTCCAGTGCCGCGTATAGGTGCGCGAGCAGCCTAGCGACAGCATCATGTCATCAATGTCAGCCCCATCCAAGACCATTGTCAGGCGACCATGCGAAACCCACGACGAGGAGTTTGTTTCAGGCAACGGGGAAAAAGGAATCTCCACCACCGGGCGCGAGTTATCAAATCTCAGCAGTGCCGAGGCAGACTTACTTGCCTCCGCAAGTCCGAGAAGGCAGAGGCAGCTCTTGGCCGATAAGGCAGAGGGCCTCAAGGACTGTGAAATGCGAGGATTCACCTCCACTATCCGGAGTCTACCGAAATCGTCAAGAATAAATTCCACCTCTACAAAGCCATGCAAGGAAAATGCTTGAGTGCACTTGATCGCCATTGCTTCCAGGCGTGTAGTCAGATTGCCAGGGAGTGCCATACCGGCTATCCGAGGTCTAACAGCAGGATGCAGGAGGTCCTCGCGGGTGCGCCCCTTATAAACGGGAGGGAACGCGACGAGGCGACGGCGACCGACGTACAGGTTCATGGAGAGTTCGTGGCCGGGACAGAACTGGGTCACGGTGTAACGATTTGTGTCAATCCACTCACCCTCACGTAGCGCCACAACCCCCTGGCCACCCGACCCCCAGCGGGGGATAGCCACACGCGATTCCGCTTCATCGGCGGGATCGGGCAGCATGAGGACACCCCTAGTCTTCAGCACCTCGCGCTGTAACTGCTTGTCTACCACTCTCACGTGACGTGCCAGCAAGCTCGTGCTCCACGGTCTGTAACCGAAATCCGTACCCAGGGTTCGAAAGTCTTCTAGGGTCGCATGATCCAGCAGTCCGTACGCTCGACGCCCTGGCCGTCTTCCCCTAGCAAAGGGGCCCCTGTGGGCGCCCAGAACAACCGTTCCCGACGGATCAACGGCGCGGTGAGGGCCGCTGCAATGCCGCCATCCGTGCAGGAGCGACCCTTCGCGTATCACAAAAGCTATGCCCGCGCCGGGCAGGGTCAATGGTCGGTCTCTCTTCCTCGCTCGGACCGATTGACGGACCAGCGATGGATCGCGGCGAGCGATAGCAACACTAATACCCCCGTGGTGAGAGGCCGAGCAAAGTCGAGTTCGCTACCGCGTCCAGCAGTTGAGATAAGACTCACACCCATCCCGAGCGTCACGATCGCTGACACTGCTACGGCAAGCATCAGTGCGCGGGGCGATTGCCTTGAGTATTGAAGAGCCCATGCAAAGGCGAACACTGCAGTAAGGACCCAAGCAGCCAGGAAGACGACGGTGCTAAAGGGTCGCTGTGATGCGATGGCGTCGGGCAGATTTGGGACGGTCACAAGGGCAGCCACCAAGATCACAAGAGTTAACGAAACATGATGGCGCGCGCTACTCAGCATAGTTTTCCTCCGCGGTAACGGCACACATAGGAAGCGCAGCAACGGTTAAACCAAATACACCAGTTGCAGTAGGCCAGGACGCACGCCAAACAGGCGGCACCCGTGACGGGCACCCATGGTGCAAACACACACAGGAGGCATTGTGCGCAGCAGTTGGCCAAGCATCGGCCATCATAGGCCACACAGGACCGGTTGAAGCATGGCGGGCAGGTGCTCTGTGTCTCAAATTGGTCCCCTCCGATACCCACTGAAGAATGGCTATCGAGGATAATTTCGGAGTCTTCCATGTACAACTCGGAAACGGCTCTCCAATCCTCGGCGCCCGTTCCCTCGACGCGAAGAACGCGCGTTGCGGAGCGTCTGCCCGCCAGGTCGTAATGCGCGACAACCCTGTTTCCTGTTTGCACCGTTAGGATCGTGAGTCGGTCGCCCTCGTCATTTTCATGAACTGCACCGACAACGAGTAGGGCAGGGGCCTCACGAACGCCTGTCTGAAATGCACCCACGGAACCGCCTTGCTGGTCGCCGCCCTGTAGGTGCTCGCGGATCGCGGGATGAGCTTGGCCCTTTGAGTTTCCCTCTACCGCTGTCCGCAACTCCGCGAGCTCGGGACGCCTAAGCACCGTTCTTGGCAGGAGGCGTCTCAGCACCTCCCATGCTTCTGACTCCGCCATCCTGGATTGTGTCTTAAGGTGCAGGCTAGGTATCCAATGATCGGCCTCGGTAGCAGCCGCGTTGGCGGGCCGGGCTCCGCTTAACAGCGCAATGCCCGCCATGCCACCTAGCACCCCTTTGACAAAGGTGGACCGGCGCAGACCGCCTGTTACAGGTGTGCCACGCCCGTTACCGACCACGGCGTCTATTTTATTGGCAATTGCCCACGAGTTCCGTAGCCCGATCTCAGTGACCAACGCAATAGCGATCCCTGCACCGGTGACGACGCGTGGTGAGGCAGATTTGGCCTGGTGGATCACCAACGTGGGGGCCCAGGGCGCGGCAGGGCCGTAACGGTTGTGGCGAGCTGTCACCATCTCGGGCTCATCAAGGCCCATGACCTCGATGCGCCCATCACTCAGCTCTGTGATGTCGCGAGCAATGCCGGTGCAGGTGTTGCACCCCGCGTCGAACCCCAATATCAAACGCCGTGCCTTCATTGTGTCGTCCCTCTCCAGCGCCCCTGGGTCGTCGGTGACCCAGTGTGAAGGCTGTAGCGCCAACGCTGCCATAAGCACCCCAGGTGTCAAGCCCTCTTACCAAACCTTTACTCTTGTTGTTGTGCTGAATCGCTCGGGCGTGGAGGGACAGAACTGCGTGGCTGCCTGCCGCCCCGGTTCTAGACGGGTCAAGGCGGGGGACGCGCGGGCCACCCAGCTCGTTCTGCAGGTGCTGCGCGAGGAAGCCAGAGTCTGGGGCTCCTGCTTCCACTGATGTCAGGATTACCGACACGGAGCCCGAGCAGGACTACGAGGTCATCGACCCCGCCGAGCTCGTCCGTCGGGCCAGGCAGCGTGATAGAGAGAACCCCCGGATCCCTGCCACAGCCAACGACGTTGCCTGAGCCGGACCTGGTTCAGCAGGCCTGGGTGGGTACGTGAGCGCCTTGAGCAGGGCGTTCGTGTAAGACCGCTGCGTGAGTTCTGAGTGCCGTTGCCTGTCGGCACCTCGTCCGCCGGTTATGTCTCCTGAAGATCGCGGGGGTCGTCCACGGAGACGGGGAAAACCCCCCGGGTGTGTACGTCCAGCTCGTCCCTGGCGGCCCTCACCAAGCGGTCGATGGCCTCGCGGGCGGCCTCCGTGCGGGACTCTATGAATCGCCCCGGGTTTCGTGGACGCTCGGTTAGTTGGGTCCGACCTCGGTGAGGACCGGGTTCTTACGGTAGTGCTCACTGTGCAGGGTTGCCCAGTGGTGGTCCTCGTACTCGGCGGGTGGGACGTGTCCGATCTCGCCGTGCAGGCGCCGGTTGTTGTACCAGTCGACGTACTCGGCGACCGCGATCTCGACGTCGTTGACGCCCTTCCAGGGGCCGGGGTTGCGGATGAGCTCGGCCTTGAACAGTGAGTTCAGCGCCTCGGCGGCTGCGTTGTCGTAGCTTTATCCGGCTAATCGGGGCCCTGACTGGGGCGCGGTGGGACGTGTTGTGCTGTTGGTCACGCGGGGGTTCGGCGTGTCGCTGCTTGCTCGATGTGGGTGTTGAGGCGGCTGATGAGCCGTAGGTGTCGTTGGGTCTCTGCGTCCCAGCCTCGGTCGGTGGCGTCTTGAGCGAGGACGGCGGCGTCGTCGCGTTGGGCGGTCAGTACGGGGATGTGCTCGATGGTGGTGCGGTAGGCGGGGCAGTGCTCGCACAGGTTGGCGTAGGCGCAGGGCCCTTGCGCC
The DNA here is from genome assembly GCF_052073805.1 of Ornithinimicrobium panacihumi. Classification (NCBI taxonomy): domain Bacteria; kingdom Bacillati; phylum Actinomycetota; class Actinomycetes; order Micrococcales; family Ornithinimicrobiaceae; genus Ornithinimicrobium; species Ornithinimicrobium panacihumi. Next base: position 43,734 of record NZ_JBQGWG010000025.1, on the reverse strand, counting down.
GGGGCACGCAGGCAGTAGCCTCCGGCCAGGGCGGTCTTGATGGTTGCGGTGGTGCGCCAGTCGATGTCCTGGTCCGGCTTGTCGGTGTCGCGGTCGGGGGTGGGTAGGGGGCCGAGGCGCGACTTGGCCAGATTCAGTGCGCGTTCGTACTCGGCGCGGACGGTGCTGTCGAAGAGGCGGGCGTAGCGCAGGCTCATCTCGGCGCTGACGTGGCCGAGGATGACCATGAGGGCTTGCAGGGAGACGCCGGCGTTGACCAGGGCGGTGGCGTAGGTGTGCCGCAGCTGGTGAGGGGTGATGTGTCCGAGCCCGGCGGCGCCGGCGGCCCGGTCGAGCTCGGCGCGCAGCCGGTTCTGGCTGAGCCGGTGACCGTGGGCGGTGAATAGGAAGTCCGCGGGGCGTCCGGTGCGCGGGTGCGGGATCGGTCGGCCGGGACTGCGGGTGGTGCTGATCCGATCGATCAGGGTGAGGGTCTCGGTGTCGATCGGGACCATCCGCTCGGTGTCCAGCTTGCCCAGCGGCACCTTGAGCCAGGAGCCGGCGCCGGGGACGTCGATGACGGCGTCAAGCTCGAGGTCGAGCAGTTCGCCGATGCGCAAGCCGCAGGCGCGTTGCAGCAGCAGCGCGTCGGCGGCCAGCCGGTTGGGTGAGTCGGTCAGGGCCTGGGTCAGGGCTTGGTCGGCGGCCGGTGGGAGGAACCGGGGCAGGGGTTGGGGCAGGCGCGGGTTGTCCGAGGCGTAGAGCAGCTTGCGCGGTGGTGCTTCGGGCCAGTCCCACTCGGTGATGTCGGAGCAGAAGTTGGCCACTGCCAGGATCCGTCGTGCCTGCTCGGGCACGGACAGGAGGCCGCCGGACTTGGTGTTCTCGGCTCGGGTGAGCGCGACCAGCCACGGTTCGATGTGCCTGACCCGGTCCAGGCCCGCGGGGGTGATGTCCGCCTCGAGGGTGGTGACGAAGGTGGCGAAGTGGGCCAGGCGGGTCGCCAGGGAGGAGACGGTGGTCGTTTTGCAGGTCACGGACTTGCGGTCCAGGTAGCGCACCAGGATCGAGTGCATCGGTTCGGGCACGCTGCCCAGGCGTCGGGCGAACGGCCAACGCTGCTCCCGCGAGGGAGGCGGCGCGGGGAGCACGCCGTGGTGGAACAGCACGGTCCGGGTCGCGGTGGCGCAGGCACGGTAGTGCTTCCAGGTGCGTCCGGTGGCCTCCTGCCGTGCCTGGCCGGCGGCGGCGAGGGCGTCGAAGTCGTCGTGGGTGACCTGGTCCAGGCGTTTGCCGGTGGCGAACAGTACCCGGGCCATGACTTGGGAGGCCATGGCTGAGGCGACCCGTTCGGAGTAGCCGACGGCTCGGGCTGCGGTGATGAACTCCTGCACGTCGTCGCCGATCACGGTGTCGGGCAGGTCGCGCCACAGGGAGGAGAACTTGCGGTGCACCAGGTACTCCCACGAGGGGCGCCGTCGTCCGGTGACGAGCAGGAAGGTGAGGAACGGGCGGGTGGCCGTGTTCGCGGACAGCTGCACGCCTAGCGGCTCGGCCGCCCAGTCCTGCACGCACGGCCAGCGTCGCAGGAACGCTTTCGCCGCGCTCGTGAATGCGTTGTTCCCGCGGCCGGTGCGGCCTTGGTGGGCGTGGTAGGCGGCCAGCACCTCCTGCGGTGGTTCAGCACCGTGGTGCTGGTCAGTTGGACGTGTCGCGTTGCCGGGTGCGGGCAGCATCGTAGGAAGCCTTCACGTGGGTCGGGGCGAGGTGGATGTACCGGGCGGTGGTGTCGACGTGGGCGTGGCCGAGCAGGGACTGCATGACGGCCAGGTCGACCCCTGCCTCGGCCAGCGCGGTACCGAACGTGTGCCGCAGCGCGTGCGGTGCGCCGGCGCCGACTCCGCTGCGGGCACGGTGGTAGCGGAAGATGGTGCGCAGCCCGGCCGGGGTCAGCGGTTGACCGCGGGTGGGGCCCTTGGCCACCACGAACAGCGACGGGCTGGGCGTGTCCGGGCGCTCGGTGAGTAGGTAGGCGTTGATCGCCGCGGCGAGGTCGCCATCCAGCGGCACCCTGCGGTCCTTGCCGCCCTTGCCGTGCACCAGCAGCCACCGGCCGCCGATGTCGACGTCGGTCACGGCCAGGGCGAGGACCTCGCACGAGCGCAGTCCGCAGTACAGCATCAGCCCGGCGATCGCCAGGTCCCGTCGGCTGCGCAGGCTGGCCAGCAGCGCCCTGGTCTCTGTCGGGGTCAGGGCCCGAGGAAGTCGTCGAGGGGTCCGCAACCGAAGCCGGGACCGGGGCGCGGGTCGGCGCTTGGTGTGGGCCAGCAGCCCGGAGCGTTCTCCCTGCGCGAACCAGGTCGAGGGCCGTCCCTTCGGGACCGGAGAGGTCCTGCTGGGGTCCCGCATCGCCAGGTACTCATACATCCCCGCGATGGCCGCGAGGCGCAGGTTCACCGAGGCCGGGGCGAGGCGGTCGGTGCGGCGCCCGGCCAGGTCGACCACGTTCGGCCCGCCCCGACCGGCCACGACCTGCTGGCGGCACGCGGACAAGAACGACAGCAGGTCATCAGTGCTCACCGCCTCGACATCCTTGCCGGTGCCATAGGCCCAACGGCAGAACGCCACCAGCCCGAAGCCGTACGTGCGGACGGTGCGAGGCGAGTAGTTCCGGTCAGTCAGGTACCCCAGGTAGGCGTTGGGAACGGCGACGAGCTCGGGCCGGGCAGGACAGGTCAGCTCCCAGCGCTGCTCGACCTGGCGAAGACTGACAGCACCGGCGTCGGTGTCCATGCCTCATACCTACGCCTCCACACCGCGCGAAGCGAGCACCTCGACTGCGAGGTTGGCCACCTCCGGAACGACCTTGCAGGGGTGATTGGCCGGTTAACAGGCAGTCGCCCTTGGAACCGACCGAGGCCACCGCGCCGGCCTCGGCGAGCCGCTCGGTGTAGCGCACCGCCCGGTATTGCACGCCCCTGTCGCTGTGGTGGATGAGCGAGGACAGGTCATCGCCCGCTCGGGTGCGCGCCCAGATCGCCATATCCAGGGCGTCCAGGGCCAGGCGGGTGTGCAGGCTGGTGGCGACCTGCCAGCCGACGATGAAGCGCGAGAACATGTCCATGACGAACGAGGCGTACACCCATCCCGAGTGCGTCTTGATATAGGTGATGTCCGCCACCCAAAGTTCATTCGGTGCCGAGGCGACGAATTGCCTGTTCACGAAATCGTCGGGAATGTCGTCCCTCGCCGGCCGGGTCGTGCGGGGCGCCTTTTCCTTGCTCACGCCGCGCAGCCCGTTGACGCGCATGAGCCGCTCCACGGTGCACCGGGCGACCTCGTCGTGGCCCTCGCGTTTGAGGGCGTGCCAGACTTTCCGGGCCCCGTAGACGCCGTAGTTGGCCGCATGGATCCTGGCGATGACGGTGATCAGCGCCAGGTCGCGCAGCGCCCGCGCCGAGGCCGGCCGCTTCTTGCTCGCGTAGTAGGTGGACGGGGCGATCTGCGCGGTGGTGGTCTTCAGCGCTGCGCAGATCGGCTCGACCCCGTGCTCAGCCTTGTGCTCGTCGATGAAGTCGATGACTACTTCTTGGGGCGGTCGAGCTCCGCCGCAAAGAAAGCTGAGGCCTGCCGCAGAATCGTATTTGCTCTGCGTAGTTCAGCGTTCTCTTTCTCGAGCTCGCGGATACGCGCCGCGTCATCGGTCGTGGTGCCCGGGCGCTGGCCGCCGTCGATTTCGGCCTGCCGGACCCAGTTGCGCAGCGCTTCGGGGTGGACGCCCAGCTGTGACGCGATCCGGGAGATGGCCCCGCGCGCCCGGTCCGGGTCCTGGCGCGCCTCCACCGCCATCCGCGTGGCCCGCTCCTGCAGCTCCGGGCTGTACTCCCGTGGTGCTCCCATGACTCTCATCCTTCCGTGTGATGAGAGCCTCCATCAGAGCCGGGGCGATACAGACCTTCACCCCCGCGTTGGCACCGGCCGACCCGGGCACGGTCACGTGCTCGGTGACCAGGTCGTGCAGGCCGGCCCGCTCGGCCAGGCCCATCACCGGCACCAGGCCCGCAGCGCCGATCAGGTTCGGGTCGTCGAAAACGGCTGAGATGTTGTGAAAGACTCGCACTATCGGGTGCTCCTGTTATCTGGTCGATCGGAACTGTCGCAAGTCCCATCATCCCAGGTCACAGGGGCATTCGTGTCTCACGACCCGCTAAACGCACCCATCACTTCGGCGGATCGAGGCTCAGACGGGGCGCCCGGCGGTGGCAGCCTCGTCGGACTGGTCGTCGAACTCGCCGAGGATCTGCTCGAGGATGTCCTCCATCGAGGTCATCCCCACGACCCGGCCCTGCTCGTCGTGGACCAGCGCGAGCTGCCCGCGCTGGGCGCGCATGCTCGAGACGGCGTCGATGAGGGGCATGGTGGCCCGCAGCGAGGCGACCGGCTGGATGAACTCACCCAGCCCGCGGCCGCTGCCCTCCGGCCCCTCTGCGCTGGCCAGGATCGCGTCGCGCACGTGGACCAGTCCGCGGATGCGCTGGTGCCCGGCGCGCTGGGTGGGCTCGACGACGAACAGACGCGACCGGCCGCTCTCGCGGCTGATCCGCTCCACGTCCGCGGCCGTGCCGGTGCGGGGGATCGTCACGGCCGCCGTGGTCGGGAACATCACCGCCGAGACGGTCTCCTCCTCCAGGCGCAGGGCACCGGTGAGGATCTGGTGGTCGGCGTCCTCCAGCACCCCGTGCTCGTGCGACTGGGCCAGCAGCAGCTGCAGGTCCGCGGGCGTCTGGGCGTTGCCGAGGGCGTCGACCGGGTCGATGCCACCCATCCGCAGCATCAGGTTGGCCAGCTCGTTCATCAGCCACAGGACCGGCTTCATCACCCAGGTGAAGGCCCGGAAGGGGATCGCCAGGATGAGTGCCGAGCTCTCCGGGTGGGAAATCGCCCAGGACTTGGGGGCCATCTCACCCACCACCATGTGGAGGAAGACGACGATGCCCACGGCCAGCGCCACGGCGATACCGGAGATGACCACGTCGGGGGCGGGGATGTGCAGCGCCTTGAGGAGCGGGTAGAGCAGCTCCTTCATGGCCGGCTTGGCCAGCGCGCCCAGGCCCAGGGTGCACAGGGTGATGCCCAGCTGGGCGCCGGCGAGCATGAGGGAGAGCTGGCGGGAGGCGTCGACGGCGGCGCGGGCGGCCCGGCTGCCCTCCTCGGCCTTCTCCTCCAGCCGGTGCCGCTTGGCGGCGACGACGGCGAACTCGGCGGCCACGAAGAAGGCGTTGGCCGCCAGCAGCAGGACGCTGATCAGCAGCGCGACGGTGATGCTCATCGGACGACCCCCTCCCCGGCCTCGACCACGTCAGGGGTGGCGATCACCGGCCCGTCGTTGCTCGGGGTCAGCTGCTCCCGCGCGTCCTCGTCGAGCTGGCGGAAGTCGTCGGCCGACAGCGAGACCAACGGGTGCAGGGCCACCACCTCGGGCACGAAGCGCTGGGTGCTCAGCACGTCGATCCGGGTCTGGTGGACATATTCCTCACCCTCGCCGCTGCGGCTGGTCCACCGCACGACCACGCTGTCCCCGTCCTCGGCGGTGCGGCCGAGCTGCTCCATCACCAGGCCGGAGAGGGTGTCGTAGTTCTCGTGCTCGGGCAGCTCGATGCCGGTCACCTGCGCGGTCTCGTCGATCCGCAGGCGGGCCGACAGCTCCCAGATGCCGTCGGGTCGGGCGGCGCTGGTGGGCTCCTGGTCCTCGTCCTCGTCCCAGATCTCGCCGACGACCTCCTCGGCGACGTCCTCGAAGGTGACGATGCCGGCGAACCCGCCGTACTCGTCCACGACCACGGCCAGCTGCTGGTGGCTCTCACGGAGGGCCTCGAGCACGCGCGGCAGGGGCAGGGACTCGGGCAGGATCACGGCGTCGTCGGCGAGGTCGCGCACCAGGGTGGTGGCGCGGGTCTCGTGGTCGACCTCGAGCAGGTCGTGCAGGCCGATGACCCCGACGATGTCGTCGATGTCGCGACCGATCACGGGGAAGCGGGAGTGCCCGGTCTGCATGGCCTCCAGCACCACCGAGGCGGGCTCGTCGGCCTGGATCGTCTCCACCGACGTGCGGGGCGTCATGACCTCCTCGGCCACGCGGTCCCGGAAGGCCAGGCCGCGGCCCAGCAAGGTGGACAGGTCCTCGTCGAGGGTGCCGCCGCTGTGGGACTCCGCGATGATCCGCGTGAGGTCCTCGGGGGTCGCGCCCTGCGGGAGCTCCTCGACCGGCTCGATGCCGACCGAGCGCAGGAGGGCGTTGGAGGCCTTGTCGAACAGGGTGATGATCGGGCCGAAGATGGCCAGGTAGAGCAGCGTCGAGCGCGACAGCGCCCGCGCCAGCGGCACGGGCCGGGCGATCGCCCAGTTCTTGGGGCCGAGCTCGCCGATCACCATCTGCAGGATCGTGGAGAAGACCAGCGTGCCGATCGAGAAGAGCGAGATCATGGCGCCGCGCGCCAGCCAGCCCAGATCCGCATACTCCTCCGTCAGCCCGCGGACCAGGAACTCCTCGCCGAGGTAGCCCACGAGCAGGGCGGTGACGGTGATGCCGAACTGCGCGCCGGAGAGAGTGAAGGACAGGCGGGAGGCGACCTTGAGGGCGCGCCTGGCGGCCTCGTCACCCTGGTCGGCCAGCTGCTTGAGCTTGCCCCGGTCGACCGAGACGTAGGCGAACTCCTGGGCCACGAAGTAGCCGGTCATGATGGTCAGGACGACGATGACGGTGATGCCGCCGATGATCAGCACGTGCCGCCCCCCGGGGCCGCGCTGTCGAGGAGCCGGGCACTGCCCGGCCAGGGACTGTCAGGGGTGGAGTCGGAACTCATCCCGCCATTGTACGGCCAGGACTACGCTCGCCCCGTGTCCTCGACCGCCCCGGCGCACGGCGAACCTGCGCGCCACGACCACCCGACCCACCGCCACGCGGCCCACCCGGCGACCCTGGGGGCCGTCGCGGTCGGCGGCGCGGTCGGGGCCATGCTGCGCTGGGGGCTCGAGCTGACCCTGCCCCTGACGGACGGCTGGCCCTGGGCGACCCTGGTCGCCAACGTCCTGGGCAGCGCCCTGCTGGCGTGGCTGGTCGTGCATGACGACCGTCGCCGCCATCCGCGGTGGGTCCGGCCCGCGCTCGGCACCGGTCTCCTCGGCGGCTTCACGACCTTCTCCACGTATGCGGTGCAGGTCGCCTCCGCGGGTCACTCCTCGCCCCTGGTCGGGCTCGCGCTCCTGGTCCTCTCTCCCGCCCTGTGCCTTGCCGCGGCGGCGCTGGCCGGCACGGCCGCGCTGAGGAGCACGCGATGAGCGCCCTGGAGGGTATGGGGCCGGGCTGGGTGATCCTGCTCGTCGCCCTGGGCGGGGCGGCCGGGGCGGTGCTGCGCCACCTGGTCTCGATGCCTCCGGTGGGGCCGTTCCGGGGTGTCCTGGTCGTCAACGTCGTGGGGTCGGCGCTGCTGGGGGTGCTCGTCGGGCTGGGCGACCTCGTGCCCCCGGCGCTCCTGCTGCTGCTCGGCACGGGGCTGTGCGGCGCGCTCTCCACGTGGAGCACCCTCGCCGTCCAGGGCTGGGAGGTGGGGCGGCGCTCGCTCCGGCGAGCTGCCGCATACCTCGCCCTCGCCGTCGTCTCGGGCGTCCTCGCGGCGGTCCTCGGGCTGGTCGTGGGCAGCCTCCTGGCCCGCTGAGACGCCGGGCGTGACCGACACGGCAGCCGTGGCTGCCGGGGTCTGTCGGTGGTCTCTCCTACGGTGGTCGGTAGTTGGGCACACACGCGACGAGGACGGAGGGATCACGCTGAGGACGGTCAGGTTCCTGCACACCAGCGACTGGCAGATCGGGATGACGCGCCACTTCCTGGCGGGGGAGGCCCAGGCGCGCTTCTCGGCCGCCCGGGTGGACGTCATCGGTCGCCTCGGCCGGGTGGCCAAGGACCAGGACTGCGACTTCATCGTGGTGGCCGGCGACGTCTTCGAGTCCAACCAGCTGACCGCCCAGACCGTGCGCCGCGCGCTGGAGGCGCTGCGGCACGTGCCGGTCCCGGTCTACCTGCTGCCCGGCAACCACGACCCGCTCGATGCGATGTCGGTCTACACCTCCGAGGTCTTCCGCACGGAGGCGCCCGACCACGTCCACGTCCTCGACCGGCCCGGCGTGCACGAGATCGCGCCGGGCGTGGAGATCGTGGCTGCACCCTGGCACGGCAAGCATCCGGGCCGTGACCTCGTGGCGGAGGCGCTGGCGGAGCTGCCCGACGGGCCCGCGCCGGAGGGCACCGTGCGCGTGGTCGTGGGCCACGGCGCGGTGGACCAGCTCGACCCCGACCGTCGCAGCTCGGCGAGCATCGCCACGGCACCGCTGGTGGCGGCGCTGGAGGAGGGGCGGATCCACTACGTCGCGCTCGGCGACCGGCACTCCCGCACCCAGGTCGCCGACGCGGCCATCCACTACTCGGGCGCCCCCGAGGCCACCTCGTTCCGCGAGAGCCGGCCCGGAGACGTGCTCGTCGTCGAGGTCGAGCCCAAGGTCGCCGAGGCGGAATCGCCGGCCCGGGTGACGCCGCACCACGTGGGCACCTGGAGCTTCACCGACGTGCAGCGCGAGGTCGCCTCGGCCGCAGACCTGGACGCCCTCGACTCGTTCCTGTCCGGGCTGCCGGACAAGGACCGCACGATCGTCCGCTACGCCCTGCGCGGGACGCTGACCGTCGCCCAGCACGCGCGGCTCGAGACGCTCCTGGAGCGTCACCGCGACACCCTGGCGGCGCTCTACGCATGGTCCCGCCACCACGACGTCGCCGTCGTCAGCGACCAGGAGGAGTGGTCCGAGCTCGGCCTCGGTGGCTTCCTGGGCACAGCCGTGGAAGAGATCCGCAGCCTGGCGGAGAGCGCGGCCGCCCAGCAGGTGCCGGCCGGTGACGACGAGTCCTGGCGGCCCTTCGTCCCGGGCCGGGACGACGACGAGGAGTCCGCGCGCGACGCTCTCGCGCTGCTCTACCGGCTCACCCGCGGAGGTGCGGCATGAGGGTGCACAGCATCACGGTCAAGGACGTCAAGGGCGTCCAGGAGCGCACCGTCACCTTCCCCGACCAGGGCGTCGTCGTGGTCGAGGGCCCCAACGAGGTCGGCAAGTCCACCCTGCTGGAGGCCTTCGACAAGCTGCTCGACCCCCGCTTCAAGGCCACCTCCACGAGCAGGGAGATCCGTCGGCTCCAGCCCGTCGGCAAGGACGTGGGGCCCTACGTCGAGGCCGAGTTCACCGTGGGAGGGCAGCGGGTCCGCTACGCCAAGCGGTGGCTGCGGCAGACCATGACGACCCTGGACGTGCTCTCCCCGGCGCCCCGGCAGCTGTCCGGCGAAGCGGCGCAGTCCTATCTCGACCGGCTCATCTCCAGCTCGCTGGACCGCACCCTCTGGGACGCGCTGCGGTTCACCCAGGCCCAGGACGGCACCCTTGCCCCGTTGGCCGACAGCGCGGTGCTCGGCAGCGCGCTCGACGCGGCCGCCGGATCGCAGCTGCACGCGGAGGAGGGCGAGCAGGTCCTCGACCTGGTCGCCAAGGAATACACCACCTACTTCACGCTCAGGTCCGGGCGTCCCACCGGTGACTACAAGCAGGCGATGGGTGCCTACACCCTGGCGCAGGAGGCCGTCTCCGAAGCGCACCGGCGGCTCCAGGAGGCAGAGATCCTTCTCGAGCGTCAGGTCCAGGCCCGTGCCGCCGCCGACGGGGCGCGCGAGCTGCTGGCCGCGGCCAAGGCCGAGCACGACGCAGCCCGCCAGGCCCAGGAGGCCGTCGCCGAGGTGGTGGCCGCCCACGAGCAGGCCAAGGCGGTCCTGGGGCAGGCGAGCGAGCGTTCCCGTGGCGCGGCCCGGCTCCGCGAGGAGCGTCGCCGCCTGGTCGCCACCGTCACCGAGCTGACCGGGCGGATCACCAAGGATGCGGCCGCCCTCCAGGCGCAGGAGCAGGCCGCCACCCGGCTCATCGAGGACCTCGCCGGGGCCGAGGCGGCAGCGACCGAGGCCGACGACGCCGCCGACCTCGCCGAGGCCGTGCACGAGCGGGCGCGGGCCGACGCCGACCACCTGGCCGCCGTCGACCGCCTGGCCGGTCTCTCGTGGTTGGTCGGGTCTGTCACCGACCTCGTCGGTGAGCTGTCCGCCGCACGGGCGCAGCTGCCAGAGGTCCCGGTCTCGGGCAAGGACCTGCAGCAGGCGCGCGACCTGGAGACCACGGTCCGGCACCTGGAGGCCCAGCATGCGGCCGCCAGCGCGCAGGTGCGGGTGGAGTCCCTGGGCGCCGAGGTCGAGGTCGCCACCGCCGAGCAGGAGGCGACCGGGCAGGTCGACCAGGTGGGCGCGGCCGGGCAGGGGAGCTATCCGCTGACCGAGGAGCTCGTCGTCACCGTCCCCGGGTCGGTCCGGGTGGTCATCGTGCCCGAGCAGGGCAGCCAGGCCCGGGCCGCCGAGCTCAACGCGGCGCGTGGCCGTCTGGGGGAGGCCCTCTCGCAGGCGGGCGTCGAGTCCGTGGAGGAGCTCGCCCAGGTGGTGGCCGCCCAGGACGGTCTGCGCGCCAGCCTCTCCTCCCTGACCCACGAGCTCGAGGTCGCGCTCGCGGGCCGCCCCCGTGCCGAGCTCGACGAGGCCATCGCCGGTCATGTCCCTGCCTCGCTGATCGCCGAGGTCGACCGGCTGACCGAGACGACGGCCTCCTACCTGGCCGGGCGCGACGTCCAGGCCCCGCTGCCGGCAGACCTGGCTGAGGCGACCGCGGTCGCCGCCGAGGCGGCCCGGTCCTGGCAGGACGCCCGTGCCGAGCGGCGTCGCGCGACGGCGGCCTGCAAGGACCTGCGGCAGCAGGGCCAGGCCATCCGGGCCCGGCTCGACCACGCCACCGGCCGCCTCGAGGCCGACCGGGCCCAGCTCGCCGGGCTCTCTTCCGAGCTGGACCAGGCCCGGGCACGTCTGGGCGACGACGACCTGGACGCCCGCGTCCACGAGTGCTCGCAGGAGCTGGCCACCGCCGAGCTCGCCGCACAGCGTGCCCGGGCCCAGGTCGAGAAGGCCGACGTCGACGGCATCGACCGCCAGGTCGTCGCCGCCGCGGGCCGCGCCGACCTCGCCCAGACCGAGCACGACCGCGCGACGGCCGCCCTGCACACGCTGTCCGGCCAGATCGAGATGGCCGCCAGCGAGGGGCGGCAGGAGCACTACGACCTGGCCGTGGCCGACCTCGAGCACGCCGAGCGGCACCTGGCCGGGCTGGACCGCCGTGCCCGTGCGGCCCGCCACCTGTGGCGGACGCTGGTCGCCCACCGGGAGGCCGCCCACCGGGTCTACGTCCTGCCCTACACCGAGGCCCTGGAGACGTTGGGCCGCACGGTCTACGGCGAGGGCTTCTCGGTGACCGTCGACGACCAGCTCACGCTCGCCGCGCGCACCCTGGACGGCACGACGGTGCCCTTCGAGGAGCTGTCGGGGGGAGCGAAGGAGCAGCTGGGCATCCTGGCGCGGCTTGCCGTCGCCCGGCTGGTCGACCCGACCCAGGGCGTCCCCGTCGTCATCGACGACGCCCTCGGCTACAGCGATCCCGACCGGCTCCAGCAGATGGGGCAGGTCCTGGGGGCCAGCGCCCAGGGCAGCGACGTGCAGGTGATCCTGCTGACCTGCACGCCCGACCGCTACGCAGCCATCCCGCAGGCCAGCACGGTCCGGCTCACGGCCTGATCCGACCGGCACACGGCCTGAACCCGGCTCGAGGCGCGATCGGCGGCACTGGCCGGGAGCTACCCGCCAGCCACCGTCGTCCGGGGCTCGTGCTCCACGGGGAAGTTCATCGAGGAGGCGATGAAGCACGCCTCGGAGGCCTCGTGGTGCAGCTGCGACACGAGGTCCACGTGCGCCGGGTCCGCCACCGTCACCTCCGGGCGCAGCAGGACCCGGGTGAACCTTCCGCCGATGCCGACCTGCTCCATCGTCCCGACCGGCCGGTCCTCGTAGGCCACCACCGTCACGCCGTGGGTCACCGCGATGTGCAGGAAGGACAGCAGGTGGCACTCGCTGAGCGCCGCGAGCAGGAGCACCTCCGGGTTCCACCGGGTGGCGTCCCCGCGGAAGGGCCTGTCGGCCGACAGCTCCAGATCCGGGCGACCCTCGCTGCTGGCGAGCACGTCGCGGGAGTAGGCGCGATAACCGCTCGTCCCCGTGCCGGTGTTGCCCGTCCAGGTTACGGCGAGCTCGTAGGTGTGGGTGGCCATGCCCCATACCCTCCCAGGTCGCGGGACCACCCGCCCGCCGCTAGCGTCGAGCACATGACTGATGACAAGAAGATCACCGTCACCCGCACGATCGACGCCTCGGCCGCAGACATCTTCGAGGTCCTCTCGCTGCCCGCGCGCCACGTCGAGCTCGACGGCTCGGGCTTCGTCCAGTCCGTCGACCACGGCGACCGGATCACCGCGACCGGCCAGAAGTTCACGATGAACATGTCCGGGGACCACATGGGTGGCGACTACCAGACCGACAACCACGTCACCGGCTACGACAAGGACCACCTGCTCGCGTGGGAGACCGCGCCGGCCGGCACCGAGCCGCCCGGGTGGCAGTGGGTCTGGGAGCTGGTGCCCCAGGGCCCGGACAGCACCGAGGTGCGCCACACCTACGACTGGAGCAAGGTCACCGACAAGGAGCTCCTCAAGAAGGTGTCCTTCCCGCTGGTCAAGGAGTCCGACCTCGAGGACACCCTCGGCAAGCTCGCCTCGGCCGTCACCGGTTCCTGACCGGACTCACGACCGGTTCCTGACCGGACTGTCGCCCGGGCCCTGACAGGGCGGGCGTCGCCGGACCGTCGCCGAACCTTCCCCTGGAAGCCATCCGGCCGTCACCGAGGCTGGGCAGGGTCGGGGCATGTCGCCACGACTTCGCCCCGCCCTGTCCCTCGCCCTCGTCACCGCGCTGGCCGCAGGCCCCGCGCTCGCCGCACCACCCCATACCTCTCCCGGGCAGCAGAAGGGTGAGCCGGCCGGGGTCGCAGAGGTGACCACCGACAACGAGACCCCGGTCCTCTACGACTCCGAGGAGGGCGGAAACGCCTCCGGCGACGACCCGGCCATCTGGGTGGACGGGACAGACTCCGCGAACTCCCTCGTGATCGTCACCGCCAAGGAGGGCGGCCTGCGCGTCTACGACCTCGGCTCGCGTGAGCTGCAGTCGGTCGCCGCCACCCCGGCCCCGCGTGCCGACGGTGAGGACGGCCGCTACAACAACGTCGACGTCGCCTACGACGTCCCGCTGGGCGGCGAGCCCGTCGATGTCGCCGTCGTCTCCGACCGCTACAACGACCAGGTGCGGTTCTGGGTCATCGACCCAGACGGTGCCCGCGCCGACCAGCCGCTCACCGAGGTGACCGCGGTCGAGCTGCCTTTCCTCTTCCACGCCGACCGCGAGGGGGTCGACACCGAGCAGACCGCCTACGGTCTGGCCGTGTGGCAGCCGCGGCAGGGCGGCACCTATGTCGTCGTCACCCAGGAGGGAACGACGGCCATCACGCTGGTCAAGGTCGCCGAGAGGGAGGGTCGGCTCGGCTACGAGCCTGTGGACACCATCGAGATGCCGGGCTCGTTCCCGCTGCCCGATGGGACCACCTGGGTGCCCTGCGAGGAGCCGGGTGTGGGTCCGCAGTTCGAGGGCGTCGCCGTCGACCGGCAGACCGGCACCCTGTTCGCCGCGCAGGAGGATGTGGGCCTCTGGTCGATCAAGGTCACCCCGAAGGGCTTCCGGGGCAAGACCAACCTCATCGACACCGTCCGCGACTTCGGCATCCACGACGCCTACGACGAGGAGACCGAGGAGTGCTCCCCGGTCGACCCGGAGGCTGTGGGCTTCGGCGGCAACCTGCTCGAGGCGGACGCCGAGGGCGTCGACATCTACTACGGTCGCGGGGCGACCGGCTATGTTGTGGTGTCCAGCCAGGGCGAGAGCACCTTCGCCGTCTACCAGCGCCAGGGCAACCACGAGCCGGTCGGCTCGTTCCGCGTCCGGGGCGTCGCCGGAGTCGATGACATCCACGGCTCCGACGGCCTGGCGATCGCCTCCCGGCCGGTGGGCGACTACACCCGCGGCCTGCTGGTCACCCACGACGAGCCTGAGTCCGGCCCGGGCGTGGATGAGGAGCAGGACCCGACCAACTTCTCCTACGTCGACTGGGGCCAGGTTGCCGACGCGCTGGGGCTGCGTCTGCGCTGAGCCGCATCAGCCTGAGCAAGGGAAAGAGCAGTCCGCCGGCCGTCCGTGCTGGCGGACTGCTCTGCCCATGAGAAGATCTTCCCTGGCCCGGGAAAGCTCGGGCTCGCCCTCGTAGCTCAGGGGATAGAGCACCGCTCTCCTAAAGCGGGTGTCGCAGGTTCGAATCCTGCCGGGGGCACTTGGCGTTTGTGCTGGTCACAGCGTTGCGCCTCCTCCCAGCGCGTCGTCGCCCCCGGTCAGGGTGTGCCCCCCGCGTGCCCCCACTGTGTCGATCGACCAGGTCGCGCGCCGTCTTGTCCGCGGCCGACCCGGCCAGGTGGTGCAGATATCCCTAGGTCGTCTGCGGACTCATGCCCGAGCCATGCCTGGACCGTGGTCGTCGACACCGGCGCGCAGCCACTCAGTGGCCGCCGAGTGCCGCAGATCATGCAGCGTGCGGCGTGGTGCCGTCCGGGACCACCGGGGGGATCGCCGAAAGTTGCTCTCGTGGAGCATCGAGCCGTTGATGGTCGCCATCAGGTGGTCGGTCGCCCGCTTGCCCTGCATCATCGCCAGGACCAACGGCCATACCTGGGCGGGCACCGGCACCGTGCGTGCTTCGTGGTCCTTGACCACCTTCCCCTGATACCCCCGCTGTGCGACGGGCGCGCGCGCAGCGCCCGATCCGCCACCAGCACATCACCTCATCGCATGGCGCGAGCTTCACCCCAGCGCAACCCCAGGTGGCCCAGCACCTCGACCACGTCCGCCAAGTGCGCGGATGCCTGTCTCAGGTCGACCAGGACAACGGCCAACTCTCCGCAGGTCCACGGGTGCATCTCCGGGTCACGGGGCCACCAGCGGCGGGTGCAGGTCACGCAGCCGGAACTGCTGGCGGCGCAGGACCACCAGTCCGCACAGCGCCATCGAGGTGACGGTGATGATGCCGAGCACGATCACGTCGCGGACCAAGTGATCGGTCTGACCGCCCGAGATCACCACCCGGTAGCCGTCGATGAGGTAGGTCATCGGCATCACCGGCGAGAGCGCGGCGTAGAACTGCGGGAGCAGCGGGGCCGGGAAGGTGCCGCCCGAGGTGGGCAGCTGCAGCACCAGCCACACCAGGGTGATGGCCGAGGCGACCGTCCCGAATGCGGTGCGCAGCAGGTGGGCGATGGAGCTGAAGCAGAGCGCTCCGAGCACGGTGAGCGCGAGCAGCGACAGCGGTCGCACGGGGGCCAGGCCGAGTGTGGCCCAGGCGACGCCGACCATGATCAGCCCGGCGACGACCGCGATCAGGGCCACGGGGTACCAGGCGGTGAGGGACAGGCGCAGGGGGTGTGCCCGGCCGGCCAGCAGCCGGCCGGCCACGGGGCGGACGACGAGGAACACCGAGATGCCCAGCACCCACAGCGCGATGGAGAAGAACATCGGGGCGAGGCCGCGACCGTAGAAGGTCGCCGGGTGGTCCACGGTCATCTGCACGTCCGCGGGCGACGACATGACTTGCGCCGCGTCCTCCTGCTGGTCGGCGGACATGACGGGCATCTTCCGGACCCCGTCGGCCAGGCCGGTGGCCAGCTGGTCGGCGCCGTCCCGGAGCTTGCCGATGCCGGTCTCGAGGTCGGCGGCACCCTTGGCGAGCTTCCCCAGCCCGGTGTCGAGCTCCGTAGCCCCGTCCTGGAGCTGGCCCAGGCCGGCGGAGAGCTGGTCGGCCCCGGTGGCCAGCCGGCCCACCCCGTCGGACAGCTCGCTGGCACCGGTCGAGAGCTGCCCCGCACCGTCGCTCAGCCCCCCGAGGCCGGAGGTCAGCGCGGTGCTCCCCTGGTGCGCGGTCGCGATGCCCGAGTGCAGCTGGCTGGCCCCCTCCGCGACCTGGTGGGCGCCGTCGTCGAGCGCGACGAGGTCGTTGCGGGCCTGCTGGACCCGGCCCGTCGCGTCGCCGCTGCCCTGCACCGCCTCGTCGATGCGCCCCGCGGCCGCGGCGACCTCCTGGGCCCGGGCGTCGGCCTGGTCGACCCGGCCGGAGGCCGCGTCCAGGCGCTCCGTCAGGGCCTGCCAGGCGGGGTCGGAGGCCAGCTCGGGATGGTTCACGGCGAGCTGTTCGGCCTGCGCCTGCAGGTCGCCCAGATCGGTCCGCAGCGAGCCCGAGTCGCCGGCGACGGCAGCCGTGAGGTCGGCGACGGAGGAGCTGATCTCACCAGCCCGGGCCTGGACGGCCGGCAGGTCCTGCAGCACCACGTCGAGCACGGGCAGCACCCGTGCGTTGAGCTGCGCGGTGCCGGCGGCGACCTGGTCCGCGCCGGTCGCCAGCTGCGAGGACCCGGTGTCGAGCCGTGCCAGACCGGCGTCGAGCTGGGCGGCCCCGTCCTGCGCCTGGCGGGCCCCCGTCTCGAGCTGGGCGGCACCGTCGGCGATCTGCTGCGCGCCGGTGCGCGCCTGGTCCGCCCCGGTGGCGAGCGTGTCCGCCCCGTCCTTGGCCTTCGTGGCCCCGTCGGCGAGGGCGGTGGCGCCCTTCTCGGCGTCCGTCGCGCCCGTGGTCAGCTTGTGGGCGCCGGTCTTGGCCTCGCCGGCCCCTTCTGCCAGTTTCTGCGCCCCGTCCCTGGCCTCGACCAGGCCGTCACGGATGTTCTCGAGGTTGGCGAAGACGGCGCTGAAGTAGGCGTCGACCGCCGCCTGGTCCACCGCGAGTTCGACGGAGTCTTGCGCCTTGCTCGTGATGGAGCCGACGACGAAGCCGTTGGCGTCGTCGCGTCGCAGGTAGATCTGCGCCCGCTCAGGATCGGGCGTCTGTCCGCTCACCAGGTCGCTGCTGAACGACGAGGGGATGGTCATCGTCATGAAGTAGCGGCCCTCGCGCAGCCCCTCGGCGGCCTCGGCCGCGTCGGTCAGCTGCCAGTCGAAGGCCGGCTCCGCGAGCAGGTTGTCGACGAGGTCCTGCCCCGCCGTCACCTGCTGCTCCTTGCCAGTGGCGTCGGTCACGCTGGCGGCACGGTCCTCGTTCACGACCGCGACCGGCAGCCGGTCGACCTTGCCGTACGGGTCCCAGCTGGCGGACAGGTAGAGCGCGCTGTAGAGCAGCGGCACCAGCAGGACGAACAGGAGGGCGAGCTTGGGCAGGGTGCCGCGGAAGCGGCGCAGCTCGTACCTGCCCAGTCGGGCGACGGGCATCATGGCAGGACCTCTCCTTGCTCGGCAGGGGCGGGGAGCGTGATCACCCGGGCCCCGTCAGGGGTGCCGGGCGGCAGGGCGAGGGCGGACACGACCACGGTCGGGCCGGACTCCGCGAGGCGGGCCAGGTGGTCGAGGGCACGCCCCTGGTCCTCGGGGGAGAGCCCCTCGTCGAGGTCGTCTAGCACGACGAGGTCGGCGGGCCGTAGCTGGGCGAGCATCGCGAGGAGGAGGACACGCACGAGCTGGGACAGGTCGGCGACGCGGGCGTTGCGCGGCACCCGGAAACCCAGGACGTCCTCCAGCTCGGCCATGCGCCGGCTGCCCTCCGAGGTCGGCACGCCGTCGGTCAGGCAGCGCTCGGTCACGCACTCGGCGACGGTGAGGGGGTCGTCGATCTCGACGAGGTCGGAGATGCGCGCGACGGAGGTCCGGGCACGCAGCTGGCGTCCCCTGCTGGCGGGGGTGCCAGCGATCTCGAGGTCGCCCCCGACCCCACGCATGCGCCCCGTCAGGGCCAGCAGGAGCACCGACCGGCCGGCGCCCGCCGGTCCCTCGACCACGACGAGCGATCCTTGCGGGACGTCCAGGTCGAGCGGGCCCACGAGCACCTCCCGTCCCGCCGCGATGGTCAGACCACGGGCCCAGATGCCGGGGGTATGACGTTCGTCGGGCTCGGGGTTCTCGTCCGGCAGGTGCGCAGGGACGTCGTCGGCGGAGGCGGGGGCGAGATCATCCGTGGCGTCCGCGTCGACCAGGGTGGGGTCCTCGACCTCCGGCTCGGCGGGCCCGATCTCGTCCTCCAGCTCGCCGCTCACGGGAGCAGCCCCTCGAGGAGGACGGCGAGGGTGCGCTCCGCCTCTGCGGCCGGCAGCCGGTCACCGCGCGCGAGCCGCTCGAGGGTCAGGACGTTGATCTGGGCCAGCACGATGCTCGCGGCGGTCGCCCGCCAGGCCTGCGTGGTGCCGCGGAGGGGGCCGTGGTCGAGCCGGGCGGCCAGCAGGCTCTCCCGATCGCGGGCGATCTCGTCGTAGAGCTCGGACAGCCGGGCGTCACGACGGGCCAGCGACCGGAACTCCGCTACGACGATCTGCCACTCACCCGCCTCGACGATCGACATCAGCGCGCGGGCGAGCGCGACCGCCAGACCGCCGCGGTCCTCCCGCTCCAGCACCCCCTCGACGAGCTCCAGGAGCGGGGCGCTCGCCGACTCGAACCGGTCTCGGCAGACCTGCGCGAACAGCTCCGGCTTGCCCCCAAAGTTCGAGTAGACCGCCCCCTTGGTGAAGCCGGCGGCGCGGGCGACCTGCTCGACGGACGTAGCCTCGTACCCCTGCTCGACGAACAGCTCCGCTGCGGAGGCGAGCAGGCCGCTGCGCACGTCGGCCCTGGCGGGGCGACGGGTCTGGGCGAGGGTGGACATGACGCTCCTCGGTGCCGGGAACCATTTTCGATACCCAGAGTACCGACTCGATGCCGGCGGTATCAAGTGGAGTCGCCTCACTACCGGACGTCGCCCCGCCGGCTCCTCGTCAGACCCGTCATCCTTGGAAATCGTCGCCCTCGACCACGCTCGGGTCACCGTCGAACGGCTCCGTCGGGCCAGATCCTTGCCGGGCACCTAGCCACGAACGGGTCCCGGGAGGAGATCCACGACTCCTCTGCCAGACTGCCCACGTGACCCTGTCCCGCCCCGCGCTCACCGCCGTCCACCCGGTGCAGCAACGCACGATCCTCACCCTCATGGGCAGCCAGACCCTCGGCGGGATCGGGGTGGCCAGCGGCATCGCGGTGGCCGCGATCGTCGCGGCCGAGCTCAGCGGGCGTGACGCGCTGTCCGGACTGGCGAACACCACGCAGGTCCTCGGCGGAGCACTGTTCACCATCCCCATCGCCCTCCTCATGGGTCGCTGGGGCCGGCGCCTCGGCCTGGGCGTGGCCTACCTGATCGGTGCGTTGGGTGCGGTCCTCGCCATCACCGCGACCACGCTCGGCCTCTTCTGGCTGCTGCTCGTGGGCACCACGCTCTTCGGCGCCTCCACGACCGCCAACTCCCAGGCCAGGTATGCGGCCACCGACCTCGCCGAGCCCGAGCACCGCGCGCGCCAGCTGAGCTGGGTCGTGTGGGCCACGACTCTCGGGTCGGTGCTGGGGCCCAACATGATCGGCCCCGGCAAGCTCGTCGCACGCTGGCTCGGGCTGCCGGACCTGGCCGGGGCGTGGGTCTTCTCGGCGGCGGGCTTCCTGCTCGCCGCGGTCCTGCTGCAGGTCCTCCTGCGGCCCGACCCGCTCCTGCTGTCGCGCGAGCTGGCCGGCGTCGAGGAGGACACGACGACGCCGCGCGGCCACGTCGGTCACGGTCTCGCGGTCATCCTCCGGACCCCGGCGGCGCTGTGGGGCACGGTGGCGGTCACCGTCGGTCACGTGGTCATGGTCAGCGTCATGGTGATGACGCCCCTGCACATGAAGCACGGCCATGCCGAGATCGAGCTGATCGGGCTGGTGATCTCGCTGCACATCCTGGGCATGTACGCCCTCTCGCCCGTGGCCGGCCAGCTCACCGACCGCTGGGGAGCACCGAAGGTCGTACTCCTCGGCGTCGTGATCCTGCTGCTCGCCTGCGTCCTGGCCGGGCTGTCCACCGACGGCCACTCGACCAGTCTCACCGTCGGCCTCATCCTGCTCGGCCTCGGATGGTCCTGCACCATGGTCGCCGGGTCCGGCACGGTGGCCGGCTCGGTCCAGGTGGGGGAGCGCTCCTCGGTGCAGGGCGCCGCCGACCTGGTGATGGGGTTGTCGGCCGCGGCGGGCGGTGCGCTGGCCGGTGTGGTCATGGACGTCTGGTCCTACGCCACCCTGTGCGTGATCGCGGGGATCGCGGCAGTCCTCCTGGGCGCCTTCACGGTGATGCGGCGCGGAGTGGTTAGCCTGAAGCAGTGACCGCTTCTCGCTTCGCCCACCACCCCGACCCCGCCCGGGTCGAGGCCGTCCAGCGCGCGCGGACGCAGTGGCGCCACGAGGTCGCCGACCTCGGAGGACCCAACACCCTCCTGTGGCACCGCACCTCCCTGACCGGCACCTTCGACCTCAACCTCGCCCACCCCGGAGGCGTGGCCAAGCTGCTCTCCGGGCGCGCCACGCTCCTGTCCGAGCTGGTCCGCGAGCACGTCGCCTTCCTGGACGCCTCCCGTCGCATCGGGGCGATCCGCGACAAGGTCACCGAGCTGCGACACGAGCACGGCCTCGAGACCGGCTACCTGGCCATCGGCCTGGCGACCTGGACCCTGCACCGCGTCCCCATGCCCCCGCGGGCGCCCGTCCTGCTGCGCGCCTGCGCCATCCGCCCCACCGACGCGGCCCACTCCGACTACCTCATCGAGCTGGACCAGGACGTCGTCTTCAACCCCGTCCTGGAGCACTACCTGCGCAGCGAGGCCCACCTCGACCTCGACCCGGCCATGCTCGTGGGGCTGTCCGCCCAGAGCCACGGTTTCGACCCGAGGGAGACCTACCGGGCGCTGGAGCAGATCTGTGTGGAGATGACCGGCTTCGGCATCGGCCCGCAGATGGTCATCGGCACCTTCCCCTGGGCCAAGCTGCCGCTGGTCACCTCCTACACCGGCGACGTGCACCAGCTCGCCGCCCACGACCTCGTCGCCGCGCTCGCCGGGGCCGAGGTGTCGCTGACCTCCGAGGGCCCGGACCCCGAGCGCGCGGACGACCCGCAGCGTGAGCTCTCGGCCCTGGACGCCGACCATGCCCAGCGCCTCGTCATCGACGAGGCGGTCCACGGTGCCAGCCTCGTGCTCGACAGCCCGACCGGCACCGGCGCCACCCAGACCGTGGCCAACATCATCGTGGCCGCGCTCTCCGAGGGCCGCTCGGTGCTCGTGAGCTCGGAGGAGCGCTCCGCCCTCGACGGACTGCGGCGACGCCTCTCGGCAGTGGGCCTGGGGGACCTCTGTCTCCACCTCAGCGAAGACCCCGTCTCGATGCGGACCGCACTGGCCGAGGTCCGCCACGCGCTCGAGGCGCTCCCGCAGGAGCCGGAGCCGGAGATCGGCCCGGACCCGCTCCCCAGCCGCGCCGACGCCTTGGCGACCTTGCGCGCGGAGCATGAGGTGCTGCATACCGAGCATGAACCCTGGGGCCTCTCCCTAGCCGACGTGCAGGAGGACCTCGCCGTCCTCGGAGCCCAGGAACACCCGCCCACCTCGCGGGTGCGGCTCCCGCTCGAGGTGCTGCGCGGCCTTGGCCCCGACGAGCTCTCCGGCACCACCGACGCGCTGATCGAGGCGGCGGACGCCGGCGCCTGGAGCCGCGGCAGCGGACAGGATCCCTGGTATGGCGCACGCCTCACCTCCGCCGACGAGGCGGCCCGCGCGCAGGAGATCGTGGCTCGGCTGGTCTCGGGCGAGTTCGCGACCGCCCGCGAGAAGGCGGACGCCGTCGCCAAGGAGGCCGGGCTCCCGACCCCGGTGACGGTCGAGCAGTGGGGCACCTGGCTGCGGCTCGTCGACCGGGTCCGCGAGACCCTCGACATCTTCGGCCGGGACGTCTACGACGCGCCCCTGGACGAGATGGTGGCCGCGACCGCCTCGCGCGACGAGGTCACCGAGCGTCCCGGCGCCGTCTCGCGGGCCCGGCTGCGGCGCCAGGTGCGCTCGCTCCTGCGCCCCGGCACGCCGCCGGCAGACCTGGCGACGCGCGTCCGCAACGCCCGCGACGAGGGCAAGGAGTGGGAGAAGATCGCCGGCCGTGCGGCCCGCCCGGTGGCACCGGAGTCCGGGGAGGAGGCGCTGACGGCCTTCACCCCGATCGGGGAGGACATCGCCTGGCTGAGCGGCGTGCTCGACACCCGCCCGGACGGCAAGACGCTGACCACCCTGCACCTGGACAGCCTGCTCGAACGGCTCGTCCGGCTGGACGCGACCGCGGACCGGGCCCCGGTCGCCGCGACGGCGCACCCCTTGATCCAGCCGCTGCGGGACTCGGGGCTGGGCGAGCTGGTCGACGACCTGGCCCAGCGCAAGATCACGCCCGAGAGGGTCGGTGCCGAGGTCCGCTTCGTGCACCGTTCCTCGCTCCTGCACCATCTCCGCTCCGACGCCGTGCCGCAGCTGCAGCCGGCCGAGACGGTGCGCGAGGCGGAGCGGGCCTTCCGTCGGGCCGACCGGGCCCATCTGCAGCGCAACGCTGCGCGGGCGCGCCGGGCCGTGCTGCGCAGGCTCGCCCGCACCCTGACCTCGCACTCCTCGCAGGTCGCGGCCTGGGAGCGGTCGGTGGAGGCGGCCGCCTCCGGACCGGTCGACATCCGCGACGTCATCAGCCGCTCGCCGGAGGTGGTCCGCGCGGTGCGCCCCGTCGTGCTGGCCTCTCCGCTGGTGGTGCCGACTGTGCTGCCCTCAGACCTCGTCTTCGACCTGGTCGTCCTCGACCGGGCCGGCCGGACCAGCACCGCGAGATCGGTGCCGGCGTTGGCGCACGGTCGTCAGGTGATTGTCACCGGCGACGGCGGCGGGCTGGGTCCGCGGCAGTTCTCGGTGATGGCCGACCCCCGGGTCGAGCACGACCTGGCCCGGAACGAGAGCGACGAGGCGTCGTTGCTGGACGACGCCGCCGCGGTGCTGCCCGTCCGGCATCTGCAGACCCACTACCGTGCCCTCGACCAGGGGCTGGTCGCGCCCCTGGCTCCCATCATGTCGACGCCGGTCCACAGCTTCCCGGGCGTGGGCAGCGAGGCCCCGGTCAAGGAGCACGTCGTTGAGGGGCCGGTCCAGGAGCTGGTCGCCGCCGCGGTCGACCTCATCGTCCGGCGGGGCCAGGCGCATCCCGACCAGAGCCTGCTGGTGGCCGCCGACGACGAATCGACGGTCGAGGACCTCACACTCGCGCTCCGGCGGGCGATCGGACCCGCAGAGGGTGACGAGGCCCTCGGGGCGGTGCTGCCGATCCTGTCCGATGAGTCGGGCGTCGAGCCGCTGCTCGTGCGGACGACGGCGCGGATCGCCGGGGAGGTCCGCGACCATGTCGTGTGGGTCGGCGGACCTGCTGCGGCCAGGACCCCTGGCCGGGCCGGGGCGGTGCTGGCGGCGGCGCGGCGATCCGTGGACCTGGTCACCGGGACGTCGGTGTCTTCCTGGCCGAAGGGCGCCGGCACAGAGCTTGTCGCCCAGGCGATAGGGACCGACGGGGTGAGCGTCACGGGGAGTCGTTCGGCCGTGCTGGCCGAGCTCGCCCGACGGCTCGAGGCGGAAGGGCTGATCGTGCACGAGGGCCTGGGGCACGGTCCACACGCCGTGGACCTGGCCGTGGCCAGCGACGAGCTCCCCGACATGCTCCTCGTGGCGGTCGACGTGGATGCCGAGGTGGGGGAGGAGACCCCGGTCCCCGGGCGGGACGAGATCCGTCTCCGTCACGAGCAGCTGACCCGGATGGGTTGGGTGCCGGTGCGCGTCCGCAGCTCCGACGTCTTCACCGACCCGGCGCGCGAGGTCGCCCGGGTGCTCGAGGCGCTCCGGGAGGCCGTGGGGCGGGCCTCCTCGTGACCTGCGGTCCTGAGGGCCCTGTCGGTTCTGAGGGGCCTGTCCAGGGTCCGGTGCCCCGGCCCAGGCGGCACCGTCGTGTCGTCGCGCCGGCGACCAACCCGGAGGCGGACCAGTCCGACGACGTGGCACCCCGGGGTCCGCGTCGGCTCGCCCGGCCAGAGCAGGACGGGGCGTCGGGCTCTCCGCGGGACAGGTGGATCAAGGAGCAGCGCCCGCCGCACTGGGACTGACCTGCCCGGCAACCCCTCGGCCCGCCCGGTGGGGGTGGGGGAAACCATTGGACGCGCTCGGTCGCGTTGGGATCAACCACTCGGCGCGCCCGGTGGGGTTGTGGGCAACCATTGGGTGCGCCCGGTGGGGAGGTGGGGGTGGGGTGAGATGGGGTGGGGATGCAGAAGGACCCCGGCACCTCGTGCCGGGGTCCTTCTGGTGTCAGCTCAGGGCGTGCGCCCCGGTGCTGGGACGGGTCAGAGGGTGCCGTCGGTGCGACGGGCGGCCAGCAGGTCGCGGATCTCGCGCAGGGTGGCGATCTCCTCGGAGACCTCCTCCGGCTCCTCGACGCCGCGCTTGCGCAGCTCGTTGAACTTGTTCATCGGCGCCACCAGCACGAAGTAGACGACCGCGGCGGTGATCAGGAAGACGATCAGCGCGTTGATGATCGCGGCGAAGTCCATGTAGGTGGCCGGGTTGCCGTTGATGAGCTCGAAGCCCAGGCCGCTGGTCTCGGCGCCACCGACGGCGTTGAGCAGCGGGGTGACGATGCTGCCGACGACGACCTCGACGACCTTGGCGAAAGCGGCGCCGACGACCACGGCCACAGCCAGGTCGATCACGTTGCCACGCATGATGAAGTCCTTGAAGCCCTTGAGCATGGCCTCTCCTTTCTCGACCGGACATGGGCAGCGCCCAGGCAGAGCCCGGTGTCTGTGGATGGTGGGTGACCCCGCTCTCCCCGGGGCCTCGACGAGTTTAGCGCAAGTAAGTCCTTGCTGGCTATTTGTCGACTTCTTGCAGGCGGGGCGTGTCATCTCACCCCTGCAGGTGAGGTGGGGCCATGGGTCCACGGCGGGGACCAGGTGTTCAGGAGGTGGTGGGACTGCTCTCGGGGCGTCGCACGGTGACCACGAGATGGGCACCGGCAGGATCCTGACCGCGGGCGGTGGCGAGGTCGATGCTCTCCTCGCGGGAGACGGCGAGCCAGGCGCCGCCCTCCTCGCCCTGCTCGACCGCCACGACGGTCACGCCGTCGACCACCACCCGGCCGTCGACCGGGGAGTGCACGTCGACCTGGTCCCCGGAGCTCAGGAGGCGCAGGACCGCGCCCTCACCGATCGGGAAGAAGAACGCACGGTCGACGAGGAGGGAGGGCAGGTGCAGGTCCTTGCCGGTGACGATCTCCCCGGGCGCCAGGACGGAGGCGGCGTGCCGGCCGCCGGCCTCCGACAGCTCGGTGAGGGCACCTTCGGGCAGGACGTCCGCCGGCAGGAGCCGCACCTCGAGCGCCCCGTCCAGGGCCTGGCCGACCTGGACGTGGCCGGTGGACACGACCACGGGCACCGCCCCGGGGCCGGGCCTCGTCAGGGCGATCGTGAGGCCGGCCCCGACCACGATCGCGGCGAGCGCGGCGGCCAGGGCGCGGCGGATCCGCGGCCCGAGGGTGGGACGGCGACGGCGGGTTCGAGGGCTCTTCGGCACGTCGACGACGGTAGGAAGCCGCCCCGGTGTGCGCCAGGGGCGGGGTTTCGGTTGTGGAGAAGGACCGGTCCGTCAGCAGGGATGTGGACCAGGTCGTCGGGCGCGGGTCAGGAGGAGGAGCTGCTTGAGGTGGATCCGGAGCCCTTGGAGCTGCTCGAGCCGGTGGAGGAGCTGGTCGTCGACGACGAGCTGGACGAGCTGGACGACCCCGTCGAACCAGTCGAACCCGTCGAGCCCGCCGAACCGGACGGGGAGGATGACGACGAGGACGAGCTGTCGTCCGAGCCGGCGGTGCCGCTCTTGGTGGTCGACGAGGTCGAGCTGGTCTTGGAGCCTCCGGAGGAGCGGCTGTCGTTGCGGTAGAAGCCGGAGCCCTTGAAGACCACGCCCACGGCACTGAATACCTTGCGAAGGGTCCCGCCGCAGCTGGGGCAGGTCGTGAGCGCGTCGTCGGTGAAGGCCTGCTGGATGTCGAAGGCGTGACCGCAGTCCTTGCAGGCGTACGAGTAGGTCGGCACGACCCCGCAGTCTACGTCGCCTACGACGTGGTGCTGTCATCGTGACCTAGGCTGGGCAGCGTGTCCCGACCGCTGTGGCAACGCGTGGCCGTGCCGCTCGTGGCGATCCTGGTGGTCGTCGTGGTGGCCGCGGCCGTCATCGGGGTGGGCCTGACGCGTCGTCCGTTCCCGCAGGTCGACGGCACCTTGTCCCTCCCCGGGCTGACCGGGGAGGTCGAGGTGATCAGGGACGCGCAGGGAGTCCCGCACATCTACGCGGACACTCCTGAGGACCTCTTCCGCGCCCAGGGCTTCGTCGCCGCCCAGGACCGCTTCTTCCAGATGGATCTGCGCAGGCACGTCACCGCCGGCCGGCTCAGCGAGCTCGTCGGGGAGGGCGGGCTGGACACGGACAAGGTCATCCGGACCATGGGCTGGCGACGCGTGGCCGAGCAGGAGCTGCCGACCCTGAACCCGTCGGCCCGCAGCTACCTCCAGGCCTACGCGGCCGGGGTCAATGCCTACATCGAGATGAAGGGCGGGCCCTCCTCGATGGGGCTGGAGTATCTCGCCCTGGCCCAGTCCGCGCCCGGCTACTCCGTCGAGCCCTGGACCGAGACCGACTCCCTGGCCTGGCTCAAGGCGATGGCCTGGGACCTGCGCGGCAACTACACCGACGAGCTGACCCGCGGGCTCCTCGTGGGCAAGGTCGCCCTCCCGCAGCTCTCCGGCCTCTACCCGGACTACCCGGTCGACCGACACGCACCCATCCTCAGCCCGCAGGAGTGGAGCGCCCCCAACCGCCCGCCCGCCTCGGTCGACAGCAGGGGAGGCGCCAGCGCCCCTGCGGAGCCTGAGGAGCCGCGCGGGGAGGAAGGTCCTCCCCAGCCCCCGGTGTCGTCGAAGGACCAGGTCTGGCTCGCCGACGGGCGTGCCGAGGGGGCTCTGGCCTCGACGGCGCTCGCCCTGGGTCAGGTCCCGGAGATGGTCGGCCAGGGTGAGGGCATCGGGTCCAACAGCTGGGTCGTCTCCGGCGAGCACACCGTCTCCGGCAAGCCGCTGCTGGCCAACGACCCCCACCTGGGGGTGACCCAGCCCAGCGTCTGGCTGCAGGCTGGCCTGCACTGCCGGGTGCTGTCGGAGAGCTGCCCCTTCGACGTGTCGGGCTACACCTTCGCCGGCTTCCCGGGCGTGATCATCGGCCACAACACCAACATCGCCTGGGGCTTCACCAACATGGACCCCGACGTCACCGACTTCTACCTCGAGGACGTCGACGGCGATCGGGTCCGTCGCGGTGACGACTACGTCCCGATGGACGTGCGGACCGAGACCCTCAAGGTCGCCGGTGGCGAGGACGTCGAGCTGACGGTGCGCGCCACCTCGCACGGGCCGATCGTCTCCGGGGTGATCGACCAGATCGGCGAGCTGGGCACCGACGCGCCGTTGGGCGGGGTGCAGACCTCCAACGACTACGAGGTCGCCCTGGCCTGGACGGGACTGGTGCCCTCGCGCACCGCCGAGGCGGTCTTCACCCTCAACGCGGCCGCCGGCTGGGACGACTTCCGGGACGCGGCCAGGCTCTTCGCCGTGCCGGCGCAGAACCTCATCTACGCCGACACCGACGGCAACATCGGCTACCAGGCGCCCGGCATGATCCCGATCCGTGAGACGGCCACGCACGGCACGCCTCCCGGCTACTACCCGGCGCCCGGGTGGGAGGCGCAGTACGCCTGGGACGGGTGGGTCGAGTTCGCCGACCTGCCCTACGTGCTCAACCCCGACGACGGCATCATCATCACCGCCAACCAGGCCGTCAGCCGGGGCAACCGGCCCTTCCTGACGACGGAGTACGACAAGGGCTACCGCGCCGACCGCATCGAGACCCTGCTCGCCCAGCACCTGGCCGCGGGCAAGCTGTCGACCACGACGATGCAGCAGATCCAGCTCGACGACCGCAACGCCCTGGCCGAGGTGCTCGTGCCCTACCTGCTCGAGGCCGACCTGGAGGGAGAGTTCTACACCGACGCCCAGGAGCTCCTGCGCACCTGGGACTTCACCGCCCCGGCCGAGGGCGAGCAGTCCGCGGCGGCGGCCTACTTCTACGCGGTCTACAGCAAGCTGCTCGAGACGGTCTTCGACGACGAGCTCCCGCCCGACCTGGGCGCCACCGGCAACTCCCGCTCCATGCTCCTGCTCGAGGAGCTGCTGGCCGATCCCGACAGCCTCTGGTGGGACGACCGCCGCACCCCCGGCGTCGTGGAGTCGCGGGACGAGGTGATCCGGACGGCGATGACGCAGGCGCGGCTCGACCTGACCAGCCAGCTGTCCAAGCACATCTCCGACTGGTCCTGGGGCGAGCTGCACCAGGTGCACCTGCGCCACGAGGTGCTCGGCGGCGACGACATCCCTGCCGCGGTCCGCGGCCTGTTCAACCAGCGCCCGATCCCGGTCTCCGGAAGCAGCTCGATGGTCAACGCGATGAACTGGGACGCCTCGACCGGCACCTTCGAGGTGACCTCGGCCCCCTCGATGCGGATGGTGGTCGATCTGGCCGACCTCGACGCCTCGACCTGGATCAACCACACCGGGACCAGCGGCCACCCCTTCCACCCCCACTGGTCCGACCAGACGGCCACCTGGGTCGAGGGCGGGACCTATCCCTGGCCGTTCAGCCGCGAGGCGGTGCAGCAGGCGGGCACCGACACCCTCGTGCTGGAGCCGGCCGACACGCCCGGCCGCTGAGCGCCCCAGTCATTCTTGGCCCGGCGCAGCACGCAGCCTCCGCCCGTCGACCCCGCAGTCGCCTCCCGCGGCCTCACCCCGCCGGGAGCGGCACTCCCTGCACCCCGGTGCCGGGCCGCAGCACCCCGTCCACCACCACGTCGTGCGTGTCCGCAGGGACAGCCTCCACGACCTCGTGGTCGTGCAGCACCACGATCGCCGGAGCACCACCCGACAGCTCGCGCGCCCTGGGCAGCACGGTGTCGTAGTAGCCACCCCCCTGCCCCAGCCGCACCCCGTCGCGCGAGATGGCCAGGCCGGGCACGAAGAAGAGGTCCACCTCCGCCAGCGCGCCCTCACCCAGCGGCGTCCGCCCCGGGTCGGCGAGGTCGGCCCAGTCCAGCCTCGGCTTCTCCAGGGTGAGCGGCACCAGCACCCGCACGCCCTCGGCCTGCAGGACCCGGGTCAGCCCGTCCACCGGAGGCTCGGTCCGCATCGGCTCGAACGCGGTCACCGTCAGGGAGGTGAGCTCCCCGAGGCCGCGGGACGCCGCATACCCGCGAAGGAAGGTGAGCCCCCCGTCGGCCAGGGAGCGCGCCGCAGCCTCCCGCCCCGTCGTCCCCCACGCCCCGACGAGCTCCCGGCGCGCAGCGCGGACCAGGGACCGCCAGGCCGCCTTGTCGGCGGGGACGTCACCGGTCGGGGCGTACGGTGGCAGCGAGGCAGTCATGTTCATGCCCCCATTGTGGGTCGTGCTGATTAGGCTGGGGCGAGCCCCCAGTGAAGAGAAAGGCGCACCGATGATCACCGTCGAGGAGCACCTCGAGCGCATCCTTGCCCAGATCGAGCCGGGGGCGGGTGTGGTCCTGCCGCTCGCCCAGGCGCACGGACTGGTCACCACCACCGACGTGGTCAGCCGCGTCGAGCTGCCCCGCTTCGACAACTCCTCGATGGATGGTTATGCCGTCCGGCGCGAGGACCTGCGCGACGTCGACGCCGAGCACCCGCGCCTGCTGCCCGTCGACGGCGACATCGCGGCGGGCGATCCCGGCGGTCAGCAGCTGCAGCCCGGTCACGTCTGGCGGATCATGACGGGCGCACCGATCCCGGCGGGCGCCGACGCGGTCGTGCGGGTGGAGGACACCGACGGGCACGTGCGTGAGGCGCAGTTCCGCGTCGAGCCCGACGAGGGCGCCAACATCCGGCGCGCGGGGGAGGACGTGCGTCCTGGTGACGTCGTCGTCCGCGCCGGCACCCGCCTGGCGGCCCCGCAGCTGGCGGCGCTCGTCTCGTGCGGCGTCACCGAGGTCGAGGTGCGCCCGTCCGCACGGGTGGTGATCCTGTCCACCGGTGACGAGCTCGTCCCCGCCGGCGGCGAGGTCGGCCCCGGCCAGATCATCGACTCCAACGGACCCATGCTCGAGGCGCTCGTGCGCGAGGCCGGCTTCTTCCCGGTCCACGTCGGCCACCTGCCCGATGACGTGGGGGTCACCCGCAAGGAGATCAGGCGCCATCTCGACACCGCCGACGCCATCATCACCACCGGCGGGGTCAGCAAGGGCGCCTATGACGTCGTCAAGGAGGTGCTGACCGGCGAGGGGTCGATGGACTTCCTCGAGGTGGCGATGCAGCCCGGCAAGCCGCAGGGCTTCGGCGTGCTGGGCAAGCGCAAGGTGCCGGTCTTCACCCTGCCGGGCAACCCCGTGAGCACCCTCGTCAGCTTCGAGGTCTTCGTCCGGCCGGCGCTGCTCAAGCTCGTCGGGCGCGCCGAGTCGCACCGCGAGGCCAAGGCCTACGCGCTGGAGGGCTGGCGGACCTCGGCGGACCGCGAGACCTACACCCGGGTGCGCCTCAGCAGAGACCCTTCTGGCGGGTATGCGGCCGCGCCCGCAGGTGGGTCCGGCTCCCACCTCCTGGGTGGGCTCGCGGCGGCCGACGCGCTGGCCGTCAGCGGGGCCGACGACGAGGAGGTCGAGGCCGGGTCGGAGGTGCGCCTGGTCCTGCTGCGTCCGCGGGCCGAAATCGACGGCCGGCTGGAGGCGGAGGAGCGCCTGCTCGCGGAGGCCGACGAGGACGGCACCGCGTGAGCGTGGACTCGAGCGCGCCCGAGGGGCTGACCCACCTGCGCGGGGACGGCACGGCGCACATGGTCGACGTCAGCGCCAAGGACGTGACCGCCCGCTCGGCCACCGCGGAGGGGCGGGTGCTGCTGTCGGAGGCCGCGATCGCCGCGCTCCGTGGCGGGACCGTGCCCAAGGGCGACGCCCTCGGCGTGGCGCGCGTGGCCGGCATCCAGGCGGCCAAGCGCACGCCGGACCTCATCCCGTTGTGCCACCCCATCGCCATCCACGGCGTGGAGGTCGACCTGGTGGTCCAGGACGACGGGGTCGACATCAGCGCCACCGTCCGCACCGCGGACCGCACCGGCATCGAGATGGAGGCGCTCACCTGCGTGACCGTCGCGGCGCTGGCGCTCGTCGACATGGTCAAGGCGGTCGACAAGCACGCGGTGATCAGCGACGTCACCGTCGTGGCCAAGTCCGGCGGACGCTCGGGGGACTGGGTGCGTCCGGGGCGGGAGGCGTGACCTGGCGCTGGCCGGTCCGGGTCAGCACCGTCCTGCCCGACGGACAGGTCCTGACGCTGCGTCCGTTGGGCCGCGGCGACCGGACCCAGTGGGAGGGCCTGAGGTCGCGCAACGAGGAATGGCTCCGCCCGTGGGAGGCCACCGCCCCGGGTGAGCAGGTCACGAGCACGCCCTTCCGCCGGCTGCGGCATGGCTTCGACCGGGCCGGCCGGATGGGTGCGGTCCTGCCGCTGGTCATCGACGTGGGTGACCGCATCGTGGGGTCGGTCCAGCTCTTCGACATCATCTGGGGGTCGCGGCGCAGCGCGCTGGCCGGCTACTGGCTCGGCCGGGAGGCCACGGGGCGGGGGCTGGCCACCTGGTCGCTGGCCCTGATCATCGACCACGCCCTCCTGGAGGTAGGGCTGCACCGGGTCGAGGTGGGCATCCGGCCGGACAACCCCCGCAGCATCGCCGTGGCCCGGCGGCTCGGTCTGCCTGAGGAAGGCCTGCGCCGGGATTTCATGCATGTCGACGGCCAGTGGCGCGACCATCGGGTCTTCGTGGCGCTGGCCGAGGATCTGGGTCCGGACGGCTGGGCCCCCGGCGGGCTGGTCCGGCAGCTGCGGGGCCCGATCACCTGAGTCACACCAGGAACTTGCGCGACACACGTCTCGCCTCACCGGTTCCGGCGGCGGCTGCACCTAGCGTGAATGCGTGCCCCTCAGCAGCCTGATCTTCGTCGTCATCCTGGCGGTCTGGGCTGTCTATCTGGTGCAGCACTGGATCCGGCGCCGGGACCACCTGGCCACCGCCCGGTCCGTCGACCGCTTCTCCGAGTCGATGCGCGTGCTGGAGCGCCGGCGTGCGCTGCCCAGGCCGGACCTGGCCGAGCCCGCCCCGCGCTCCTACTCCGTCTCGCCGCTGCGGCCGGCCCGCCCCGAGGTCGTCGTCAAGCCGGTGGCCGCCGGTGCCACCGCGGTCAAGGCCCCGCCCACCGTGCGGCGTGCCCGCACCGTCGCCCGTCTGCGCGGCGCGGCGCTCCTCCTGGGGTCGGTGACCATGGTGACCCTCGTGGGGCTCTCGCTGTTCAGGCAGCTGCCCCCGTGGGCCGCGTTCGTCGGGGTGCTGGTGATGGCCGTCGCCGTCGGTGGCGTCCGACTCTCGGCCTCCGCGGGCCGGAAGCAGGCCCGTGCTCGTCGGACGGTGTCCGCACGGCAGGTCGCGCCGCGCGGTCAGGCCGCCCCCGTCGCCTCAGCCGACCGGCCCGTCTCCCACCGACCCGTCGCCGGTGCGAGCAC
Organism: Ornithinimicrobium panacihumi; assembly: GCF_052073805.1. Lineage (NCBI taxonomy): Bacteria > Bacillati > Actinomycetota > Actinomycetes > Micrococcales > Ornithinimicrobiaceae > Ornithinimicrobium > Ornithinimicrobium panacihumi. Next base: position 11,004 of record NZ_JBQGWG010000025.1, on the reverse strand, counting down.
CCAGCCGGCCGAGCTCGCCACCCCCGTCGAGGACAACGTCTTCGCCCGGCAGTCGGTGGCCGTCACCACGCGCACGGCCCGCCGCAGCGTCACGGCCGCCCAGCTCTACGACATCGACCAGGTGGAGGCGGCCGCCAGCTCCGGAGCTGCAGTTCACGAGCCGGCGGCCCACCACCCGACGGCTCCGGAGCAGGCCGTCGCGCGGTCCGAGGCCGAGGTGCCCGCGGGCTCATGGAGCCCGGTGCCGGTGCCGCCCCCGACCTACACCCTCAAGGCCAAGGCCTACCGCCCCAGCTACACCGGCGGCTCCGAGCTGCCGGCGGACGGCAACGCGATGGCCCTGGACGAGGAGTTCGAGGACCTGCCCCGCATCGAGTCCGTGGGCTGATCCGCCGGGTGCGGATCACCACCGCGTTTGGGCTGCGACATTTTGTGACGATGCCTGCACGGGTCTATAGTCGGTAGCCGCACCACGGGGCTGTGGCGCAGTTGGTAGCGCGTCTCGTTCGCAATGAGAAGGCCAGGGGTTCGAATCCCCTCAGCTCCACCCGATCAAGGCCCGGACTCCTCGGAGACCGGGCCTTGCCTCATATCCTGTCGGTTCCCGCAGCTAGGCTCGGCCTGTGCAGCCGGGTCGCCGGCGATGTCGTTGAGAGGAGCCCTTCAGATGGCCGTCAACCTGCGTGGCCGCAGCCTGCTGTCGCTGGTGGAGGAGACCCCCAAGGAGGTCCGCTATCTCATCGACCTGGCCCACGACCTCAAGCGAGCGAAGTACTCCGGCCAGGAGCGGGCGCTGCTGCGCGGCAAGTCGGTGGCGCTGATCTTCGAGAAGACCTCGACCCGCACCCGCTGCGCCTTCGAGGTCGCCGCGGCCGACCAGGGGGCCACCACCACCTTTCTGGACCCCAAGAGCACCCAGATCGGGCACAAGGAGTCGATCAAGGACACCGCCCGCGTGCTCGGGCGGATGTACGACGCGATCCAGTACCGCGGCTCCAGCCAGGCCAAGGTCGAGGAGCTCGCGCACTACTCCGGCGTCCCGGTCTACAACGGGCTCACCGACGAGTGGCACCCCACGCAGATGCTCGCCGACGGGCTGACCATGTCCGAGCACAGCCACAAGCACCGGCACGAGATCTCCTACGCCTACGTCGGCGACGCCCGCAACAACATGGGCCACTCGCTGCTCCTGCTGGGCGCCAAGATGGGGATGGACGTGCGCATCGGTGCGCCCAAGGCCTTCCAGCCCACGGGTGAGGTCGTCCGGCTTTGCGAGGAGATCGCCGCCGAGACCGGCGCGCGGCTGACCATCACCGAGGACCCGGTCGAGGCCGTCCGCGGCGTCGACTTCGTCCACACCGACGTGTGGGTGTCGATGGGTGAGCCCGTCGAGGCGTGGGACGAGCGGATCGAGAAGCTCCTGCCCTACCAGGTCAACACCGAGCTGATGGCTGCGACCGACAACCCCGAGGCCCGCTTCATGCACTGCCTGCCGGCCTTCCACGACACCGACACCGACGTCGGCCAGGAGCTCATGGGCAAGCACCCCGAGCTCAAGAACGGCCTCGAGGTCACCGACGAGGTCTTCGAGTCGACGGCGAGTATCGTCTTCGACCAGGCCGAGAACCGGCTGCACACGATCAAGGCGCTCATGGTGGCCACGCTCGCCTGAGCCGGTCACGCCACGACCCCAGGGGGGATTCTTCAGACATGCAGGGTATGGAGCAGCTCGGCCTGCGCGAGCCCGCGCACCAGGTCAGCCCGCGGGCGATCAACTACTGGGTCGTCAACGGGCTGATCAGCGGGGTGATCACCTGGGCGATCCTGTTCGCCATCTACTGGTTCGTCCCCGACTCCTGGGGCCGCTGGCTCGGGCCGCTGTTCATCCTGATCATGGCCGCCAACCTCATCGACGTGACGCTGGAGCCGATCATCCGCTACCGGCGCACCCGCTGGGAGGTGACGGGGGAGAAGGTCTTCGCCCAGACCGGGTGGCTCTCCCGGGACCAGCGGATCGCGCCGCTGTCCCGCGTGCAGACCGTTGACACCCACCGGGGCGCGATCATGCGGCTCTACCGGCTGGCCAACGTCACCGTGACCACTGCGTCGGCGGCAGGCCCCATCACGCTGAAGTGCCTGGACACCGACGTGGCCGACCGGGTCACTGCCGAGCTGGCGCGGATCACCGGCCAGACCACGGGCGACGCGACGTGAGCCAGCCGCACCCCGACCTGCCGCCCCCCGTGGGGCGACCGGTCGTGCCGCCGGCGCACCAGCCGGCGTCGCCGGACGCGCCGATGCCGCCGGGCGAACCGATGCCGTCGAGCGAACCGATGCCGTCGAGCGAACCGATGCCGCCGGACCTGCAGCCGCAGGATGCCGAGGGCTGGCGCCGGCTGAGCCGACGCATGCTGCTGGTCCACCCCGTCCGCACGCTGTGGTCGATGGCCTTCCCGCTGGTCATCGCCATCTTCGCCGGCACCCGGGGGGACGGGGAGAACCCGTTCTGGATCTGGATCGCCCTGGCCGGTGGTGCGATCGCGCTGTTCGCCGGGGTCTTCACCTGGTTCGTCACCCGCTACCGCTTCACCGCCGAGCAGCTCCAGATGCGCACCGGGCTGCTCAGCCGGCGGGTGCTGACCGCGCCGCTGGACCGCGTGCGCTCGGTCGACATCGAGTCCAGCCCCCTGCACCGCGCCCTCGGCCTGGCGACCGTCAAGGTCGGCACCGGAGTCGACGACAGCCGGATCGAGCTGGACGGGCTCACCCAGGAACAGGCTGCCGAGCTGCGCTCCTTCCTGCTCCTGCGCGCCAAGGCCGGGCAGACCGTCTCGCCGGTCGAGGCTGGGCGCGGCAGCGCCGTGACCGACCCGAGCCAGGGCGAGGCGAGGGACGCGGGGGCAGGAGCAGCCGCATACCCCGAGGCGCCTTCGGGACCCGAGACCGAGCTGGCGCGCATCGACTGGGGCTGGCTGCGCTTCGCCCCCTTCAGCCTGTCCAGCCTCGTGGTGGTCGCCGGTGCCGTCGGTGTGCTCTCGCAGTTCGGCGACGACCTGCCGATCGACCAGGTCGAGGTCGCCCAGGACGCCTGGGCCTGGATCCTGGCCCGCACGCTGCTGGTGCTGGTCGCCGGGGCCGTGCTCCTCGTCGTGGTCGGATGGGTGCTGCTGTCCACGCTCAGCTATGTCATCACCTGGTGGAACCTGCGCGTCGTGCGGGAGGGCAACGGCAACCTGCGGGTCACGCGGGGCCTGCTGACGACCTACAGCCAAACCATCGAGCGCGCCAAGGTCCGCGGCGTCAGCATGGGGGAGCCCTTCCTGCTGCGCTTCGTCAAGGGGGCCGAGCTGACCGCGATGGCGACCGGCATCGGTGCGGCCGGCACGACCAAGGTGCTGCCGCCGGCGCCGCGCGAGGTCGTCACCCGGATCGGCCACGAGCTCCTCGAGGAGGACGGCGCCCTGACGATGCCGCTGATCGGGCACGGCCCCTACGCCCGGCGCCGGATCCACCTCCAGAACCAGTGGGGGACGCTCTTCTTCACCGGCGTCCTGGCGGTGCTGACCTACTTCCTGGACCGGTGGTGGATCTTTGACCGGATCCCCGACTGGCTGCCGGTGGCCGGGCTGGTCGGGTTCGGCCTGCTCAACGCGCTGCTGGCCGAGAGCGCCTGGCGCAACCTGGGGCACGGGCTGACCGGCAAGCACCTCGTCGTGCAGACCGGTGCGGTCATCCGCACGCGCGAGGCGCTGGAGCGGGCCGGGATCATCGGCTGGACCATGCACCAGACCTTCTTCCAGCGGCGGCGTGGCCTGGCCGACCTGCACGCCACGACCGCGGCCGGCGCCGAGGTCGTCATCGCCCCCAACATCCCGGTCGACCTGGCGGTCGCGCTCGCCCGCGAGGCGACCCCGGGAATGCTGGAGGACTTCCTGGCGTAGTCGAGGTGTGAGCCAGAACCAGCCCGACTTCGAGGCCATGCTGAGCGGTCTGACCGCGCTGCCCGACCAGGGCCTGCCGTCGATCGAGCTCCCGGACGAGGCGGAGCTGGACGACCACGCGCGCTACGACCGGGCCACCTTCGCCTTCGAGACCAAGAACTATGGGGCGGCCGCCGACCTGCTCGAGCCGCTCGTGCGGGACAACCCCGGCAACTCCGAGGTCGCGCTGCTCCTGGCGCGCGCCTACTACCACGCCGCCCGGCTCGGCCCGGCGGAGACGGTGCTGCGCCAGATGCTCGAGCGCTGGCCCGGTGACGCCTACACGCACCTGCTTCTGGCCCGCACCCTCCAGCGCGCCGGCCGTGCCGAGGAGGGTGCCCCGCACCTGAAGCTGGCCGAGGCGATGGGGCTGGACGCCTAGTTCCAGAAGTCGAAGAACATCCGCAGCTGCCACTCGTCGCGCGGGATAACCACGGCGGCGTGGACGGGGTAGTACCACGCCATCCAGGCGGCAGCCAGGGTCAGGTAGACCACGACGGCGACGGCACCCCAGCGCCGCCGTTGCCGCGACGCGTCCGCCGGGCCGAGGACGAGGCCGAGACAGCAGACGACGACGAGCACCAGCCAGGGCACGAAGGCCACGGCGTAGAAGCTGTAGATCGTGCGGGTCTGGTACATGAACCACGGCAGCCAGCCGGCGATGATCCCCGACAACGCGGCCCCGGCGCGCCAGTCTCGGCCCAGCAGCCACAGGAAGGCCACGACCAGCATCCCGGCGGTCGCGCCCCACCAGACGAAGACGTTGCCGAGGGAGGCGATGTAGTCGACGCAGTCGGCGACCTCGCAGCCCTTCTCGCCCTGCTTGGGCCACTCGGCGTAGAACAGGGTCGGGCGCCACTGGACCGTCCAGCTCCACGGGTTGGAGCTCCACTTGTGCTCGTTCTGCAGCCCGACGTGGAAGGTCATCATCTCGGCGTGGTAGGCCCACAGCGAGCGGAGGGGGTCGGGCACCAGGGCGGCCAGGCTGCCGTCGGCGGCGGGGTGCTGGGTCGCCCAGTCGCGCTTCCAGCCGCCGTCGGTGGCGAACCACCCCGCCCAGCTGGCCACGTAGGTCACCAGCGCGGTGGGCACTATCAGGAGGAAGGCGGGTATGCCGTCACGCACCACAGCTCCCGGCAGCCACCCCCGCGCACCCGCGGCCCGGCGGGCACCCAGGTCCCACCAGACCGTCATCAGACCGAAGACGGCCAGGAAGAACAGCCCGGACCACTTGGTGCCGATGCACAGGCCCAGGCTGATGCCGGCTGCCAGCCGCCACCAGCGCACGCCCAGGCCCGGCCCCCAGGAGCCCGGCCCCCACGCACCCTGGACGTGACGGCTAGGGCCTGACGCGGCTCGTCGTCGGGCCAGCCAGGGCTCCCACCGTCGGGCCAGCCGGGCCCGCCCATGCTCCCGGTCGAGCAGCAGGAACCAGAAGGCCAGCAGGGCCCACCACATCACGAAGATGTCGAGCAGCCCGATGCGCGACTGGGCGAAGTGGTGCCCGTCGACGGCCAGCAGGGTCGAGGCCGCGATCGCCAGGAGCGCGTTCTTCCACAGCAGCCACGCCACGTGGCCCAGGATCAGGATCGACAGCGTGCCGACCACGGCCGAGGAGAAGCGCCAGCCGAAGGAGGACTCGACGCCGAAGAGCATCTCGCCCAGCGCGATCATCCACTTGCCGACGGGAGGGTGGACGACCAGATCAGGTGCGTCACCCCATACCTCTGGAGTGCCGTTGGTGAACAGCTCGTCCGGCGTCTCGAGCCCGTCCTTGATCTCCCGCTCGTGGCCGTAGAGGCGCAGGGACCAGGCCTGCTTGACGTAGTAGGTCTCGTCGAAGATGAGGCGGGTGGGGTGGCCGAGGCGCCAGAAGCGGATCGCGCCGCCGAGCACGGTGGCCACGAGGATGCCGATCCAGGCGATCCGGTGCGCCCGTGCCGTCTGCCGGGACGACGGCCCGAGCAGCCGCTCCCGCAGAGACTCCATGCCCGTCATCGTAGGTGCTCCCCGACCCGCGCCGAGGTGGGATTAGGGCAGTGTCGAATGTTGTAAAAGGCCCCGTGGCGTCCGGTAGTAGGGTGCACCCGTGGCCACTACAACTGCTCCCGCGCGCGCGACCAAGGTCGGTCCGCCCAGCATCCTGTTGAAGACGATCGTGGCTGCCACCGGCCTCTTCTTCGTCTTCTACCTGCTCATGCACATGTACGGAAACCTCCAGATCCTCGTGGGTCGGGAGGCCTTCGACGGCTACGCGCACCACCTGCGTGTGCTCGGCGAGGGCATGATCCCCGAGAAGGGGGTGCTGTGGGTCTTCCGGCTCCTGCTCCTCGGCTCCGTGATCGGTCACGTGTGGGCGACGATGACGCTGTGGCGCCGGGCCGGCAAGGCCCGCAGCCAGCGCTACTCGGGCAGCAAGAAGGCCACCTACGGCACGGTCTACGCCAAGGCGATGCGATGGGGCGGCCTGGCCATCCTGCTCTTCGTGGTCTTCCACATCATGCACTTCACGACGCAGACGATCACCCCGACCGGCGCGCACGTCAGTCCGGCCGAGCGTGTGGTCAGCAACTTCCAGATCTGGTGGGTCGTGCTGATCTACGCCGTCGCCATGATCGCTGTCGGGATGCACCTGCTGCACGGCATCTGGGGCGCCGGCATGACCCTGGGGCTGAACACCTCGCTGAAGCGGGCCGAGCAGATCCGGTTCGTCTCCATCCTGGTGGCCACGATCGTCGTCGTGGGCTTCCTGATCCCGCCCTTCGCCATCCTGTTCGGGCTCGTCGACTAAGGACCACGAAAAGACATGACTGACACGCTGATCGACGGTCTCTACCGCGAGGGTGAGCCGATCGCCGACACCAAGGCGCCCGCGGGCGACATCTCTCAGAAGTGGACCACCCGCAAGTTCGACGCGGCCCTGGTCAACCCGGCCAACCGACGCAAGCTGTCGGTGATCATCGTCGGGACCGGCCTGGCCGGTGCCTCCGCCGGTGCGACGCTGGGCGAGGCGGGCTACCACGTCAAGTCCTTCTGCTACCAGGACAGCCCGAGGCGCGCGCACTCGATCGCCGCCCAGGGTGGCATCAACGCCGCCAAGAACTACAAGGGCGACGGCGACTCCACGCACCGCCTCTTCTACGACACGGTCAAGGGTGGCGACTACCGCTCCCGCGAGACCAACGTCTACCGCCTGGCCGAGGTCAGCGCGGACATCATCGACCAGTGCGTCGCCCAGGGTGTGCCGTTCGCCCGCGAGTACGGCGGTCTGCTCGACAACCGCTCCTTCGGTGGCGTGCAGGTCTCCCGCACCTTCTACGCCCGTGGCCAGACGGGGCAGCAGCTGCTGATCGGCGCCTACCAGGCGCTGGAGCGGCAGGTCGCCGCCGGCACCGTGGAGATGTACGCCCGCCACGAGATGCTCGAGCTGGTCGTCGTCGACGGCCGCGCTCGCGGCATCATCGCCCGCGACATGGTCACCGGTGAGATCGAGACCCACCTGGCCGACGCGGTCGTGCTCGCCTCCGGCGGTTACGGCAACGTCTTCTTCCTGTCGACCAACGCGATGGGCTGCAACGTCACCGCGGCGTGGCGCGCGCACCGCAAGGGCGCCTACATGGCCAACCCCTGCTACACGCAGATCCACCCGACCTGCATCCCGCAGTCCGGCGACCACCAGTCCAAGCTGACCCTGATGAGCGAGTCGCTGCGCAACGACGGCCGCATCTGGGTGCCCAAGCGGGCCGAGGACTGCGACAAGGACCCGCGCCAGATCCCCGAGGAGGACCGCGACTACTACCTGGAGCGGATCTACCCCGGCTTCGGCAACCTGGTCCCGCGTGACATCGCCTCCCGCCAGGCCAAGAACATGTGCGACGAGGGCCGCGGCGTCGGTCCGGAGGTCGACGGCGCCCGCCGCGGTGTCTACCTCGACTTCGCCGACGCGATCGACCGCCTGGGCGAGGACGCCGTCCGCGCCAAGTACGGCAACCTCTTCGACATGTACGAGCGGATCACGGGTGAGAACCCCTACAAGGTGCCGATGCGCATCTACCCCGCCGTGCACTACACGATGGGTGGCCTGTGGGTCGACTACGACCTGCAGTCCAACCTCGAGGGCCTGTTCGTCACCGGTGAGGCCAACTTCTCCGACCATGGCGCCAACCGCCTGGGTGCCTCGGCGCTCATGCAGGGCCTGGCGGACGGCTACTTCGTGCTGCCGAACACCATCCGCGACTACCTGGCCAAGGCCTCGGCCCACGGGCCGGTGGCCGAGGACGCCCCTGAGGTCGTGGAGGCCCAGGAGGCGGTCCGCAGCCGGGTCGAGAAGCTGATGACCATCAACGGCACGCGCAGCGTCGACTCCTACCACAAGGCTCTGGGCAAGATCATGTGGGAGAAGTGCGGCATGGAGCGCACCGACGAGGGTCTACGCGAGGCGATCGAGGAGATCCGCGCCCTGCGCGCCGACTTCTGGACCAACGTCCGCGTCCTCGGCACCGCCGAGGGCATGAACCAGTCCCTGGAGAAGGCCGGCCGCGTGGCCGACTTCCTCGAGCTGGGCGAGCTCATGTGCATCGACGCCCTGCACCGTCGCGAGTCCTGCGGCGGCCACTTCCGGGCCGAGTCCCAGACCGAGGACGGCGAGGCGCTGCGTCACGACGACGAGTTCGCCTACGTCGCGGCGTGGGAGTGGGGCGGCGACGGCGACGCGCCGGTGCTGCACAAGGAAGACCTCGTCTACGAATTCATCGAGCTCAAGCAGAGGAGCTACAAGTGAGAGTCGCGCTGAAGATCTGGCGCCAGGACGGGCCTTCCGACAAGGGTCGGATGGTCAGCTACCACCTGGACGACGTCAGCGAGGACAGCTCCTTCCTGGAGATGCTCGACCTGCTCAACGAGCACCTCATCGAGAAGGGCGAGGAGCCGGTCGCCTTCGACTCCGACTGCCGCGAGGGCATCTGCGGCACGTGTGGCGTCGTCATCAACGGCGAGGCGCACGGTCCGGAGCGGACCACCACCTGCCAGCTGCACATGCGCTCCTTCAAGGACGGTGACGAGATCGTCATCGAGCCCTGGCGCGCGGACCCCTTCCCGGTGATCAAGGACCTGGTCGTCGACCGCACCGCGTTCGACCGCATCATCCAGGCCGGCGGCTTCATCTCGGCCAACACCGGCGCGGCCCCGGACGCCCACGCGACCCCGGTGCCCAAGGAGAACGCGGACCGCGCGTTCATGGCCGCCGAGTGCATCGGCTGCGGCGCCTGCGTCGCGGCCTGCCCCAACGCGGCCGGCATGCTCTTCATGGGCGCCAAGATCACCCACTTGGGCGAGCTGCCCCAGGGTCAGCCCGAGCGCGACGCCCGCGTCCTGGCCATGACCCACCAGCACGACCTCGAGGGCTTCGGCGGCTGCACCAACCTGGGCGAGTGCTCGCGCGCCTGCCCCAAGGGCATTCCGCTCAACGTCATCTCCCAGATGAACGCCGACATGAGGCGGGCCGGCTACCGCTGACCCCAACCCACCGAGCGAGGCGTCTGGTTGCCCACAGGGCGACCGGGCGCCTCGTCTGGTTGTTCCCACCCCCACCGGGCGCGTCGTGTGGTTGCCCCCACCCCGACCGGGCGCGTCGTGTGGTTGCCCCCACCCCCACCGGGCGCGCCGTGTGGTTGTTCCCACCGGCTCGCGTCGGCCTAGGCTCGCCTCAGTGTCAGGGTGATGGCACCGCACTGGTTGCGGTGGTTGGATCCTGATCACCTGGTGTCTGGCTCATAGGTTCGCTGTCGCTCGCTCGCGGGTTGACCAGCATGGGTTTTGCCGGCACCAGGTGTGACGGACCGGCCGGCGTGACTTGATAGGAGCGTGGTCTCGCCCCGACTGAGATGTGTCCGCCGACCGGTCCAACCGTCCACTCACTGATCAAGGTGAAAGAGGAGGCAACCGCCATGGTTGTTGTTGGAGCCGATGTGCACAAGTCCACCCACACTTTCGTCGCCGTCGACGAGGTCGGCCGCAAGCTGGGCCAACTGAAAGTCGAGGCCACGTCCAAGGGGCATCTGAAGGCGTTGGCGTGGGCCCGGCGCGAGTTCGGGACCGAGCTGACCTGGGCGATCGAGGACTGTCGGCACCTGTCCGCGAGGCTGGAGCGGGACCTGCTGTCCGCGGGCCAGCTCGTGGTGCGGGTCCCGCCGAAGATGATGGCCCAGGTCCGGGCCAGCGCCCGCACCCGGGGCAAGTCCGACCCGATCGACGCACTGGCTGTGGCGCAGGCGTACCTGCGTGAGCCACACCTGCCGGTCGCCTCCCATGACGAGGTGTCCCGGACCGCCAAGCTGCTGACCGACCGGCGAGATGCGCTGGTCAAGACCCGCACGCAGCGGATCAACGCCTTGCTGTGGCGGGTGCACGAGCTGGACCCCGAGCACGCTCCCAAGCCCCGGTCGCTGGACCTGGCCAAGCACCAGGACGCGTTGAAGGCGTGGCTGGTCACCCAGGAGGGGATCGTGGCCGCCCTGGCGCTGGAGGAGCTTGAGGACGTCATCGAGCTCACGGCACGGATCAAGGCCAAGGAGAAGGAGCTGACCGCGCACGCGAAAGAGCACGCCCCCTCCCTGGTCGCGATGGACGGCTGCGCCGGGCTGACCGCGGCCAAACTGCTCGGGGAGTCCGCCGGCATCACCCGCTTCAAGAGCGAGGCCGCGTTCGCCCGGCACGCGGGAGCGGCGCCGATCCCGGTCTGGTCCGGACGCACCGACGGGCGGGTCCGGATGACCCGCTCGGGCAACCGTCAGCTCAACTGCGCCCTGCACCGCATCGCCATCACCCAGGTCCGGCTCAAAGGATCCCTCGGGCAGGCGTACTACGAGAAGAAGAAGGCCGAGGGCATGTCCAACCGTGAAGCCCTGCGCTGCCTGAAACGACGCCTGGTCCGCACCGTCTTCAACCTCCTGACCACCGACCACAACACCCACACCACCGTCGAACCGACTTGCCAAACGGCAGCGGCTTGACATAGGAGAAACCC
>NZ_JBQGWG010000024.1:0-51718 GCF_052073805.1 Ornithinimicrobium panacihumi | reverse complement strand
CTCGGCGAGCTCGCCCTCGTCTACCCCGACCGCGTAAACGCCTACCTCTAACCCAATGTGACCCACATCACTTACACAAACATCTTGACAAGCTCGCGGCCTTGGCCCGGCCGGCGGCCCGGTCCTGGGCCGAGCCGCGCCCGTGCACCGCCCACCCGCCGCCGTCGGGGATCCGGCCGATCTTCTTCACGTCCACGTGGATCATGTCCCCGGGCCGGTCCCACTCGTACCGGCGCACCGGCTCACGCAGGTCCTGCCCGTCCACGTCCAGGTCCCGCAGCCGGGAGACGCCGTGACGAACCAGGATCCGGTAGATCGTGGAGGCCGGCAGCACGATGCCCTCCTCGGCGGCCAGCCCGACCAGCTGGACCGGTCCGACCTTGTGCTCGCGGCGCAGCGCCACCACCCGGGCCTCGATCGCCGGGTCGGTCTGGTTCGGGCTGGACCCCGGCCGGCTGGAGCGGTCCTCCAGCCCGGCCTCGCCCTCCGCGAGCCATCGCGAGTACCACTTGCCCAAGGTCTGGCGTGCGATCCCGGCCTCGGCCGCGACGTGACAGATCGGCCGACCAGCATCGACACGCTCGCACAGACGACGGCGTCCCTCAGGAGTCAACGGAGCATTACGGTGGGTCATCGAGGGTCCTTCTTCTCGGAGTGTTTGCTTGGTCGCTACACACCGAACCAAGAAGGACCCTCACCTACCTACCAGCCACGCCCGGTGTCACCAACCTCCCTGCGCAGAACACCTAGTCCGCGTCCGTGACGGGGTCGGTGCGGCTCGCGGCACGCGGGTCCAGCGCGCGTTGCTCGGCGTCCGCGGGCAACGGCGGGGGAGTGCCGCCCCAGGCCGGGCAGATCTCCTGGTAGGAGCACCACGAGCAGGCCCGGCCCCGGTTGGGCCGCCAGTCACCGGTCTGCGCCGCCTGCCGGATCGCCCGCCACAGCGCCATGATCTTGCGCTCGGTCGCGAGCAGCTCGCGCTCGGTGGGGTCGATCCACAGCACCTGGCCGTCACGCAGATAGACCAGCTGGAGCCGGTCGGGCCGCTGCCCCAGGGTGCGCCACAGCGCCAGCGCGTAGAACTTCAGCTGGAACAGCGCCCGCCCCTCGAAGGTCTCCGACGGGGCGCGGCCGGTCTTGTAGTCGACGATCCGCAGACGTCCGTCGGGCGCGCGGTCCAGCCGGTCGACGATGCCCCGGATCGTCAGGTCGCCGATCACCTGGTCGCCCACTGTCGCCTCGACGTAGAGCTCCCGCTCGGCCGGCTCCAGGGCGGTGGGGTCCTCCAGCCCGAACCAGCGCGAGATCAGCTGGCCGGCCTCGGCATACCACTCCTCGTGGGTCCTGGGCTCGACCGCCTCGGCCGAGACGAGCCCGGCGAGGTCGGGCTCCGCGGAAAGCATCCGGGCCCACTCCTGGGGCACCAGGGAGGTGGCCGCCTCGATGGTGCGTTGGTCCGCGGGCAGGTCGAAGACCCGCTCCAGGACGGCGTGGACGAGGGTGCCCCGGGCCGCCGCGGCGCTCGGCTCCTCGGGCAGCTGGTCCACCACCCGGAAGCGGTAGAGGAGCGGGCACTGCATGAAGTCGGCGGCCCGTGAGGGGGACAGGGCTGACCTCAGGTGCATGCCCGCAACCTTATGCAGCACCACCGACAGCTAGGTTGTCCGCATGTCTTCGGAGCCGTCGCACGGGTGGCGCATGGGGTCCCTGGCCGGGATCCCCGTCTACCTCGGCCGCAGCTGGGTGCTGGTCGCCGGGCTGATCGTGCTGCTCTTCGGCCCGACCGTGCAGCGCTCCCTGCCCCACCTGGGGGCCGGGGGGTATGCGGTCGCCCTCGCCTTCGCCCTGCTCCTGCTGATCTCGGTGCTGGTGCACGAGGCGGCGCACGGGCTGGTCGCTCAACGGGTCGGCTTCGGCGTGTCCCGGATCGTGGCCGACTTCTGGGGCGGGCACACAGCCCACGACGGGGCGGGTGGCACCCCCGGGCGCAGCGCCGCGGTCTCGGTCGTGGGGCCGCTGGCCAACGGGGTCCTGGCCCTCATCGGCTGGGGGCTGATGCAGTGGGTGGACACCGGTGTCGCCGGGCTGCTCATGCTGGCCTTCACGGCCGCGAACGCCTTCGTGGCCGTCTTCAACCTCGTGCCCGGCCTGCCGCTCGACGGTGGCTTCCTGCTGGAGGCGCTGGTCTGGAAGGCCAGCGGCAACCGCCACCTGGGGACCCTCGTCGCCGGCTGGATGGGCCGCCTCCTCGTGATCCTCATCGTGCTGTGGGTGCTGGCGCCGACCTTTCTCGAGGGTCGACGCCTCCAGATCTCCTCGGTCCTGTGGGCGCTGCTCATCGGCGCCTTCCTGTGGCAGGGCGCCAGCCAGGCCGTGCGTGCCGGGCGGCTCCGCCTCGACGCCTCCCGGCGTCGCCTCGGCGAGGTCGCCCGGGAGGTCGGCGTGGTGGAGGCGGCCACGCCGCTGTCGACCGTCGCCTGGGGCTCGCGGTCGCTGTGGTTCGTCGTCGATGGTGGAGGCTTGCTCGAGGGCGTGGTCGACCCGGGCAGCCTCAGGAGCGTCCCGGCCGCTGCCTGGGGGCAGACCCAGGCCTCCGCGGTCGCGGTGCGGCTCCCGCAGGGCTGGGCCGCGACCCTGTCGCCCGAGTCCTCCGTCGACGAGGCCCTGGAGGTCATGCGGCGCACCGGCACCGGGATCGTCGGCCTGCTGGCGCAGGACGGTCGGCCCTGGGGCGCGGTGCTGGTGGACGACCTCACCCGACGCCGCTCGTAGACTGACGCGGTGACCGACCCCATCCCTGCCGACCAGACGACCACGACCGGGGCGGACCTGCGTCGTGGTCCCTTCCGGGCCGGCGACCGCGTGCAGCTGACCGATCCCAAGGGCCGCCTGCACACCGTCACCCTCGAGCCGGGCAAGACCTTCCACACCCACCGGGGCCACATCGCCCACGACGACCTCATCGGCGCTCCCGACGGGTCCGTGGTGCGGCACACCTCCGGCGTGGACTACCTCGCGCTGCGCCCCTTGCTGTCCGACTACGTGCTGTCCATGCCGCGCGGCGCCCAGGTCGTCTACCCCAAGGACGCCGGGCAGATCGTCACCTACGCCGACATCTTCCCCGGTGCGACCGTGGTCGAGGCCGGCGTCGGCTCCGGCGCGCTCTCCCTCTCCCTGCTGCGGGCCGTCGGCGACACCGGACGGCTCTACAGCTTCGAGCGCCGTGAGGACTTCGCCGAGATCGCCCGGGCCAACGCCCGCGCCTTCTTCGGCCAGGACCACCCCGCCTGGACCGTGACCGTCGGCGACCTCGTCGAGGCGCTGCCCCGGACGGTGGAGCCGGGCTCGGTCGACCGGGTCGTCCTCGACATGCTCGCCCCGTGGGAGTGCCTCGACGCCGTCCACGAGGCGCTGGCGCCCGGCGGCGTGCTGATCTGCTACGTCGCCACCGCCACCCAGCTCTCCCGCGTCGCCGAGACGGCCCGCACGCAGGGCCGCTGGACCGAGCCCAAGGCCTGGGAGTCGCTCAACCGCGACTGGCACCTGGAGGGCCTGTCGGTCCGCCCCGAGCACCGCATGCACGGCCACACCGGCTTCCTCCTCACCCTGCGCCGCCTGGCCGACGGGGTCGAGCCGCCGCTGGTCAAGCGCCGGCCCGCCCCGGGCGCCTACGGCGCCGACTACACGCCCGCGACCGACGAGGAGTGGACCGAGGAGGAGCTCGGCCAGCGTCCGGTCAGCGACAAGCGCCTGCGCCGCACCGTGCGCGACGCCCGCGCGACCTCGGAGGCGCGCGGGACCTCGGAGGCGAGAGACCGCATACCCGCGGAGGAGGAGCAGTGAACGAGCCCCAGGCACGACCCTTCCGGGAGCGCCATCTCGAGGAGCAGGTCCGCACCCTGACCGCGCGTGGCACCGAGCTCAAGGCGCACAACGACCAGCTCGCCGAGCTGCTCAAGGACGCCCGCAAGCGCATCGAGATGCTGCGCGAGGACCTCGACGCGCTCTCCTCGCCGCCGCTGACCCACGGCCAGGTCGTCGGGCTCACCGGAGACGGCACCGTCGACGTGACGGTCGCGGGGCGGCGGATCCGCACCGTGATCTCCTCGGACCTGACGACCGACGAGCTGCGGCCCGGCCGGGAGGTGCTGCTCAGCGAGACGCAGGCGGTCGTGGCCCTCGGCGGCTACGAGCGCAGCGGCGAGATCGTCACCTGCAAGGAGCTGCTCGGGCAGGACCGCGTCGTGGTCATCGTCCGCGGCGAGGACGAGCGGGTCTGCCGCCGCGCCGGGTCGCTGCGGGACGAGCCGGTCCGCGTGGGCGACGCCCTCCTCATGGACGGTCGGAGCGGCTTCGTCACCGAGCGCGTCCCGCGCCCCGAGGTGACCGAGCTGGTGCTCGAGGAGGTCCCTGACATCTCCTACGACGACATCGGCGGTCTGTCCGGGCAGATCGAGCTCATCCGGGACGCGGTGGAGATGCCCTTCCTGCACAAGGACCTCTTCGCCAGCCACCAGCTGCGCCCGCCCAAGGGTGTGCTGCTCTACGGACCTCCCGGCTGCGGCAAGACGCTCATCGCCAAGGCCGTCGCCGCCTCCCTCGCCCGGCAGACCGCGCACGTGCGCCAGGACGAGTCGGCCACGAGCTACTTCCTCAACATCAAGGGCCCCGAGCTGCTCAACAAGTACGTCGGGGAGACCGAGCGCCAGATCCGGCTCATCTTCACCCGGGCCCGCGAGAAGTCGGCCGACGGCAGCCCCGTGGTCGTCTTCTTCGACGAGATGGAGTCGCTCTTCCGCACCCGCGGCTCCGGCGTGTCCTCGGACGTGGAGAACACCATCGTCCCGCAGCTGCTCGCCGAGATCGACGGCGTGGAGCGGCTGGACAACGTCATCGTGATCGGCGCGTCCAACCGCGAGGACATGATCGACCCGGCGATCCTGCGCCCCGGTCGCCTCGACGTGAAGATCAAGATCGAGCGACCCGACGCGGCCGGTGCCCGCGACATCTTCACCAAGTACCTCACCGCCGACGTGCCGCTGCACGCCGAGGAGGTGGCCGCGCACGGCGGGGACCGGGAGGCGACCGTCCCCGCGCTGATCGACGCCACGGTGGAGCGCATGTATGCCGTGTCCCCCGAGAACGCCTTCCTGGAGGTGACCTACGCCGGTGGTGATCGTGAGGTGCTCTACTTCAAGGACTTCGCCTCCGGGGCGATGATCCACAACATCGTGGACCGGGCCAAGAAGCTGGCGATCAAGGACTACCTGCTGCACGGCGAGGAGGGCCTGCGCGACGCGCACCTGGAGAAGGCCTATCTCGACGAGTTCCGCGAGAACGAGGACCTGCCCAACACCACCAACCCCGACGACTGGGCCCGGGTCTCGGGGAAGAAGGGCGAGCGGATCACCTACATCCGCACCCTCGTCGGCGGGGCCAGCGGGACACGTCCCGGGCGGACCGTGGAGCCGGGGCAGCCGGGTCAGTTCCTCTAGGCGTCCTCCAGGCGCGGCTGCTCAGGCGGGTATGCGGCGTCCGCGGCCCAGCAGCGCCTCGACGGCGCGCCAGCCGACCAGCCCGAGGACGAGCACGCCGGTGGCCACGGCCACGAAGGGCAGCGCCGTGCCCTGGCCGGTGGCCAGGCGGAGCAGCATGCCGACGATGAGCGTCGACAGGGCGATGACGGAGCCGTCCAGCCACCACACGTGGCGGTCGGCGGGCTGACGCACGACGGCGACCCAGCCCACCACCAGACCCACCAGGAACGGCCAGGCCGTCTCCAGCACGCCGAGCACGCCGCTGGACAGCTCGTGGCTGGCCCGACCGGCCGCGGCGAACAGCAGGACGACGAGCAGGTCGATGAACCAGGCGTGCTTCTTCACCGCTCCATCGTCCCACGCCACGTACCCTGCTCCCCGTGTACTCCCTCCTCCTGACGATCATCTACCTGGCCTTCGTGAGCCTCGGCCTGCCCGACTCTCTCGTCGGCTCCGGCTGGCCGGTGATGCACGAGGACCTGGGCGTCCCGGTCTCCTTCGCGGGCATCATCACGATGATCATCGCCGGCGGGACGATCGTCTCCAGCCTGCTGTCCGAGCGGCTCACCCGTCGCTTCGGCGCGGGCCTGGTGACCGCCGTGAGCGTGGGCCTCACGGCGGGGGCGCTGCTCGGCTTCTCCGTGTCCGACGCCTTCTGGATGCTCTGCCTGTGGGCGGTCCCCTTCGGGCTGGGCGCCGGCGCCGTGGACGCGGCGCTGAACAACTACGTCGCGCTCCACTACGCCGCCCGGCACATGAACTGGCTGCACAGCTTCTGGGGCGTGGGCGCCTCGATCAGCCCGTTCATCATGGGCTGGGCGCTGAGCTCGGGAGCCGGATGGTCGACCGGCTACCAGGTCGTCGGCCTGATCCAGGTGGCTCTGACGGCCGTGCTCCTGCTGAGCCTGCCGCTGTGGGGCCGGGCCGCACTGCGCCGCCGGCAGGACACGGAGGAGAACGGCGAGGAGGCGCTGGACGATGGGCACGTCCCGCTGGCACACGCCCTGCGGATCCCGGGGGTCCCGCTCATGCTCGTCGCCTTCTTCGCCTACTGCGCGCTGGAGAGCACCTCCTTCCTGTGGGCCTCGACCTATCTGGTCCAGCACCGCGGAGTGGCGCCGGAGACCGCGGCCACCTTCGGGGCCCTCTTCCTCCTCGGCATGACCGGTGGCCGCTTCCTGGCCGGCTTCTTCGCCGACCGCATCGGCGACCGGCCGCTGATCCGTGGCGGCTTCACGGTGGTCGGCCTGGGCGTGGCGATGATGCTCCTGCCGGTCGGCGCCGGCAACGACCTGCTGGCGCTGGCCGGGCTGGTCGTCGCGGGTCTGGGCTGCGCGCCGGTCTACCCGGCGATCATCCACTCCACGCCCACCAACTTCGGCCGCGACAACTCCCAGGCCATCATCGGGATCCAGATGGCGGCCGCCTACACCGGCTCCACCTTCGCGCCGCCCCTGTTCGGGGTGCTGGGGAGCTGGGCGGGTATGTGGCTCTTCCCCCTCTTCGTCGGCGTCCTGGCCGTGCTCGGTCTGCTGATGTCCGAGCGGCTCAACCGTCAGGTGGCGCAGCGGACCGGCTGAGAGGACCTACGGTGGTGAACATGCGTTCACCAGGTGGGTCGGAGGGGACTGGGCAGCCGGCGGCGCAGCACTCCACGGGCCTGATCATCACCGTCCTGGCCCTCTGCGGCACCCTCGTCTCGCTCCAGCAGACGCTGGTCCTGCCGCTGCTTCCGGACTTCCCGGAGATCCTGGGCACGACCAGCGACAACGCCTCCTGGCTGGTCACCGTGACGTTGCTGACCGCCGCGGTCGGAACGCCCATCGTGTCCCGGCTCGCGGACATGTTCGGCAAGCGGCTCATGCTCATCGTCTGCATGTGGGCGGTGATCGCCGGATCGATCATCGCCGCGCTGTCCACGAGCCTGTTCACGGTGATCCTGGGTCGGGGCCTGACTGGCTTCGGGGCCTGTCTGGTGCCGGTCGGCATCAGCATCATGCGCGACCACCTCCCGGCCGACCGGGTCGGCTCCGGGGTGGCCCTGATGTCAGCCACCCTGGGCATCGGGGGAGCGGTGGGCATGCCGCTGGCGGGCGTCATCTACGAGAGCCTCGACTGGCACTCGCTCTTCTACGTCTCCGGCGGCTTCGCCGTGCTCATGCTGATCGCCGTCCACCTGGTCGTCCCGGAGTCCACGGTCAAGACGCGCGGGCGTTTCGACTACCTGGGTGCCCTGCTGCTGTCGGTGGCGCTGACCTGTTTCCTGCTCGCGGTGAGCAAGGCCGGGTCGTGGGGCTGGGGCTCGCCGCTGACGCTGAGCCTGCTGGTGGTGGCCGCCCTGGTGCTGGCCGTGTGGGTGCCGTGGGAGCTGCGCACCGGCCAGCCCCTGGTGGACATCCGGACCTCGATGCGGCGGACGGTGCTGCTGACCAACGCCGCCTCGATCCTGGTCGGCTTCGCGATGTTCGCCAACTTCCTCACCTCCACCCAGCAGGTGCAGATGCCGGCCGACACGGGCTACGGCTTCGGTCTGTCCGTGGTGATGACCGGCCTGGTCATGCTGACTTCCGGCATCCTCATGGTGCTGATGTCACCGGCCTCGGCCAGCCTCATCCGCCGTTTCGGTCCCCGGATGATCCTGGTGGCGGGCGCGGTCGTGATGGCCGTCGGCTTCGTCGGGCGCTCGCTCCTGCACGGCTCGGTCACCGAGGTCATGATCACCTCGGGCATCGCCTCCCTCGGCACCGCGCTGGCCTTCGCGGCGATGCCGACGCTGATCATGAGGGCGGTGCCCATCACCGAGACGGCCTCGGCCAACGGGCTCAACACGCTCCTGCGCTCGATCGGCACCTCGTCGGCCTCGGCGATGGTGGCGGCGGTCTTCGCCGCGTCGATGCGGCCGACGGCCTCGGGGGAGCTGGCCCCCAGCTTCGGCGCCTACCAGCTGGTCTTCTGGGCCGGTGCGGCCACGGCGCTGGGCGGGGCCCTGATCGCGGCCTTCATCCGCCCGGCACCGGCGCGGGCGGGCACGGCCGCAGAGCGTCACGAGGTCAAGCCCAGCGACGCCACCGAGTTCATCGTCCGGGGCCAGGTCACCGACTCCCGGGGACGCCCGATCCGGCAGGGCGTCATCAGCGTGCTGCACGTCGATGGCAGCCACATCGACTGGTCGCGCACCGACAACGAGGGCCGCTACGCGCTGGCGCTGCCCGAGCCCGGCACCTACCTGGCCATCGCCTCGGCCGACGGCTGGGCCCCGCAGTCGGGCATCGTGGAGTTCCCCAGCGCGGACACCGAGGTGGTCCGCATGACCCGCCGGCTCACCCTCTCCGGACAGGTCACCGACGACGGCACCCCGCTCGGCGACGTGATGCTCTCCCTGATCCGCCACTCGGGGGAGTACGTCGCCACCTCGCACGCCGACCTGGTCGGCCACTACGAGCTGGAGCTGCCCCCGCCGGGCCGCTACGTCCTCACGGTGGTCGACCTGCTGACCGGGCGGACCCGGTCCCGGGCCGTCACCGTCGGACCGACCTCCAGCGAGGTCGACATCGACATGGTGCGCACCCCCTCGGGCGTCGCGCCCCCGACGCTGGGCCGGCAGGGGGCCGACGCGTGAGCGAGGACGAGGCCGAGAGCTGCGCCCGGGAGCGGGTGCTGCGCTCGGCGCGGCTGCTCTTCGGGGAGCGGGGCTACGCCGCGGTGACGATCCGCTCCATCGCGGCGGACGCGGGGGTCTCCCCGGCGATGGTGATGAAGGTCGGGGGGTCCAAGGAGCAGCTCCACTCCCTGGCCACCCCTGCCGAGCCCTCGCCGATCGAGGCGGACGCGCCGCTGGACGGACTGGGGGAGCGCCTGGTGCGCCGGATGCTCCAGCGTCGCGAGGAGGACGCCGCCGAGCCCTGGCTGCGGGCCATCTACCTGATCCACGACGCCCCCGATCCCGCTGCGGCCCGGGAGGAGTTCCGGGCCCGCTTCCTGGGGCGCTTCGCCGACCAGCCCGAGCGTCGACGCCACGCCGACCAGTTCGTCTGCCTGCTGCTGGGTCTGGCCGCCGGGCTGCGCTCCTTCCGGCTCCTCGACCCGGCCACCACCGACCTGGAGGCCGTGGCGGTGGAGTACGGCGCCATCGTCCAGGGCGTGATCGACCGCATCGGTCCCGGCGAGGCGGGCGCGTGACAGGATCGCCCCCATGAGCGTGCGGCGGATCATGGGCATCGAGACCGAGCTGGGCATCACCAGCACGCAGCGGGACGCCCACGGCGAGCTCGTGACCCCGATGGTGCTCTCGGGCCAGGTCGTGCGGGCGTATGCGGCAGCGGCCGGTCCCGCTGCCGCCCTCCAGCGCGGCGCGGGCTGGGACTACGCCGACGAGACCCCGCTGAGGGACGCCCGCGGCTACGAGATCGCCCGTGCCCTGGCCCACGTCTCGCAGCTGACCGACGTCGAGGACCCCCTCATCGCCAACTCGGTGCTCTCCAACGGGGCCCGGTTCTACGTCGACCACGCCCATCCGGAGTACTCCGCCCCCGAGGTGACCACCCCGCTGGAGGCGGTGCGCTACGACCGGGCCGGCGAGCTGGTCGGGCGCCGCGCCACCGAGGCGCTGGCCGCCCAGGGCATCGAGGTGCGTCTCTACAAGAACAACGTCGACGGCAAGGGTGCGTCCTACGGGACGCACGAGAACTATCTCGTGCCGCGCTCGATCCCCTTCGAGCGGCTGGCGACCCACCTGATCCCCTTCCTGGTCGCGCGGCCGGTCTTCGCCGGCGCCGGCCGCGTCGGCCTGGGCCTGGCCAGCGAGCGCCCCGGCTTCCAGCTCAGCCAGCGGGCCGACTACCTCGAGGCCGAGGTGGGGCTGGAGACCACCCTGCGCCGCCCCATCGTCAACACCCGTGACGAGCCGCACGCCACCCCGCACGTCCACCGTCGGCTGCACGTCATCGTGGGCGACGCGACGATGGCCGACGTCACCACCTACCTCGCCGTCGGGTCGCTCTCGGCGGTGCTGCGCGTCATCGAGACGCACCCGCACCTGCTGGAGGGCCTGCGGCTCGCCGCGCCGGTCGAGGCGGCCCGGGCGATCTCGCACGACCCGTCCCTGCAGGGCACCGTGCCGCTCGAGGACGGCCGCCAGGTGACCGGGCTCGACCTCGTCGAGGCCCACCTGCAGGCGGCGGAGCAGGCCGCGAGCTCGGGGCACGACGCCTGGGCCGTCGACCCCGAGACCGAGGACGTGCTGCGGCGATGGCGCGAGGTCCTCGACGGTCTGCGCCGCGACCCCTTCTCCTGCGCCGCGCAGGTCGAGTGGGTCGCCAAGCTCTCCCTGCTGGAGCGCTTCCGCTCCCGCTCCGGCGCCGCCTGGGACGACCCCCGCATCGTCGCCATGGACATCCAGTGGCACGACCTGGACCCGGCCCGCGGCCTGGCCCAGAAGCTGCGGGGCGCCGGGCACCTCGAGCGACTCCTCACCGACGAAGCCGTGGAGTCGGCCGTGACCGAGCCGCCCGTCGACACCCGCGCCTGGTTCCGCGGCGAGGTCGTGCGGCGCTACGGCCAGGACGTCAAGGCCGCCTCCTGGGACTCGGTCGTTCTCCTGGACGAGCGGCGCCGCCTGCGGCGCGTCCAGCTGCCCGAGCCGACCGACGGCGGCCGGGAGCAGACCGCCGCCCTCCTGGAACGGCATACCCGCACCGCCTCGCTGCTGACCGAGCTGGCCAGCGAAGAGCTCATGACCGAGATCGACGACCACGACATCGCCTTCTGAGAGGATCGAGCCATGTCCGAGCAGCACTTCCACCAGCGTCGCCGCGATGACATCCCCGAGCCGGAGGCCCCCGACCCCGCGCCGGCCGCCCCCACGGTGCAGAACACCGAGCGCGACGCCGCCCTGGACTCCCTCCTGGACGAGATCGACGGCGTCCTGGAGCGCAACGCCACCGACTTCGTGCACGGCTTCGTGCAGAAGGGCGGGCAGTGACCGGCTTCGACCGCCGGATCGTCGGCATCGAGACCGAGTTCGGCGTCAACGCCACCTTCCGGGGCAGCAGCCGGCTGTCGCCGGAGGAGGTCGCCCGCTATCTCTTCCGCAAGGTGGTGGCGTGGGGGCGCTCGAGCAACGTCTTCCTGGCCAACGGGTCGCGGCTCTACCTCGACGTGGGGTCGCACCCGGAGTACGCCACGGGGGAGTGCACCGACCTGCTCGACCTCATCGCCCACGACAAGGCCGGTGAGCTGATCGTCCAGGACCTGGCCGACGACGCCGAGCGGCGGCTGGCCGAGGAGGGGATGGAGGCCACGGTCTACATCCTCAAGAACAACGTGGACTCGCGCGGCAACTCCTACGGCTCGCACGAGAACTACCTGATCCGCCGGGACGGGCGCCTGGAGCGGACCACCGACACCCTCATCCCCTTCCTGGTGACACGCCAGCTGGTCACCGGTGCCGGCAGGCTGCACGTGGTGGGGGAGCGGGCGACCTATCTGGTCTCCCAGCGGGCCGACCACATGTGGGAGGACCTGTCCTCGGCCACGACCCGGTCGCGGCCGATCATCAACACCCGCGACGAGCCGCACGCCGACCCCGAGCGCTACCGCCGCCTCCACGTCATCGTGGGCGACTCCACGATGAGCCAGACCACCACGCTGATGCGGGTGGGCACGACCGACCTGGTCCTGCGGATGCTCGAGGCCGGCACGATCGTGCCCGACTTCGCCCTGGCCAACCCCATCCAGGCGATCCGCGACATCAGCCGGGACCCGACCGGCCGCACCGCCGTCCCGCTGAGGTCGGGCGGCACCATCACGCCCCTGGCGATGCAGCGCGCCCTGCACGACCTCGCGGCCCGGTATGCGGCCGGCGCCGGTCTGAGCACCCTCTCGCCCTATGCGGAGGTCCTCGAGCTCTGGGACCGCGCGCTGACCGCGATCGAGACCGACGACCTGGGGCTGGTCGACACCGAGATCGAGTGGGTGATGAAGAAGAAGCTGCTCGACTCCTACGCCGCCCGGCACGGCCTGGAGCCGCACGACGAGCGGCTGCAGCAGCTCGACCTGGCCTGGCACGACGTGCATCCCACGCGCGGGCTGGTGCCGATCCTGCAGCGCTCCGGCGCGGCGCGGACGGTGGTGGACGAGGCGCGGATCCAGCGCGCCATGGAGGAGCCGCCGGCCACCCGCGCGGCCCTGCGGGGCCGCTTCGTCAAGGCCGCCCAGGAGCACCGGCGCGACTTCACCTGCGACTGGGTGCACCTCAAGCTCAA
The DNA here is from genome assembly GCF_052073805.1 of Ornithinimicrobium panacihumi. Classification (NCBI taxonomy): domain Bacteria; kingdom Bacillati; phylum Actinomycetota; class Actinomycetes; order Micrococcales; family Ornithinimicrobiaceae; genus Ornithinimicrobium; species Ornithinimicrobium panacihumi. The sequence continues at coordinate 38,919 of NZ_JBQGWG010000024.1, read as the reverse complement.
CGACGCCGCCCAGCGCACCGTCGTGTGCAAGGACCCCTTCGCCAGCGAGGACGCCAGGGTGGACGCGCTGATCGAGCACATCCTGGAGACCGGGATTCCCGGCACCACGGTGCGGGGCGTCTGAACGCCCCGCGGTCCGGTGGGGCGCTCCCACCGAACATCCAGGTTCTGTTGGTTAGGCTGTGACGGTTTGTTCGTTCCCTCCACGATTAAGGATGCGCGCGTGCGCTCACCCCGACTCCGTCTCGTCGCCCTCGCGGTGGCACCCCTGATGTTCCTGGCCGGCTGCTCGACCGAGGGCGGTGCCGACGACTCGGCCGCCTCCAGCGACGACGCCGCCGCGACCTCGGCCGCCCCGACCGGCGACGTCGAGGACCTGGCCGTCGAGGACCCCGACGGCAAGCCCAGCATCACCTGGGACGGCAAGCCCGTCGCCGACGGCGACCTGCCCTTCAGCGTGGCGCAGACCGCGGTGAAGAAGGTCAACGAGGGCGACGGTAAGGAGGTCGAGCCCACCCACGAGGTGCAGGCCCGCTACCTGGCCGTCAACGGCACCACCGGTGAGCCGATCCTGTCGACCTTCGACGCCGACGAGACGGTGTCCCTGGACCTGAACAACGAGAACCTCTTCCCCGGTTTCCTGCAGGAGCTGCCCGGTCTGAAGGCCGGCGACTCCCTGATCATGGCGCTGCCGCCTGCCGACGCCTTCGGCACCAGCGGCAACTCCCAGATCGGCGTGGGCCCGGACGACACCCTCATCTTCTACATCGACGTGGTCTCCAGCGCCGAGCCGCTGACCGAGGCGACCGGCGAGGCCGTCAAGCCCAAGAAGGGCCTGCCCGAGGTCGAGGCCGACGGCAAGAGCCCGGCAAAGATCACCGTGCCCGACGACGCCGAGGTCCCCGACAAGACCGTCGCCCAGGTCCTCATCAAGGGTGAGGGCCCGGAGGTCAAGGCCGGTCAGACCCTCAAGGCGCACTACACCGGCGTCACCTGGGAGGGCGAGCCCTTCGACAACTCCTACGACCGTGGCGAGCCCACCCCGTTCCCGATCGGTGTCGGGCGCGTCATCAAGGGCTGGGACGACGCGCTCGTGGGCCAGACCGTGGGCTCGCGCGTGCTCGTCGTCGTCCCTGCCGCCGAGGCCTACGGCGAGAAGCAGTCCGACGACGCGTCCGCCACCACCGCCCCCGGGCAGCCGCCCGAGCACGAGCTGGCGGGCGAGGACCTGATCTTCGTCGTCGACATCCTCGGCGCCTCCTGAGCCGCCGACCGCAGACCACCCAGCCACACCCCATACCGAGGAGAAGCAGATGAGCGAGTCCCCCTTCGGCGAGGTCAAGAAGGCCAAGCCCGAGATCGACTTCCCGGGCGACACCCCGCCCACCGAGCTGGTCATCGAGGACATCGAGGTCGGCAAGGGCGCCGAGGCGACCGCTGGAGCGACCGTCTCGACCCACTACGTGGGCGTGGCCTGGTCCACGGGCGAGGAGTTCGACGCCTCGTGGAACCGCGGCCAGCCGCTGACCTTCACCGTCGGCGTCGGCCAGGTCATCCAGGGCTGGGACCAGGGCCTGCTGGGCATGAAGGTCGGTGGTCGTCGCAAGATCACCATCCCGCCGCACCTGGGCTACGGCGACCGTGGCGCCGGTGGCGCCATCAAGGGCGGCGAGACCCTCATCTTCGTCGTCGACCTGGTCGACGTGCGCTGATCTGACGCGTCCTGGACGCCCGCCGGTGCTTCGCGCACCGGCGGGCGTTCTGCATCTCGGGGGGAGGACGGGGTCAGGTGGCGGGGTGGCCGAGGCGGGGGAGCAGGACGCGGTGGACGAGGAGGACCAGCGCCGAGGCGAGGATCGCCACGCCGAAGACCAGCAGCGACGACGTGATGCCCGACATCAGCTCGGGGCGGAAGATCATCACCAGCGCGAGGGAGACCATGAGCATGCCGCCGACGAGCTTGAGCACGCGGCCCTGGGTCTCCTGGAGACGGCTGGCGCGGAGGGTGACGACGGCGGTGCCGAAGATGAGCAGCTCGTCGATCTGGTAGATGAGCATGTAGACGAGCAGGAGCGCGACGAAGAGGCCCGCGCCCACGTCGTGGGTGGTCAGGATGTTGGTCCACAGGACCGGGAAACCGGCCGTGCAGCCGAACTCGACGAGCGAGACGCCGGCGGCCAGGACGGCGGTGGCCCCGATGAGGGCGGGCAGGTTGTCACCCTGGGCCAGGACCTTGCGCATGCCGCGGTAGATGCCCGGCTTGTCCTTGTCGGCGATCGTGAAGGACAGGCCCTTCTTGAACCAGAAGTAGTCCTTGATGTTGACGACCGCGAAGAACAGCGCCACCAGTGCGACGGCGATGCGGATCCACGGACCGAAGGACACGACGGTCAAGACGGTGAACAGACCCGCGATGAAGAGCGCGTAGATCGCTGCCGTCACCGTGATGAAGGTGAGGCCGACGATGAGCGTGCGGCGCCGGGAGCCGGTGTTGAGGGTGAGGGCGATCAGGACCGTGAGCACCCACAGCGAGCAGGGGTTGACCCCGTCGACGAGGGCGATGAGCGCCGTGGACACGAACAGCGAGCGCTCGCCCAGCGACACCGTGCCGACCAGGGGGATGTCGATCGTCTCCTCCGCGGCGGGGGCGCACTCCAGGCTGCCGTCGTCGCCGCAGGTCTCGCCGACCTCGGTCAGGCCGGAGCGGCCTCGGTCACGCCCTCCCGGAAGCCCACCCAGGCGCGCTCCCCGACGAAGATGACCGGCACGCCCGTCACGTCGACGTTGTAGGCCTCGGCGCGCTGCTCCAGGACGGCCCTGGCCGCCTCGTCGTGCCAGACCTCGCGCTCGACGACCTGGACCCCGGGGATCTCCTCGGCGAGCTGGTCCAGCACCGGTCCGGTGATGGCGCAGACCGGACACTCCTCGCCGTAGTAGTACTCGATGACGATGGTCTCGTCGGGGGCGGTCTGGGAGGTGGACTGCGAGGTGGCCGCCGCGGGCGCGGGTGCACCCATGAGGAGCGCGACCCAGGCGAGGGTCAGCGCGATCAGCAACCGGACAGGCATGGGACCAGTCTCCGTCGTCGGGGCCGTGCGGACGCACGGACGGGAGGTGAGTCCCGTCACTCCCCGTCGACGAGCCCGTCCTGGACGAGCGGACGGCGAGGAGGACGGAGCACGTGCAGGTGGAGGTCTGCCGAGAGGTGCTCGAAGGCCAGGATCCCGCGCGTGGAGTTGCCGTGGTCGTCCAGCCTGGGGGAGTAGGTCGCGATCCCGCCCCGCCCCGGCACCGCTCCGAGGATCCCGCCGCCGATGCCGCTCTTGGCCGGGATGCCGACGCTGGAGACCCAGTCGCCGGCGGAGTCGTACATGCCGCAGGTCAGCATCACCGAGAGCACGTGGCGCGTGGCCAGTGAGGACAGCACCCGCTGGTCGGTGCCGGGCACGATCCCGTCGTTGGCCAGCGTGGCGGCGATCCGGGCCAGCTCGGTCGTGCTCACCGCGAGCGCGCACTGACGCGTGTAGCCGTCGACGACGTCGTGCGGCTCGTCCGGGAGCTCGGACAGCGCCTTGACCAGGTGGGCGATGCCCAGGTTGCGGTGGGCCGCGGCCATCTCCTGCTCGTAGCACTCCTCGTCGACCTCCAGCCGCCTCCCGGCCATCGCGGAAAGCAGGTCGCGGATCCGCTCGAAGCGCGCCGCCGCGTCCTCGCCCGCCACCAGGCCGTGCGCGGTGAGCGCGCCGGCGTTGATCATCGGGTTGGCTGGCCGGTTGGACCCGTCGTCGAGGCTGATGCGGTTGAACGCGTCCCCGCTGGGCTCCACGTCGATGTGCCGGAGGACCTCGTCCATCCCCACCGAGTCGATGGCCAGCCCGTAGACGACCGCCTTGCTCATGGACTGGATGGGATAGCGGTGGTCGACCTCGCCCGCGGTCCAGGCGGTGCCGTCCAGGTCCACCAGCGCCACCGCGAGCCGCTCGAGGTCGGCCCCGGCGTGGACCGGCAGCTCGTGCGGCTCGCCGTCGTCCTGCCCGCGCACCTTCTCGAGAAGGCCTTCCAGGTATGCGGTGAGCTCGCGCTGCGTCATGCCCGCAGCCTAGGAGAGCTCGGGTCGGGCGGCGTGCACCCCCGCGACGGCGGCGGCCAGGAAGGCCGCGGCGTCCTCCTCCAGCCCGCGGCCCATGGTCGACAGGCGCACGGGTGACGCGGCCAGGGCGTCCAGCAGGCCGTCGACGGGGACGTCGGCCCGGTGCAGATGGCCCGCCGTGGAGACCAGCCGGTCGACGGCGCTCGAGACCTGGGCCAGGCAGGCATCGGTGGATGCGCGCCCGGTGGTGCCCGTCGGGACCGGCACCTGGGCAGGATGGGCCAGCACGCGACCGTAGGCGGTGGCGCTGTGGTGGGACAGGCCGCGGTGGCGGGGGCGCGGGTCCGCCTCGGAGACGCGCAGCGAGGCCACCGGCCGTCCACCCAGCACCGCAGCGGCGTTGAGCGCCTCGCCGGCCGACACGCCGGAGAAGCCCCACCGGGTGCCGGTGCCGAGGTTGCCCGGGCCCTGGCTGACCACGACGAGATCGGCGCCGACCACGTGGTGGGCGGCCAGCAGGGCGCTGTGCACGCCGACCGCCTCCAGATCACCGCCGTAGGCCTGGCCCGTGGTGATCACCGCCTCGAGCCAGCCGGCGGCCCGCAGGTGCGCGCAGGTGCGGGAGAACTGGGCCGGCAGGGCACCGCCGTCGGTCATCACGTAGGCGACCCGTGCCTGCGGAGCGACGCTGCGGGCCCCGGCCAGGATGGCGGGGAGGGCCGAGTGCAGGTCGGCGGCCACGACCGGCAGGCCGGCGATGTCGTCGGCGTCCGCGAGGGTGGCGTGGTGCTCGCCCTCGGGGTCGTCCACGCCCAGGACCATGGTCTGCAGAGGCGTGTAGCGCGCCTTGACCAGGTGGCCGGGTGAGTCGGGGTCCGGCTGCGGCCAGGCCTGGGGGCGGTCGGGGATGGCGACGAGCACCGCATACCCCCCGGTGCCCAGACCGCGCTCCAGCGCGGTGACGTTGAGCAGGACGCGGTCACCGACCTGCGGGCTCCCGACCACGTCGACATAGGCCAGCGCGGGGACCGTGCCGGCGTCGGTCTCGACCTGGAGGACGAGGACGCCCTCCCAGCCGGGGTCGACGGAGCGCACGGCTCCCTGGCGCCAGGTGATCACGGCTCGCAGCCTAGTCCCCACCGCGAGTCGCACAGGTGTCTAGTAGCGTGAGGCCCATGGCGCGGAAGAACAGCAGCGAGCCCAAGGGTCCCTCCCCGGCGGCCGCCAAGACCGAGCGGCTGCTCAACCTCGTCATCGCCCTCCTCTCGACCCGCCAGCCCCTGTCCAAGGCCCGGATCCGTCAGGCCGTGCCGGACTACCAGGCCGGCAACGACGAGGCCTTCGAGCGGATGTTCGAGCGTGACAAGGACGAGCTGCGCGAGCTCGGGATCCCGCTGCGGACCGAGCCGATCGACCCCTTCTTCGACGACGAGCTGGGCTACCGGATCGACCAGCGGGAGTATGCCCTGCCCCAGATCGACCTGGAGCCGGACGAGGTCGCGGTCATCGGCCTGGCCAGCCGGGCCTGGTCGCGGGCCAGCCTGGCCGGGCCGGCGGCGCAGGCGCTGCGCAAGCTCGACGCGGCGGGCCTGGTGCGCGACGAGGCCTCGGTCTCGGGCATCGAGCCCTTGCTCCTCACCTCCGAGCCGGCCTTCGAGCCGGTCCGTGACGCCGTCCTGTCGCGCACCGCGCTGACCTTCGACTACCGGCGCGGGGGAGCGGACCTGACCACCCGCCGGGTCCAGCCGTGGGGGCTGACCAGTTGGCACGGGCGGTGGTATCTCACCGGCCACGACCTGGACCGGGAGGCGCCGCGCGTCTTCCGCCTGGACCGGGTCGTGGGCCGTCCCCGGACGACGGGCCGGCCCGGGGCCTTCGAGGTGCCGGCCGACCACGACGCGACCCGGATGATCCGCACGACCTACGGCGATGACGGGGGAGCCGCGACGCAGGTGCGGCTGCTGGTGCGCGAGGGTGCGGCCTCCACGCTGCGACGGCGGGCGAGCGCCGTGACGCCCGGCGGAGAGGGCCGGGACGGCTGGGACGTGGTGGACCTGCAGGTCCGCGGCGTCCCGGGGCTGGTCGAGGAGATCTGTGCGGCCGGCCCGGACGTGCGGGTCGTCGACCCGCCCGAGGTGCGCGACGCCGTGGTGGCCGCGCTGACCGCCGTCCGTGACGCGCACCAGGGAGGCGTGGCCTGATGGTGACCTACGAGAGCGCGACCTCGCGCCTGGGCCGGCTGCTGACGATGGTGCCCTGGCTGCTCAACCGGCAGGGGATCGACCTGGCCAGCGCCGCCCAGGAGCTGGGCGTGAGCGAGGCCCAGGTCGTCGACGACCTCCAGCTGCTCTTCGTCTGCGGGCTGCCCGGCGGCTTCCCCGACGACTTGATCGAGGCCTCCTGGGAGGACGGGAAGGTCTACGTGGGCAATGCCGACACGATCGCCCGCCCGTTGCGGCTCGGCCGGGACGAGGCGCTGGCCCTGATCGTCGCGCTGCGCGCCCTGGCCGACACCCCTGGCCTGGCCGAGCACGACGCGATCGACCGGGCCCTGGCCAAGCTCGAGGGCGCGGCCGGCGACGCGGCGGCCACCGCGGACGCCGTGCGCGTCGACCTGGAGCAGCCGATCGACCCCGTGCGGGCCGCCCGGATCCGCGAGGGGCTGGCCGAGCACCGGCGGCTCCACCTGACCTACACCGTCGCCAGCCGGGACGAGACCACCGAGCGCGATGTCGACCCGATCCGCGTGGTCGGGGTCGACGGCCGGTGGTATCTCGAGGCCTGGTGCCACCGGGCCGAGGGCGTGCGGCTCTTCCGCTTCGACCGGATCGAGGACGTGCAGGTCCTCGACGTGGACGGCACACCGCCCGAGGACCTGCCCCCGCGCGACCTCGGGTCGGGGGTCTACCGGGCCGCTCCCGAGGACCTCGCCGTCACCCTGCACCTCGAGCCGGCCGCGGCCTGGATCGCCGAGACGGTGCCGGTGGAGCAGGTCGAGCGCCGCGAGGACGGGTCGCTGGAGGTGCTGCTGCGGGTGGCCGATCCCGGGTGGCTGCAGCGCCTCGTCTGGCGCCAGGCCGGACGGGCCCGCGTCCTCGGCCCGGCCGAGGTGGTCGCCGCGGTGGCGTCGGGTGCGGCCGCCGCCGTGGACGGACACACCCAGGACTCCTGGTTAGACTGACCGCGTCCGCGTACGGGACGCGTGCGCATCCGCAGAGAAAGAGGTGACCTCCGTGGGAGGTATCAAGATCTGGCACATCGTCGTCCTGATCATCGCCTTCGTCGTCCTGTTCGGGTGGAAGAACCTGCCCAACGCGGCGCGGAGCCTGGGGGAGTCGATGCGGGTCTTCAAGACCGAGGTCGACCAGATGAAGGACGAGAACGCCGCGCGCAAGGACAAGGACGCCGCCGGCCCGCCCCCGCTGCGGGAGGGTGACCACGTGGCCGACCGGGGCACCGACACCGACGCCGACGGCTACCGCGACACCGCCCGCGAGGAGTACCGCCGCATCGAGGACGAGCGCCGCGACACCGACCCGCGCGCCTGACGCCGGCGAGGCGTCCGCCGCCCCGGCGAGACCGCATACCGAGGACGAAGCACGTTGGCCCGCACGCAGAAGGTGAAGGACCCCGAGGGAAGGATGTCCCTCGGGGCCCACTTTCGTGAGCTCCGCAACAGGCTGATGATCTCCTGCCTGGCGATCGCCGCCCTGGCGGTCGTCGGCTGGTATCTCTACCCGCAGATCTTCGCCTTCGTCAACGCCCCGATCGTCGAGGTCGCGCGCGAGCGCGGTGATGACGAGGTGATGCTGCGCTTCCAGAACATCACCGAGCCGTTCGCGATGAAGCTCAGGGTGGCGCTCTTCAGCGGGATCCTGCTCTCCAGCCCGCTGTGGCTGTGGCAGGCCTGGGCCTTCCTGCTGCCGGGGCTGCTGCCCAAGGAGAAGAAGCTGGCGCTGTCCTACTTCTTCGTCTCCATCCCGCTCTTCTTCGCCGGCGCCGGCCTGGCCGCCTACACCTTCCCCCGGCTCGTGGGGATCCTGCTGGCCTTCACGCCGGTGGGCGCGGCCAACCTGCCCGCGGCGACCGACTTCCTGTCGCTGTGGCTCTACTTCATGCTCGCCTTCGGGCTGGCCTTCCTGCTGCCGGTCGTGCTGGTGGCGCTCAACCAGATCGGCATCCTGCCGGCGAAGATGATGCGCGACAGCTGGCGGATCACGCTCTTCGGGATCCTCATCTTCTCCGCCTTCATGACCCCCGACCCCAGCGCGTGGACGATGCTGGCGATGGCCGCGCCGGTGTTCCTGCTCTTCTGGTGCGCCGTGGGTGTCGCCTACTTCCTGGAGCGGCGCAAGCGCAGGCGCGGGGGCGACCCCAAGGACCGCTATGCCGGTCTCTCGCCGGACGAGGCCACCCCGCTGTCATGAGATATGCGGTCGCGCACGGGCGGCGTCCGGGTCGCCTGCGGCGCGGGTCGGCGGACGTCGGCGCGGCGGCGGTTCGTGCGCTGCGGTCGGCCGGGCACGAGATCCTCGAGGTCTCGGCGGACACCGTCGAGGAGGCTCGGGCCAGCTGCGCCACGCTGGTGGGTGAGGGACTGGACGTGCTGGTCGTGGTGGGCGGCGACGGTGCCGTGAGCCTGGCGACCGACCTGTGTGCCGGCACCGGCACGGCCGTGGGCATCCTGCCGGCGGGGACCGGCAACGACAGCGCCCGCTCCCTGGGCATCCCGTTCGCGCCGCCGGCCGCGCTCCAGGTGCTGCTGGCCGGGCACCGTCGCACCATCGACACCCTGCACGTGCCCGAGCTGGACCGGCACGTCATCGGCTCGACGCCCTCGGCCCTGGACGCCCGCATCTCGGCACGCGTCAACGGCTCGACGCGTCAGCTGGGCTCCTTCTCCTACACCGCCTCCGCGCTGGTGGAGATCGCGCTGCTGCGTCGCCAGCCGCCGCTGCACTACCGGTTGACCGTCGACGGCGTGACCGAGGAGCTCGGGGCACTGGTCGTCGTGCCCTGCAACCTGCCCTATCTCGGTGGCGGGCTGCACCTGGTGCCCGAGGCGGATCCCGCCGACGGGCTGCTGGACCTGGTCGTCATCCGCCCGGTCCGGCCTCGCGAGGCGCTGGACGTGCTGCGTGCGGTGCGCAAGGCCGCCCACACCGACCACCCGGCCGTCCGGATCACCCGCGCCCGCGAGGTCCGGATCGAGGGGCCGGAGGACATCGTGGCGCAGGCCGACGGCGACGAGCTGGGGCCGCTGCCGCTCACCGTGCGGGTGGCCGGGTCGAATCTGCAGGTGATCGCGCCTCCGCTGACATAGCCTGAGGGGCATGTCAGCGTCGTCCCCCGCCGAGCAGTATGCCCGGGCGCGTGAGCGCGCCGCCTTCGCCGCCACCCCCGCAGGACGCTTCACCCAGAGCCTGGGCTTCGAGCTGGACGCCTTCCAGCTCGACGCGATCCAGGCCGTCCAGGACGGCTCCGGGGTGCTGGTGGCCGCCCCGACCGGTGCCGGCAAGACGGTGGTGGGGGAGTTCGCCGTCGCCCTTGGCCTGGAGACCGGGCGCAAGACCTTCTACACCACGCCGATCAAGGCGCTGTCCAACCAGAAGTACCACGACCTCGTCGAGCGGCACGGCGTCGGCAACGTCGGCCTGCTCACCGGTGACGCCTCCATCAACGGCGAGGCGCCCGTGGTGGTGATGACCACCGAGGTGCTGCGCAACATGATGTATTCGTCCTCGCCGACCCTCACCGGCCTGGGCTTCGTGGTCATGGACGAGGTGCACTACCTGGCCGACCGGTGGCGCGGCGCCGTCTGGGAGGAGGTCATCATCCACCTGCCCCCGTCGGTGCAGGTCATCTCCCTGTCCGCGACGGTCAGCAACGCCGAGGAGTTCGGCGACTGGCTCGGCACCGTCCGCGGCGACACCGAGGTCATCGTCTCCGAGCACCGTCCCGTGCCGCTGTGGCAGCACATGATGGTCGGCACCCGGATGTACGACCTCTTCGTGACCGGCCGGGACGGTCGCACCGAGGTCAACCCCGAGCTGCTCCAGCAGATCGGCCAGGCCGAGCGCTCCGACCGCGGCTGGTCCCGCGAGGACGCCGGGGCGCCGCGGGGCCGAAGGGGTGAGCCCCGTGGCCGTGGCCGGGACGACTCGCGAGGGCGCCAGGGGCAGGGACGTGGGCGCGGTGGTCGTGGGGACGACCGAGGACGGCGCGGCGGCCGGGGCGGGCGCGCCGACCACGGCCGGGGGTATGCGGATGCCGTCCCGGTCCTCGAGCGCGGCGCCCTGCCCGGCGGTGTCGCCAGCCGGGCGCAGGTCATCGACCGGCTGGACAGCGAGGGGCTGCTCCCGGCCATCACCTTCATCTTCAGCCGGGCCGGCTGCGACGCGGCCGTGACCCAGCTGCTCGGCAAGGGCACCCGGCTCATCCCCGAGTCCGAGGGCCAGGCCGTCCGCGACCTCGTGCAGGAGCGGGTCGCCGAGGTCGACCCGACCGACCTGGCCGTGCTCGGCTACCACGATCTGGTCGAGGGTCTGTCCCGCGGCTATGCCGCCCACCACGCGGGCATGCTGCCGCTCTTCCGCGAGATCGTCGAGGAGCTCTTCACCGCCGGCCGGGTCAAGGCCGTCTTCGCCACCGAGACCCTCGCGCTGGGCATCAACATGCCCGCCCGGACGGTGGTCCTGGAGAAGCTGGTGAAGTACAACGGCGAGGCCCACGTCATGGTCACCCCGGCGGAGTACACCCAGCTCACCGGGCGTGCCGGCCGGCGCGGGATCGACATCGAGGGCCACGGCGTGGTGCTCTGGCGCCGGGGCCTGGACCCGATGGACGTCGCCGGACTGGCCTCCACCCGGACCTACCCGCTGCGCAGCTCGTTCCGGCCCAGCTCCAACATGGCCGTCAACCTGGTCGCGCAGTACGGCCGCGACCGGGCCCACGAGCTGCTGCAGAGCTCGTTCGCCCAGTTCCAGGCCGACCGGTCCGTGGTCGGGCTGACCACGCGGGTGCGCGACAACCTCACCGCCCTGGACGGCTACGCCGAGGCGATGGCCTGCGACCGGGGCGACTTCAGCGAGTACGGCCGGCTGCGCCACCAGCTCTCCGAGCTGGAGAAGAAGCAGGCCCGGGTCCGCCAGTCGCAGCGTCGCGTGGACATCGCCACCTCCCTCGAGCAGCTCGAGCCGGGGCAGGTGATCCAGCTCGACGGCGGCCGCAAGGGCACGATGGCCGTGGTCCTGCGCGGTCAGAAGGGCAGCGCCGCCTCGCCGGAGCCCACCGTGCTCACCTCCAACGGCAGCCTGCAGAAGCTCACGATCGCCGGCTTCCGCGACGTCCCGGAGGTCATCGGGGAGCTGCACGTGCCGCGCCACTTCAACGCCCGCAGCCCCAAGGCCCGCAAGGACCTGGCCTCGACCCTGCGCGACACCGTCCGTGAGCCGATGCCCGGGCGGGGCAGGGGCGGGGACGGCGCCGGCGGTGGCGACCGCGTCGCCGACGCCCGCGAGGACCGCATCGACGAGCTGCGCGCCCGGATGAAGGCCCACCCCTCGCACTCGTGCCCGGACCGGGAGGAGCACGCGCGCTGGGCCGCGCGCTGGTGGCAGCTGCGCAAGGAGACCGACGACCTGCAGCGGCGGGTGGCCGAGCGCACCAACACCGTCGCCAAGACCTTCGAGCGCATCTGCGACCTGCTCTCCGAGCTGGGCTACCTGAGCCCGGACGGGCAGGAGGTCACCACCGAGGGGCAGCGGCTGCGGCGGGTCTACACCGAGCTGGACCTGGTGGTGGCCGAGGCGCTGCGTCGCGGCACCTGGAAGCGGCTCACCGGGCCCGACCTGGCGGCCGTTGTGTCCGCCCTCATCCACGAGGCCCGCGGCGACGACATCTCCGAGATGCGGATGCCGTCGGTGGAGGTCGCCGAGGCGCTGGGGGAGATGGAGGCCATCTGGCGCGAGGTGCAGACCCTCAAGAGCCGGCACCACCTCGACGGCGACCGTGAGCTCGACGGCGGCATCGCCTGGATGGTGCACCGCTGGACCTCCGGCCGGCAGCTGGAGGAGGTGCTGCGCGACGGCGGGATGGCCGCGGGAGACTTCGTGCGCCGCTGCAAGCAGATCATCGACCTGCTCGGCCAGATCGCCCAGGCGGCCGACCCCGAGGTGGCCAGGACCGCTCGCCGCGCCAGCGACGCCATGCTGCGCGGCGTGGTGGCCGCCGACCGGCTGGACTGATCAGGGCGTCCCTCGGCACGGGGCCGCACTAGGCTGCAGTCATGACCGAGATCGTGATCTGCTCGCCGCTGCGCACTCCCGTCGGGGGCTTCCTCGGCAGCCTGGCCAGCCTGTCCGCCGCCGACCTGGGCACGCAGCTGCTGACCGCGCTGCTGGAGCGCACCGGGCTGCAGGACGGAGACGTCGACGACGTGATCGTCGGCAACACCAACCCCAGCGGGGAGATCCCGGCCCTGGGCCGGATCCTGGCGCTGAACACCGGCCTCGACAAGGCACCCGGCATGCAGCTGGACCGCCGCTGCGGCTCCGGCCTGCAGGCGGTGCTCACCGCGGCCTCCCAGATCGCCTCGGGCGGCTCCGGCCTCGTCGTCGCCGGCGGATCGGAGTCGATGAGCCAGGTGGAGCACTACGCGCTCCTGCGCCAAGGGGTCAAGGGCACCGGCGTGGAGCTGGCCGACCGCCTCGCCCGGGCCCGCTCGACCGCGGGAGGTGAGGGGCACCCCATACCCGGGGGCATGATCGAGACGGCGGAGAACCTGCGGCGGGAGTACGCCATCACCCGCGAGGCCCAGGACGCCCTGGCCGTGCGCTCGCACCAGGCCGCGGCGGCCGCCCGGGCGGAGGGCCGCTACGCCGAGGAGCTGGCGCCCGTCGAGGTGAAGGGGCGCAAGGGGACCACCGTCGTGGACACCGACGAGCACATCCGTCCCGACACGTCCATGGAGGTGCTGGCCGGGCTGCGCCCGATCATGGGCCGCCAGGACCCGGAGGCCACCGTGACCGCCGGCAACGCCAGCGGCCAGAACGACGCCGCGGCGCTGTGCGTGGTCACCACCCGGGAGGTCGCCGAGGCCAAGGGGCTGGAGCCGCTGCTGGCGCTGCGCTCCTGGGCGGTCGCGGCCGTGCCGCCGGAGACGATGGGCATCGGTCCGGTCCCTGCGTCGGCGCTGGCGCTGGAGCGTGCGGGGATCACGATGGACGACCTCGACCTGATCGAGCTCAACGAGGCCTTCGCCGCGCAGGCCCTGGCCGTGCTGACCGAGTGGGGGATGGCCGACCCGTCGTCCTGGGACCGCCTGAACGTCAACGGCTCCGGCATCTCCCTGGGCCACCCGGTCGGCGCCACGGGTGCGCGGATCCTGGCCACGCTCGCGCACGAGCTGCGGCGCCGCGAGGGCCGCTACGCGCTGGAGACGATGTGCATCGGTGGCGGTCAGGGTCTGGCCGCGGTCTTCGAGAGGGTGGTCTGAGATGGGTCTGCGCGACAACCAGCTGACCGAGGGCGAGGAGGTGGTCCTGCGCCTGCGGACGCACGTCAAGGCCCTGCTGGTCGCGGCCCTGTGGGCGCTGCTGCTGCTCGCCGCGCTCGTGGCGCTGTGGTGGTTCACCCGGGGCGAGGACCACTACGTGATGACCATGTGGATCGCCGGGGCGGTCGCACTCGCCCTGGCCGCGTGGCTGGTCGGGGTGCCCTTCGTGCGCTGGCGCTCGGAGAGCTACACCGTGACCAACCGGCGCATCAGCCACCGGTCCGGAGTCTTCTCGCGGCGTGGTCGGGACATCCCGCTGCACCGGATCAACGACATCGCGCTCGAGAAGGGGCTGCTGGACCGGGTGCTGGGCTGCGGCACCCTGGTCGTCTCCGACGCGACGCAGCAGTCGGGCATGGTGCTGCACGACGTCCCGGACGTCGAGCGCGTGCAGGTCCGGCTCCAGGAGCTGCTCTACTCCTACGACGACGGGTCCGACGACGGGGAGTGGCCGCCCAACGAGCCGGACCGGGGTCGGCGCCGCCGCTGAGTCGGACCAGCCGCTCGATGCTCGACCGGCCGCTTGAGCCTGCGGTGACGCGCGCACCCCGCTAGCGTGCCGCATACCCAAGCAGGTCCCCTCAGAGCGGAGAGACCCATGTCCAAGCAGCAGCACGAGAACCCCACCGGCGACGACGCCCTGGACCAGCGCACGGACGGCCTCGACCACGGCCCCAACCACGGCTCCGGTCCCGCGGCACCCGCAGACTCGCCCGAGCCCGCACGCTCGGCGCCCTCGGCCGGGTCGGCACCGTCGGCGGACTCGCCCGCGGACCCGGATGAGGGAGACGCGCAGCGGGATGCGGACGAGCAGGCGGAGGCCGAGGAGGAGGCCCGGCAGCGCGCCGAGGAGTTCGCCCGCGAGCACGACCCCGCCAACCACGACATCGCCGCCGGGGCGGACTTCCGTCAGCCGGGGGACTGGACGGCCGAGGACGGCGACGGGCCCCAGCAGCTGGAGACGGTCGTGCCCGCGCACCAGAGCGGCTCCCAGGACACGGCGTCGCAGAGCGGAGAGGTGCGCGACGGCGGACACGGCTGGGGCTCGGCAGCCCCCATGGATGACGGCTCGGTGGCCGAGGGCCACCCGGTCAAGGCCTGGCACGACACGATGACCTACGTCCTGCCGGACGAGCCTGGCTACGAGGCCGCCCCGCACGAGTGCTTCGTGGACGCCGAGACGGCCGAGCGCGCCGGCTTCCGCCACGCCCACTGAGCCCGCACCCCGCCCCTGGGACCGACCCCAGCGACCGCACTTGGTCCCCGTGAGTGATCCGTCGGCCGGCAAGTGATCCGTCGGCCGGAAAGAACCGGTCGGCGGATCACCATCCGGCTGATGGTCGGTGACGGGCTCAGTGCCCGGTGCCGCTGGCGGGGACCGCGGCTCAGGGCCGGATGCCCAGCGCCTGCATCAACCTGCCCACGGGACTGCCGAGGTCGTAGGCCTCCACCATCTGCTGGACGGTCTCGGGGTCGGCCAGCTCGCGGGGGAGGGTCAGCGGCACGTCCGGCAGCGGTGCGTCGTCGGCGACCAGGACCACCTTGGGCGCGACGTCGAGATAGTCCGAGGCGGCCTCCAGGTTGGTCCGCCGGGCGCCCTTGATCGCAGGGTCGCCGTCGGCCAGGGCCTGCCGCAGCCCCGTGAGCGAGCCGTAGGTCGTGATGAGCTGAGCGGCGGTCTTGTCGCCGATGCCCTTGACCCCCGGCAGCCCGTCGCTGGTGTCCCCGCGCAGCATGGACATGTCGGCATAGGCCGGGCCGGAGGGGATGCCGTAGCGGTCGAGCAGCTCGGCCTCGCGCATCACGTCGGCGTCCCGCACGCCGCCGCGGGCCGTGTAGACCACGGTCACGTCGGCCTCGTCATCCACGAGCTGGAACAGGTCGCGGTCGCCGGTGACCACCGAGACCGGCATCCGCCCCTTGTGCCGGGCGGTCAGGGTGCCGATGACGTCGTCGGCCTCGTAGCCGTCCGAGCCCAGGATCGGGATGCCGAAGGCGTCCAGCGCCCGTCGGATGATCGGCACCTGGACCTCAAGCTCAGGTGGAGCCTCCTCCTTGTCCTCGGTGCCGGGCACCAGGCGGTGGGCCTTGTAGGAGGGGATGGCCGCCACCCGGAAGTCCGGCCGCCAGTCGTTGTCCCAGCAGGCCACCAGGTGGGTGGGCTCGAAGCGCCGCACCAGGGTCGCGATCATGTCGAGCAGCCCGCGCACGGCATTGGTCGGCGTCCCGTCCGGTGCCTCCCGCAGGTCCTTGACCCCGAAGAACGCGCGGAAGTACAGCGATGCGGTGTCCAGCAGGAGAAGGCGCTGGGTGCTCGACGCGGTGCTCATGAGGCACCAGGCTAGGCCCTGCTAGCGTGACCGCGTGCCTGACCGCCTGCCCGCCGATCACCCCGTTCCCGCGCTCACCTGGCGCGAGCGGCTGCCGTGGATCGCGGTCCTGGTCACGCTCGCCACCGCGGTCGTGGTCCTGCTCGGGCCGCTGTGGAGCACCGCCGCGGGGGAGAACCCGCTGGAGCGCCCGTCCTTCGCCAACGACCCCGAGGCGCTCACCCGCGTGCTGCGGCTCGCGCTGCCGACCGTGATGGTCCTGGCCTCGGTCGCGGTGGCGCTGGGGGACCGGCGCAGGTGGTGGTTGGGTGCACTGGGACTGCTGGTCTTCGGGTATGCGGTGCTCGTCGCCCCGGCCCCGTTGCCGGTCTGGTTCGTCCCCTCACTGGTGCTGACGGGGCTGGCCTACGTGCTGACGCTGCGGGGGCGGTCGCTCAGCTGACGTAGTCGGCCAGGTGCTGGCCGGTGAGGGTGGAGCGGTCGGCGATCAGCTCGGCCGGGGTGCCCTCGAAGACGACGCGGCCACCGTCGTGGCCGGCGCCCGGGCCCAGGTCGATGATCCAGTCGGCGTGCGCCATGACCGCCTGGTGGTGCTCGATCACGATGACCGAGCGACCAGCGTCCACCAACCGGTCCAGCAGGCCCAGGAGCTGCTCGACGTCGGCCAGGTGCAGACCGGTGGTCGGCTCGTCCAGGACGTAGATCTCACCCTTGTCGCCCATCTGGCTGGCCAGCTTGAGGCGCTGCCGCTCTCCGCCGGACAGCGTGGTCAACGGCTGCCCGAGCGTCAGGTAGCCCAGGCCCACGTCCACCAGCCGCTGCAGGATCTTGTGGGCGGCCGGGATCCTGGCCTCTCCCTCGGCGAAGAAGGTCTCCGCCTCCGCCGCTGGCATGGCCAGGACCTGGCTGATGTCCTTGCCGCCGAGCGCGTATTCCAGGACCGAGGCCTGGAAGCGGCGGCCCTCGCACTCGTCGCAGGGGGTGGCGACCCCGGCCATCATCGCCAGGTCGGTGTAGATGACGCCGGCGCCGTTGCAGGCCGGGCAGGCGCCCTCGGAGTTGGCGCTGAACAGCGCCGGCTTGACGCCGTTGGCCTTGGCGAAGGCCTTGCGGATCGGCTCCAGCAGGCCGGTGTAGGTGGCGGGGTTGCTCCGGCGAGAGCCCTTGATGGCGGTCTGGTCGATCACCACGACCCCGTCCTGGCCGGCGACGGAGCCGTTGATCAACGAGCTCTTGCCCGAGCCGGCGACACCCGTCAGGACGGTGAGGACGCCCAGCGGGATGTCGACGTCGACGTCCTTGAGGTTGTGCGTGCCCGCGCCGCGTACCTCCATGACCCCGGTGCGCTCCCGGGTCGACCCCTTGACGTGGGCGCGGTCGTCCAGATGCCGACCCGTGACGGTGTCGCTGGCGCGCAGGCCCGCCACGTCGCCCTCGAAGCAGATCGTCCCGCCCGCGGTGCCCGCGCCGGGGCCGAGGTCGACCACATGGTCGGCGATGGCGATCGTCTCCGGCTTGTGCTCGACGACCAGGACGGTGTTGCCCTTGTCCCGGAGCTGGAGCAGGAGGGTGTTCATCCGCTGGATGTCGTGGGGGTGCAGCCCGATGGTCGGCTCGTCGAAGACATAGGTGACATCGGTCAGGGAGGAGCCGAGGTGCCGGATCAGCTTGGTCCGCTGCGCCTCTCCGCCGGAGAGCGTGCCGGCCGGGCGGTCCAGGGACAGGTAGCCCAGGCCGATCTGGACGAACGAGTCCAGCGTCTCCTGCAGCCCCTTGAGCAGGGGAGCCACGCCGGGGTCGTCCAGCTCGCGGACCCACTCGGCGAGGTCGCTGATCTGCCACTGGCAGACGTCGGCGATCGAGACACCCTTGATCTTCGAGGACCGGGCCGTCTCGTTGAGACGGGTGCCCTCGCAGTCCGGACAGGTGTCGAAGGTCACCGCGCGGTCGACGAAGGCCCGGATGTGGGGCTGCATCGCCTCCCGGTCCTTGGACAGCATCGACTTGGTGATGCGGGGGATCAGCCCCTCGTAGGTGATGTTGATGCCGTCGACCTTGATCTTGGTCGGCTCCTTGAAGAGCAGGTCGGCGCGCTCCTTCTTGGTGTATTTCTTCAGCGGCTTGTCGGGGTCGAAGAAGCCGCTGCCCATGTAGACCCGGCCGTACCACCCCTCCATGCTGTAGCCGGGGATCGTGATGGCCCCCTCGCGCAGCGACTTCTCCTCGTCATAGATCGCCGAGTAGTCGAAGTCGCTGACCTTGCCCACGCCCTCGCAGCGGCTGCACATGCCGCCCTGGATGCTGAACTCGCGACGCTCCTTGATCGTCTCTCCGCCCTTGGTCATCGTGACCGCACCCGCCCCGCTGATGGAGGCGACGTTGAAGGAGAAGGCCTTGGACGTGCCGATGTGGGGCTGCCCCAGGCGGCTGAAGAGGATGCGCAACATGGCGTTGACGTCGGTGGCGGTGCCGACCGTGGAGCGGATGTTGGCCCCCATCCGCTCCTGGTCCACGATGATCGCCGTGGTCAGGCCCTCCAGCACGTCCACGTCGGGGCGGGCCATCGTCGGCATGAAGCCCTGCACGAAGGTGCTGTAGGTCTCGTTGATCATCCGCTGCGACTCCGCGGCGATCGTCTCGAAGACCAGCGAGCTCTTGCCCGATCCGGAGACACCGGTGAAGACCGTCAGGCGACGCTTGGGCAGCTCGACGCTGACGTCCTGGAGGTTGTTCTCGCGGGCTCCGACCACGCGGATGAGGTCGTGGCTGTCGGCCGGGTGGGTGCTGGGCATGGGGCGAAGCGTAACGCCCTGGACCGACATGGCCGTGCCGAGAACTCGTCAGCCGTACCCCCATTAGGCTGTCGGTATGGAGCCTCTCGACAGGCATATCGTCTCGGTCCTCGCCCAGGACGGACGGATCTCCTTCGCCGACCTGGGCCGCCAGGTGGGGCTGTCCACCTCGGCCGTCCACCAGCGGGTCAAGCGGCTGGAGGAGCGCGGCATCATCAAGGGCTACCGGGCTGTGGTCGACTACCCCAAGGTCGGCCTGCCCCTCACCGCGCTGATGTCGGTCAAGCCCTTCGACCCGGCCGCCGACGACGACGTGCCCGAGCGGCTGCAGGACATCGAGGAGATCGTGGCCTGCTGGTCCGTGGCGGGGGACGAGAACTACGTGCTCCTGCTCCGCGTGAGCCGGCCGCAGGACCTCGAGGAGCTCTTCGCCCGGATCCGCCAGCAGGCCTCCGTCTCGACCAACACCACGATCGTGCTGTCCACCCCCTGGGAGGACCGGCTGGGGCTCCTCCCCGTCTCCGACGTGGGTGGCGGGATCTGAATCAAGATCGGGGGCGGGAAACGGGCCGACGTTGCGGAAGGTGCCCCTGGGAGCTAGGAGCGGCGGGCGATCGCCGCATACCCTCCGCGGACCAGGGTGAGCAGCGCCTCGGGTGAGAGCTCGATGTCGAGCCCGCGCTTGCCGCCGCTGACCAGGATCGTGGCGTGCTCACGGGCGGAGTCGTCCAGCACGGTGGGCAGGGCCTTCTTCTGGCCCAGGGGACTGATCCCACCGACGACATAGCCGGTCGTGCGCTCTGCCGCCGCCGGGTCGGCCATGGCCGCCTTCTTGGCGCCGAGAGCGGCCGCCGCGGCCTTGAGGTCGACGGTGGTGTCGACCGGCACGATCGTCACGCCCAGTCCCTTGTCGGTGTCGACCAGCAGGGTCTTGAAGACCCGGGCCGGCTCGACCCCGAGCGCCTCGGCCGCCTCCAACCCGTAGGAGGTCGCGCGCGGGTCGTGCTCGTAGGCCCGGATCTCGTAGGGGACCCCGGCCCGGTCGAGCGTCACGGTCGCCGGCGTGCCGCCGCCGGTCTGCTTCTTCTTCGCCACGGGGCCAGGGTATGACGCACGTGCCCGGGAAATTCTGCCGGATCGGTGTCTGGACCCGAATGTCCCGGGCACGTGCGAGTGGTCCCGGCGGGGGAGCGCCCGACCGGGTGGGGGATGGCCGGTGCGGGCGTCGGTGAGGGCGTGGGTCAGCTGCTGGCGAGCTGATCCACCGAGGCCTGGCGGGAGGCTGCGGCCGCGGCGACGGCCTTCTCCTCCTGGGCGGCCGCGTCGGCCCCGTCGTTGATCTCGGCGGCGTGCTGGCGCCACCAGTCCTGGCCCGAGGGGGGCAGGGTGTCGATCGGGTCGTAGTAGACGTACTCGGCGCTGGTCACGTCGACGTCCTCGCCCTCGATCGAGGTGCGGTAGTTCTTGCGCCAGTAGGAGATGCCGCGCTCGGTGTCGTAGGTGTCGGCCTGGTGGACCCAGCGCTTGCCGACGAAGGGCACGTCGCAGACGATGCGCGGCGTGGCGAAGCCGGGCAGGTAGCCCAGGATCGAGTGCTGCAGGTGCTGGGCGTGCGCGAGGGAGACCCGCCAGTGCTCGCTGAACGGGATCATGTCGCACATGTAGAAGTAGTAGGGCGTGATCATGGCGTCGTCGGCCAGCGCGAAGCACAGGTCGAGCAGCTGCACGGAGGTGTCGTTGACGCCCCGCATGAGCACGCCCTGGTTGCGGACGTCGCGGATGCCGGCGTCCAGCATGGTGCGGGAGGCCTTGGCCACCAGCGGCGTCACCGACTGGGCGGCGTTGACGTGGGTGTGGATGGCCAGGCCGACGCCGCGCTCGCGGGCCTTCTTCGCGACCCGGGCGACGCCCTCGACGGTGTCGTCGGCCAGCCAGTGCTGCGGCATGCCCATGAGCGCCTTGGTGGCGAGGCGCACGTCGCGGATGTTCTCGATCTCCAGGAGCTGGTCGAGCCACGCCTCGAGGTTCTTCCACGGCATGTTGGCCACGTCGCCGCCGGAGACGACCACGTCGCGCACCGACGGGGTGGCGCGCAGGTAGTCCAGGATCGCGGTGTGGCGGTCGACCGGCTTGCCGGCGAGCTTGAGCTTGGTCACCGTCGGCGTCGAGTTGCCGACGAGGTCCATCCGGGTGCAGTGGCCGCAGTACTGCGGGCAGGTCGGCAGCATCTCGGCCAGCACCTTGGTGGGATAGCGGTGGGTCAGGCCCTCGGCGACCCACATGTCGTGCTCGTGCAGGGAGTCGCGGGAGGCGTAGGGGTGGTTGGCCCAGTCGGTGCGGCGGTCGGAGAAGACCGGCAGCATGTAGCGGCGCACCGGGTCGGCGTAGAAGGCCTTGGTGAACTCCTCGCCGGCGGCCGGCATGCGCCCGTCGGCCCAGGTGATCTCGCTGACCATGGTGTTGAGCATCTGCGGCGGCACGAGCATCGACATCGTGGCGCGCTGCTCCTGGTCGCGCTCGAGGTCGGCGTAGAACTCGTCGGTGAGCAGGTCGCCCATGACGTTGCGCAGCTGGCGGATGTTCTTCACGCAGCTGACGCGCTGCCACTGCACGTCGTTCCACTGCTCCTCGGTGATCTCGCGCCAGCCGGGGAAGCGGGTCCAGTCCGGCTCGACGAGCTCGCGGCGCAGGTAGGCGTAGGGCTGCTCGATCTGGTCAGTCATGCGTGCCATGATACGGATATCTTCCGGCAAAATGGAAGCATCACGGGATGATGTCCCGTCCAAGCGTGTTCTGAAAGGAAAGATGACGGGTATGAGGCCTCACTCGCCCTTCGGAGTCCACCGTGTCCTGGAGCCCTCGGGCGCCGCCGTGACCCTGCCCCAGGCCGCGCAGCGCCTGGACGCGTCCCCGCAGATCGGGCCGGACGAGGTGCGCGTCGACGTGGAGGTGCTCAACCTGGACGCGGCGTCCTACCGCCAGCTCCGGGAGAAGCACACCGGGCCCACCGGGCACGTGCACGGCCACTCGGTGCGCTCGGAGGTCCTGGAGATCATCGAGGACCGCGGCAAGATGCAGAACCCCGTCACCGGGTCCGGCGGCATGCTCATCGGCACCGTGGCCGAGGTCGGCCCCGACAGCACCCTCGGGCTCACCGTGGGGGACCGCATCGCCACCCTCGTCTCCCTGTCGCTGACGCCGCTGGCCGTCTCCGACCACCTGGAGTCCTGGGACGGCCTCTCCGAGAGGATCCCCACCGCCGGGCACGCCATCCTCTTCGGCCGCTCGATCGCCGCCGTCCTGCCCGAGGATCTCGACCCCGAGCTCGCCCTGATGGTGATGGACGTCTGCGGCGCCCCTGCGATGGTCGCCCGCGTCGTGCGCGGCTACGTCGAACGGGGCGTCACCCCGACCGTGGCCGTGCTGGGCGGGGCGGGCAAGTCCGGCTCGTTGTCCCTCGCCGCGGCCAAGGAGGCCGGGGCGGGCCGTCGGATCGCCGTCGTGCCCTTCGAGCGTGAGGCCGCGATGCTGCGCGGCACCGGCCTGGCCGAGGAGGTCGTCATCGCCGACGCCCGGGCGCCGCTCGCCCTGGAGGAGGCGGTCCGGGGCGCCGGGGGACCGGCCGACGTGACCGTGGTGTGCGTGGACGTCCCCGGCTGCGAGCAGCCGGCCATCATGATCACCGAGCAGGGCGGGACCATCATCTACTTCTCGATGGCCACCAACTTCGCCGCGGCAGCGCTCGGCGCCGAGGGCCTCGCCGCGGACGTGACGATGCTCGTGGGCAACGGCTACACGCCCGGGCACGCCGACTACGCCCTGTCCCTGCTGCGCACGGACGCCGACGCACGCGCCCTCTTTGAGTCCCGGCTCGCGGCAGAGCACACTGTGCACGCGTGAGCACTCTTCTCCTGCGCGGTGGCGTCGTCGTCACCGGAGAGCCCGGCCCGCCGGCGAGCGCCCTGCTCGTCCGGGACGGCGTCGTCGCCTGGGTCGGCGCGACCGACCAGCTCCCCGAGCACGCGGGCGCGGCCGATGAGATCCTCGATCTTGACGGCGCCCTGGTCACGCCCGGCTTCAGCGACGCCCACGTCCACCTGACGATGACGGGCCAGGGCCTGGACGGGGTCGACCTGTCCGGCACGACGTCCATCCCCGAGGTCCTGCGCCTCGTCGAGGACGCGGCCCGGCGGGGGAGGGGGCGCCCGGTCTACGCCCACTCCTGGGACGAGACCCGCTGGGCCGAGCAGCGGCCGGTCACGGCCGCCGAGCTGGACCGCGCCTCCTACGGCGGGGTGGTCTACATGCCGCGCATCGACGCCCACTCGGCCAGCGTGTCGACGGCCATGTCGACGATCGCCCGCGCCCGCGACCTGGACGGGTGGGACCCGACCGGCGTGGTCAGTCGGGACGCCTTCGCCGCGGTCACCAACGCCTTCACCTCCTCGATCGCCCCGGACGACCGGGCCCGCCACCTCGAGCTCGCGCTCGGCGCGGCCGCCGCGCACGGGCTCACCCTGCTGCACGAGACCGGCGCGACCCACCTGACCAGCCACGAGGACATCAAGGAGGTCCTCGCCGCGGGCCAGGCCGAGGGCGTCCCCGACGTCGTCTCCTACTGGGGCCACCTCGTCGGTGACGAGGAGTCCGCCGCCGAGCTCGCCGCCTATCTCGGGGTGCTGGGGCTGGCCGGCGACCTGTGCGCCGACGGCTCCTTCGGCTCGTTCACAGCGCACCTGGGCACGCCCTACCTGGATGGAGAGGGCTGCGGCTACGGCTACCTGACCGTCGACGAGGTCCGTGACCATGTCGTCGCCTGCACCCGTGCCGGGCTCCAGGCCGGCGGTCACGTCATCGGTGACGAGGCGCTGCGCACGATGGCGGCCGGCTTCCGGGCCGCCGCCGAGGTCGTCGGCGCCGACGCGGTCCGCGCCCGCCGCCACCGCTGGGAGCACGTGGAGTTGCCCGACGCCGAGGTCCTGGCGACGATGGCCGACCTGGGGATCTGGGCGAGCGTCCAGCCCGCCTTCGACTCCACCTGGGGCGGGACCGAGAGCCTGTATGCCGCACGGCTGGGTCCGGAGCGCGCGCTGGCCGCGGTGCCGCTCCGGTCGATGCTCGACGCGGGCGTGCGGATCGCCCTCGGCTCCGACAGCCCGGTGACCCCGCTGGGGCCGTGGGCCGCGGTGCGCGCGGCGGCCTGGCACCACAACGAGGCCCAGCGGATCACCGTCGCCGAGGCCTTCACCGCCCACACCCGGGGCGGCTACGAGCTGGCCGGGCTCGACGGGGGACTGCTCCGCGTGGGCGCCCCGGCCACCCTCGTGGTCTGGGACGACGGCCGGGGTGGCCCCGTGGAGACGGACCCCGCGACCGGCCTGCCGGTCCTGGACGCCCCCGACCACCCCCTGCCCGTGGCGAGACTGACCGTCGTCGCCGGATCCACCGCCCACGAGAAGGAACCCACGTGAGCCCTGCACCCACCCCCAAGCTCGAGCTCGACCGGGCGACCGTGCGCAAGGCGCGCTCGCTGGCCCGACGGCTGGGCAAGCCCGTCGTTGACCTCGCGACCAGCCACACCACCGTCTCCGTGGAGCGCGCCACGCTCCGCCTCGCCGGGCTGGCCGGTGCCGACCACGAGCGGGTGCCGTGGGTCAACCATCTCGTCGACGCCGTCCGTGACCAGGTGGGTCTCGAGCACGGCGTCACCACGCCGGTGTGGGACGCGCTGCGCCGCGACGAGGCCCCGGACCTGCTGACCCTGGCCCAGAAGGCCGCCTCCGGCGCGGTGACCTTCCGGATGCCGGAGAAGAAGGGCGAGCTGACCGCCGCCCGCCGTGCCGCCCGGGCCGCGGTCCGCCCCGGGATCCAGCGCATCGACCGCCAGCGCGCCGCGCGCGACAAGCTGATCGACCGCCTCGGCAACCCCGAGCGCACGCCGTGGATCTACCTCATCGTGGCCACCGGTGACATCTACGAGGACATCCCGCAGGCCCAGGCCGCGGCCCGCGAGGGTGCCGACGTGATCGCCGTGATCCGCTCCACCGGGCAGTCCCTGCTGGACTACGTGCCCGAGGGGGCCACCCGGGAGGGCTTCGCCGGCACCTACGCCACGCAGGAGAACTTCCGCCTCATGCGCTCGGCGCTCGACGACGCGAGCAAGGAGCTGGGCCGCTACGTGCGGCTGACCAACTACGCCTCCGGCCTGTGCATGCCCGAGATCGCGACCCTGGCGGGCATGGAGCGTCTGGACATGATGCTCAACGACTCGATGTACGGCATCCTCTTCCGTGACATCAACCCCATCCGGACCTTCGTCGACCAGCGCTTCTCCCGGCAGATCCATGCCCGGGCCGGCATCATCATCAACACCGGCGAGGACAACTACCTGACGACCGCCGACGCGGTCGAGGCCGCCCACACGGTCACCGTCAGCCAGCTGATGAACGAGTACTTCGGCAAGGAGGCCGGTCTGGAGGACTGGCAGCTGGGGCTGGGCCACGCCTTCGAGATCAACCCCGCGGTCGAGGACTCCTTCCGGCTGGAGCTGGCCCACGCGATGCTCGCCCGCCAGCTCTTCCCGGAGGCCCCGCTGAAGTGGATGCCGCCGACCAAGCACATGACCGGTGACATCTTCATGGGCTACCTCCTGGACGGCTTCTTCAACCTGGTCGGGGCGATGACCGGCCAGTCGATCCTGCTCGTCGGGATGATGACCGAGGCCGTGGTCACCCCGTGGCTCTCGGACCGCGACCTGGCGCTGCAGAACGTGCGTTACGTCCAGCGGGCCGCCGGCGGCCTGACCGAGGACTTCCACCCGCCTCGCGACGGGCTCATCCAGACCCGCGCCCGGCAGGTCCTGGGCGAGGCGGTCGACCTGCTCGAGAAGATCGTCGACGACCGGCCGGCCAAGGACTCGGTCTCCCGCGGCGTCCCGCTCCTGCAGGCCATCGAGGACGGCACCTTCGGCCACATGAAGCGCCCCGCCGACCGCGGCAAGGGGCTGGACGGCGTCGCCGCCAAGGCCGACGACTACGACAACCCCGCCACCACGCTCCTCGAGGAGGGTTCCAAGTGACCGCCACGCACGCCTCGCGCGAGGCCTCGACCACGCCCCAGCCCACCGTGGTCCGCCCCTACGGGGACATGACCGGCGACGGCATGGTGCAGCTCTCCTTCACCCTGCCCGTCAAGCACGACAAGCGCGCGGAAGGCGCGGCCCTGCAGCTGGCGGGCAAGATGGGGCTGTCCCCGGCGCTGCTCGTGCACGCCAAGGCGATGGGACCCTCCCACACCTTCTTCATCGTCTACGGCAGCGTCAACCACCTCGTGGACCTGGCCGCGGTCGAGGTCGTGGAGCGGGACTTCCCGCTGCTGCCGGCCAAGGACGTCAACGCCTCGATCAAGAAGACGCTGCGCCGGCCGCTGGTGGTCGTCGGCGCCTGCATCGGCACCGACGCCCACACCGTGGGCATCGACGCGATCCTCAACATCAAGGGCTTCGCGGGGGAGAAGGGGCTGGAGTACTACTCCGAGATCACCGTGGTCAACCTCGGCGCCCAGGTCCTCGTGCCCGACCTGGTCGAGGCCGCCCGTGAGCACGGCGCGGACGCGGTGCTCGTCTCCCAGGTCGTCACCCAGCGCGACGCGCACATCCACAACACCACCCAGATGTCGGCCGCCTTCCGCGAGGCCTACCCCGCGGGCGAGGTGCCGCTGCTCATCGTGGGCGGCCCCCGCTTCGAGGAGGGCTCGGCCGCCAAGCTCGGCGTCGACCGCATCTTCGGCAAGGGGACCACCCCCGGCGAGGTCGCCTCCTATCTCGTGCACGCCCTGTGCACGCCCACCCCGCCCGAGAGGAAGAGCGCATGAGCGAGAACCCCAGCGAGCAGCCCGAGGTGCGTCCGGCCGCCCACCCCGCCGAGGTGGGGATGCGGGTCACCCACGCCCGCTACGTCCCCTACTCCCACGCCCACTACGCCGGCAACCTCGTCGACGGGGCCTACAGCCTGGCCCTGTTCGGCGACATCGCCACCGAGCTGTGCATCCGCACCGACGGCGACGAGGGGCTCTTCGCCTCCTACAGCGACGTCCAGTTCCTCGCGCCGGTCCGGGCCGGCGACTGCCTGGAGACGACGGCCACGATCGTGCGCGTCGGCTCCCGCAGCCGCGAGATCGACTTCGAGGTGAAGGTCGTGGCCCGCGGGGAGGCCGGGGCCTCGGCGGCCTCGGCCGCGTCGGTGCTCGACCCGGCGATCGTGGCCACGCGGGCGCGCGGCACGGTCGTCGTCCCGCCCCGCGGCTGACCGCCGGGACGGCCAGCAGGGGTCCCCGGCGTGTCCCCGTGCGACACGCCGGAGCATGACCAAGACAACATCCGGGAGACACCGCCGGTGACCTGCAGTGTTGTGCATCGCCGCAGGTCAGGGCCGGTTGACAGTGGATCGTCCCCCGTCTTAAGTTCGAATGGTCCCCGAGTACGACCCCATGTGTCGTGGGGGAAGCCAGGACCCCGTGCGCCGAGTAGACAACGGGCCTGCGACGGCAACCAGCCGCCCCAGGTTCGGCCCCAAAGGCGCCGGGGTCCGGCTGCGTCCGGGGGACCGTCCGTGGCCGCATAGGGTGGTCCCGTGCTCCCGGTCCGCCTGCTCCTCGCCACCCTCGGCGGGCTGGCCCTCTTCCTGTCCTTCCCCGGAACGGACGCGTGGCCGCTCGCCCTCGTCGGCACCGCCGCCCTCGCCCTCGCGACGGCGGGAGCGTCCCTGCGCGTCGGACTGCTCGCCGGTCTGCTCCTGGGGCTGTGCTGGTTCACCCCGATGTTCACCTGGGCCAGCACCTACGCGGGCGCCATGCCCTGGATCGCGATGAGCCTGGCCTCGGCCTGCTACCCGGCAGCGCTCGGCCTGGTCGCGGCCTGGCTCCAGCGCGGGGGAGCGGTGCGGCCGTTCGTGGTCGCCGGGGCCTGGGTGCTCATGGAGTACGCCCGCTCGGTCACCCCCTTCGGCGGCTTCCCCTGGGCCCGCCTCGGCTTCGGGCAGGCGGACTCGCCGATGCTCGCCCTGGTGCGCTGGGTCGGGGTGCCGGGCCTCGGCTTCGCCGTCGCCCTGGCGGGCGGGCTGCTGGCGCTGGCCGCCCAGCGCGTGCTCGAGCCCGGGAGGGTCGACCTGCGTCGGGCAGCGGGAGCGGCCGTGGTCGCGCTCGCCCTGGTCCTCGCCCCGCTGGCGATCCCGCGACCCACCGACGGTGAGAGCGTGCGCGTGGCCGCCGTCCAGGGCGACGTCCCCGAGGGCTTCACCCGCACCCTGACCGCGGAGCCGGGCACGATGCTGGCCCGCTACACCGAGATGACCACCGCCCTGGCGAGGGACGTGGAGACGGGAGCTGCCGCATACCCCGACCTCGTCCTGTGGCCCGAAGGGGCCAGCGACATGGATCCGCTGCGCCCTGACGGGAGCCCGGAGGCGACGCGTCGCATCATGGGCGCGGTCGACGCGATCGATGCCCCCGTCGTCCTGGGTGCGACCTCGCGCCGCGGCACCGACGCCCCCCACAACATGGCGCTGAGCTATCTGCCCGGGGAGGGGCTGGACGAGACCTACACCAAGATCTACCTGGCACCCTTCGGGGAGAAGATGCCGCTGCGCCCGCTCATGCGGCAGCTGAGCCCCTGGGTGGACCGGATCACCGACTTCGTCGCCGGCAGCGAGGTGGGGGTCATGCCGGTCCCGCTGCGCGACGGGCGCGAGGTGCTGCTGGGGCTGGGGATCTGCTTCGAGGTGGTGGTCGACCCGGCGATGCACGACCTCGTGCGCGGGGGAGCCGACCTGGTGGCGGTCCCCACGAGCAACGCGTGGTTCGGAGACGGCGACCAGGCCGCCCAGCACCTCGCCGCCTCGCGGGTGCGCGCCGTCGAGCTGGGCCGGTCCGTGGTGCACATCAGCAACGTCGGGGTCTCGGGGCTGATCACCCCGGACGGGACCGTCCACGAGGGCACCGGGCTGTTCACCTCCGCACTCCTGCTGGACGAGCTGCCGCTGCGCACCGAGGTGACGCCGGCCGTGCACCTCTCGCGCTGGGTGCCGCTTGCCGCGGCCGTCGTCGTGCTGCTGGGGCTGCTGGTGCCGACGGGGCGACGTCGGGCGGATAGGCTCGAACGGTGACCCTGCCCGACCGTCCCGCGCTCCAGCGGGTCTGCATCTGCGTGCCCACCTACAACGAGGCCGACAACCTCGAGCCCATCGTCGTGCGGATCCGCGCTGCGGTGCCCGGGGCCCACCTGCTCGTCCTGGACGACAACAGCCCCGACGGGACGGGTGCCATCGCCGACCGGCTCGCCGCCGCCGACCCTCACGTGCACGTCCTGCACCGCCGCGGCAAGGAAGGGTTGGGCCCGGCCTATCTGGCCGGGTTCGCGTGGGCCAGGGAGCGGGGCTACGACGCCGTCGTGGAGATCGACGCGGACGGATCCCACCAGCCCGAGCAGCTGCCGGCGCTGCTGGCGGCGGCCGACCATGCCGACGTGGTCATCGGCTCCCGGTGGGTGCCGGGCGGGTCGGTCCACAACTGGCCCGCGCACCGCCGTGCCCTGTCCGTGGGGGCCAACACCTACGCCCGGCTCGCCCTGGGCATCGGGGTGCGGGACGCGACGGCCGGCTTCCGTGTCTACCGGATGAGCGCGCTGGAGCAGATGGACCTCAGCGAGGTCGCCTCGCAGGGCTACTGCTTCCAGGTGGACCTGACCCTGCGGGCCCTCGACCGCGGGCTCACCGTGGTCGAGATCCCGATCGGCTTCGTGGAGCGCGAGGTGGGCACGTCCAAGATGGACGACAGCATCGTGCGCGAGGCCGCGCTCAAGGTCGGGGTATGGGGTTTCCGGCGGCGGTCCCGCGCGCTGCGGGAACGTCTGGGGTCCGGGCAGCGTTCCTCCAGGTGGCACCACCTGGAGGAGAACCGTGACACCTGAGCCCACCCCGCGAGCACGAGCGCACGCAGGGACGACGCGCCGCCGCAGCACGACCATGAAGGTCCTGCTGGCCGTCGTGCTGCTGCTTCCCCTCCTGGAGATCGTCGCCCTGATCATGGTGGGCAAGGCGATCGGCGTCCTGTGGACGATCGCGCTGCTGATCGCCATGGCCGTGCTCGGCACCTGGCTGGCCAAGCGGGAGACCGGACGGACCTACCGGGCGCTGCAGACGGCTCTCGGATCGGGCAAGATGCCCACCGACGAGATGACCGACGCCATCCTCGTCATGGTCGGTGGCTTCCTGCTGATCCTGCCCGGCTTCCTCACCGACATCCTGGCCCTCGTCCTGATCCTGCCGTTCACCCGGCCGGCGGCCCGTCGCCTGCTCCAGACCGTCGTCGCGGCCAAGGCGCTCGGCGTCACCCGTGGGGGAGCGACCCGTGGGTCCGGCCCTCGTCCGGGGCCGCAGCGTCCGCCGGGCCACGGACAGGTCATCGAGGGCGAGATCGTGTCCGAGGACGGTCCGCCCAGCTCGTGGGGCCGGCAGGACGGGCCCCGGTCCCTGGACTGAGACCGACTGCGTCTCGACTGGCCCAAAACGGCAGTCCTCGCTACCATGATTTGTCACCCCCCGTTCACGGACCCGTCGCACCGGCGTGCGTCCAGGTCGTGCCCACGGGCGGGAACACCGTGACCATGGCGCACGTTGAACCCATGAGTCACTTCAGACACCGATCAACGAACTTACCGTGTCCCTGACACGAGGGGAGTACCCATGGCTGAGCGGTCCCTCCGCGGCACCAACCTGAGCTGGCTGTCCTTCGAGAGCGACGAGGGCGTCACCTTCAGCGAGCGCACCATCACCAAGTACATCTGCCCCGACGGGCACATCAGCGAGCTGCCGTTCTCGGTCGAGGCGGACGTGCCCTCGCTGTGGGAGTGCCGTTGCGGGCTGGACGCCAAGCTGGTCGACGGCCCGGAGCCGGAGGCCAAGGCGACCAAGCCCCAGCGCACCCACTGGGACATGCTGCTCGAGCGTCGCTCCATCCCCGAGCTGGAGGAGCTGCTCGAGGAGCGCCTGGCCCTGCTGCGCGAGTCGCGCGGCGAGAAGCCGAGCCGCAAGCGCAGCGCCTGAGGCGAGCTGCCGCATACCTGAGCAGAACGATGGCGGGCCCCGGAGAGATCCGGGGCCCGCCGTCGTCGTCCGGTGGGGGAGTCGCCGGCGGCTCAGACGATCGTGGGCTGGGCGTTGCCCGCCTGGGCGATGCCCTCGCGCACACGCACCCTGGTCAGCAGGATGCCGCCGACGACGAAGAAGGCGATGGTGACCAGGATGGCCGGGCGGTAGTCGCCGGTGAGCTGGTAGACCAGACCGAAGGCCAGCGTCCCGAACCAGCTCGTGCCGCGCTCCATCACCTGGTAGAAGCTGAAGAACTCCGACTCCTTGCCCGGCGGGACCAGCTGGGAGTAGAGCGAGCGGGACAGCGCCTGGGTGCCGCCCATGACCAGGCCGATGCCGACGGCGCAGGCCAGCCAGATGCCGAAGGCGCCGCGGGGGACGAAGTAGGCGAAGGTGACGACCGCGGTCCACAGCACGATGCCGACCAGGACGGTCTTCTTGGCGCCCAGGAACTTGGCGACGAAGCCGAACAGGAGCGCCCCGCCGAAGGCGATGAACTGCACGAGCAGGATCGTGATGATCATCTGGCTGGTGGCGAAGCCGAGCGCCTCGGTGCCGTAGAGGCTGGCCGAGGAGATCACCGTCTGGATGCCGTCGTTGAAGAAGAGATAGGCCAGCAGGAAGAGCAGGGTCTGGGGATAGCGGCGCAGCTCCCGGAAGGTCGAGCCGAGCTGGGCGAAGGTGCCGCCGACGACTCCTGCGGACCGGTCGACGGGGGCGGCTGTGGTGCCGCGGATCTTGCGCAGCCCGAAGACCGGGATGAAGGTGAAGATGCCCCACCACAGGCCGGCGGAGAGCAGGCTGAGGCGGATGGCCATCTCGTAGCTGAGCCCGATCTGGTCGTAGAACTGCATCGCGCCCAGGTTGACGGCCAGCAGGATGCCGCCGCCCAGGTAGCCCAGCGCCCACGCGCGCGAGGAGACCTTGTCGCGGTCGTCCGGCTCGGCGACGCGGATCAGCAGCGCGTCGTAGACCACCTGGGACGCGCCCAGGCACAGGTTGGCGATGATGACCAGCGCGACGCCGAGCTCCCAGTTGTCCCCCTGGAGGAAGAACATCAGGCTGGCCGCGATCGCGCCGGCCCAGGCCAGCCCGCCCAGCAGCCAGGTCGGGCGGGGGTGCCGGTCGGCGATGGCGCCCACGAAGAGCAGGACCAGCGCAGAGATGATGGTGGCCGCGGTGATCGTGTAGGGCGCCAGCGAGCCGACCGCGATCGGGACCCCGAGGACGGAGAGGCGCTCGTCGCAGACCGCTCCGGACGGCAGGTCCGGGCAGGCGTCGGCCCTGGCCAGCGCGGTCAGGTAGGGGGAGATCAGCACCGTGCCGGTCGTGGTCACGTAGGCCGAGTTGGCCCAGTCGTACCACCCGAAGGCACGCTGGTGGGCCCGCGTGCGCTCGACGGTGGGATCGGCGCGGAGCACGCCCGTGTCGGAACTCATGGGAGGACTGTCCCACACCGAGGTGACCGTTCGAGTTGCGACCCGGCCATGGGCGGCAGATGGTGGAGGTTCAGCATCCCCGACGAAGAGGAGCAGACATATGGGTATCGGCGACAAGATCTCCAACGCCGCGCAGGAGGCCAAGGGCAACGCCAAGGAGCACCTGGGCGACGCGATGGACAACGAGCGCATGGAGGCCGAGGGCAGGGCCGAGCAGGTCGAGGCCGACGTCAAGCAGGCTGGTGAGAAGGCCAAGGACACCTGGAAGGACGCCACCGACGGCCGCTGAGCCCCGCGCTCCCTCCCGTGGGACGGGCCCTTGGCCCCGTCCCACGAGAACGACGGAAGGGCGGTCACCCGCTGGGTGGCCGCCCTTTCCCATGCACACCGCCAGATGCGTGGCGGGCTAGGTGCGAGGGGGGTCCGAAGGGTCGGCCGGCCGCTGGGGTGCCGAGCGGACGTCGCCGAGCGGGTCGTGGTCGCTGGAGCGGCCGTCGTGCGGGCCGAGGGGGTCGTCGTCGGGCTCCTGGAGCTCGTGCCGGTCGCCCTTGCGCATGAGGGGGTGCAGGATGCGTTCCTTGAGAGCCTGGGCGAGGTCGGAGGTCGGTCCTGAGATCAAGGTCTGGGCGATGCCCCGCTCGCCCTCGGCCTGCTCGTAGGCCTGCTGCGCCCTCATCTTGAACACCGGGGCACGGCCCTCGGCCAGCGCAGCGGCGCGTTCACCGTCCGGGGTGAGGTTCTTCACGTCCTCCGCGCGCAAGGCACCGGTGCGCAGATCGAGGTGCTCGTTGCCGTAGCGCAGTAGCGTCACCAGCGCGGCGGTGAGCGGCACGGCCAGGAACGCCCCGACGATGCCCCACTGCGTGCCGCCGGCGGTCACGACCAGGATGATGATGCCGGGGTGCAGCTCCATGGTGCGGCCCTGGATGAAGGGCTGGAGCACGTTGCCCTCCACCTGCTGGACCACCAGGATCAGCGCCAGCACCCACAGGGCGGTGACCCAGCCCTGCGACACCAGTGCCACCAGGGTGGCGAGCAGCCCCGCCGTGACCGCTCCGACGATCGGGATGAAGCCGGCGAAGAACGTGATGATCGCCAGCACGAAGGCCATCGGCACGCCGAGCAGGAGCAGGCCCAGGCCGATGAAGACCGCGTCCACCGCCGAGACGAGAGCCTGGGCCTTGATGAACCCGCCGAGGGTTCGCCACACGCGGGCCATCGCCTCCACCAGGTGCATCCCGGCCGAGGGACCGACGATGGTGCGCACCCACGGGCTGAAGCGGTGCCCGTCCTTGAGGAAGAAGAAGGTCAGCACGAGCGTCAGCGCTGTGGTGACCAGGACCGATCCGACGGTGGAGACACCGGTGAGGACGCCTGCGGCGATCTGGGAGGACCGCTCCTGGAGCCAGGCGGTCGCGGTGTCGACGTACTCGGTGACCTGCTCGTTCTGCAGGTTCAGCGGGGGACCGGACACCCAGTCCAGGACGACCTGCAGCCCCTCACCGGCCTGGCGGGTGATGATCCCGCCCTGCTCGACGACGGAGGGGGCGATGGCGGTCAGCGTCCCCACGACGGTCAGCACGGTCACCAGGAGCACGAGCAGGGCCGCGACCGCGGAGTTGACGCCGTGCCGGACCAGCCACCGCACCGCCGGCCACAGCACGGTGGTCACCAGCAGCGCCAGCAGCAGGGGCAGGACGCCCACCCAGAGCTTGCCGAGCAGGAACAGCAGGACCGCCAGCGCGGCCACGACCAGCAGGAAGCGCCAGGCCCAGGCCGCAGCTCCCCGCATCCCGTGCAGGATGAGCATGCCGCGGTCGACGTCGGGCCTCGTCCGGTCGGAGGGCGACGCGCCCATCTCCGGCCGCTCCTCCTCCGAGTCGGCCTCGGGGAGTGGCGGTCGTGCTTCTTCGTCCGGGGCCGGTCCGCCCCTGTGCGCTGTGTTCATCGCCGCTCAGACTGTCACATCGGACCGGGGACCGCTCGGACGGATGACACAGCCGATCTGGTGGCTCTGACCAGGAGCGAGGGTGATGGCCCGGTCCGCGGTGGCGGCGGTCTCGACGCACACGAACCGCCACCAGGCGTCCGGTCCGAGGTCGGCCATGGTGCTGCCCTTCTCGGGCCCGGGGTTCCACACCACCGTCTGCGTGGCCCCGAAGGGCTCGACCACGATGGCGCGTCCGTCCACGTCCTGCACCACGGTGGTCCCGCTGCGGTCGTAGACCCGGTCGACCTCCCCGCTGAACCCCACCGGCCCGTCCTGCCGTGCCCGGGTGCCGCTCACCTTGTCCAGGTGGTCGCAGTCCTCCAGGCCGCGCAGCTCGATGTCGCGCACGTCGGACACGGCGAGATAGGTATGCAGTGCCACCTCCACGGTGATCTCCTCACCGGCGGCGCTGGTCACCTCGAGCGAGACGTGCAGCCCGGGGGAGCGGGGAGCTGGGGAGGAGGATGCGGCCGAGGAGTCCGCGGAGGTGAGGGAAACGGCATACCGCAGCGTGAAAGGTCCGGGCATCAGCTCGGCACCGGCTGCCCCCGCGAGATCCGCCGAGCTCAGCCGCCAGGCGACGACCTCGTCGTCCCGGGTCTGGTCGACGTCCCAGACCGCGGTGCGGACGGGGCCGTGGCTGGGGGAGTGGTCGCCCTCGGGGCCGGCGGCGAACCAGGGGAAGCAGATCGGGATGCCGCCCCGGATCGCCCTGGTGCCGTCGAGCACGGCGGTCGGGCTGCACCAGACGACCGGCCGGCCGCCCACGGTCCAGCTGGCCAGGTGGGCGCCGAAGTCGTAGGCCACGAGGGTCGAACCGTCGCCAGTGACGCTGCGCGGAGTCAGGGTGCGCGGGGTGCGTGGTGCCATGGGTCAGAGCTCCTCGTGGGTCTGGGGGTCGCCGCCGAAGAGGCGCCCGTCGGGACGACCGAGCGCGCTGATCGCGTCGATCTCGGCCGGGTCGAGGGTGAGGCGGTCGGCGGCGAGGTTTTCGATCTGGCGGGCGGGGGTGGCGGACTTGGGGATCGGCATGAGTCCGCGGGCCAGGTGCCAGGCGAGGATGACCTGCGCCGGGGTAGCCCCAGCCTGCGGGCCGGGCCGGTGACGGCGGGGGAGTCGTACTGCGCCTGTCTCTTGCCCAGCGGGCTCCAGGACTGCGTGAGCACCTGCCGGGCAGCGTTGGCGGCAGCCATCTGCTCCTGGGGGAAGAGCGGGTGCACCTCGATCTGGTTGACGACGGGGGTGATGCCGGTGGCCGTGATGACCTCGTCGAGGTGCTGCTCGGTGAAGTTGCTGACCCCGACGGCTCGGGTCAGCCCGCGGTCCTTGGCCTCGACGAGCGCCTCGAAGGCCTCGACGTAGCGACCGCGCGACGGGTTGGGCCAGTGGACGAGAACGAGGTCGACCTGGTCGACGCCGAGCGTCTCGAGGGAGCGCTCGATCGAGGCCAGCGCGAGGGCCCGCTCGTGGTCGCGACCCTTGATCTTGGTGGTGATCCACACCTCGTCGCGGCGGATCCCGCTGTGCCGCAGGGCTTCTCCGACCTCGCGCTCGTTGCCGTAGCTCGCCGCCGTGTCGAGGAGGCGATAGCCGACACCCAGCGCGGAGGCGATCGCGGCCGTGCCCTCCTCGCCGCGCAGCTGATAGGTGCCGAACCCGATGGCTGGCACCTGCGAACCGTCGTTGAGGGTGAACATCCTCCGACAGTAGGCCAGATCACGGGAGCCTGACCCTGCGCAGCGCCGTCGCCTCGATCTCGTAGCGCGAGGCCCGGCCCGCGCCGGTGGCGAAGAACCGACGCCGCAGCGCGCCGTCGACCTGGACGCCCTGCCCGTCCGGCAGGCGTCGCGCCACCGCCCGAAGCGCGCCCGTCCAGCAGGCCACATCGATGGTGTCGACCTGGGCGCGGCTCGTCCCGCGCCGCGGCTCCCGGGGGATCACGACCCGAAGCGAGACCAGCTCATCACCGCTGGGCAGTTCACGGACGACCGGCTCCCCGCTGACCCGACCCACCAGGTGCACCTCGTTGGCCGGTGCCGCTTGCTTCTGCGTCATGCCTGCCAGCCTGGGACGACGGGCTTGCGCGGCACCAGCGGTAGGGGAGTGGCTGTGGAGGACGGATCACCCGGGCCGGGGGTTGTGGACATAGCCTGGAGGGCATGGCTGCCTCCACGATCCCGCAGGTCACCCTCAGCGACGGGACGCAGGTGCCGGCCCTGGGCCAGGGCACCTGGTTCATCGGTGATGACCAGGGGCGGCGCACCGAGGAGATCGACGTGCTCAGGCTCGGGATCGAGCACGGGATGACGTTGATCGACACCGCGCAGATGTATGGCTCCGGGCGTTCCGAGCGCCTCGTCGGTGCCGCGATCCAGGACTGCCGCGACGAGGTCTTCCTGGTGGACAAGGTCATGCCGATGAATGCCTCGCGCCGGGGCACGATCCAGGCCTGCCGCCAGAGCCTGGAGGACCTGGGCACCGACCGGATCGACCTCTACCTGCTGCACTGGCGCGGTGGCTATCCGCTGGAGGACACGCTCGCGGCCTTCGACGACCTGCAGTCGGAGGGACTGATCCGGCGATGGGGCGTGAGCAACTTCGACCCCGCCGACCTGGGCGACCTGGGCGCGACACCCGCCGTGAACCAGATCCTCTACAACCCGTCGCGTCGCGGCCCCGAGTTCGATCTGCTCCCTGAGCACCGCCGGCGAGGGATCGTGACGATGGCCTACTCGCCGATCGAGCAGGGCCGCCTGCTGGGCGAGGCCGACCTGGAGCAGGTCGCTCGCCGGTACGAGGTGTCGGTGGCGCAGGTGCTGCTGGCCTGGGCCATCCGCGACGGGGGTGTGATCGCCATCCCCAAGGCTTCCCGTCGCGAACACGTGCTGGAGAACGCCGCGGCGGCGCAGGTGCAGCTCTCGGAGGATGACCTCGCGGTCATCGACGCGGCCTTCCCAGCACCCACCGCGGCCGAACCGCTCCAGATGCTCTAAGCCTCGATCCACCGATGACCTGGGGGTTGTGAGCGTGCCGTAACGAGGAGATGCCCTGCCGTGCTGGGAGATTGGGACTTGCGACGGTTCCAAACTGCCACCCCGGAAGGGCATCTCTGGGATGAAACTCTCTCACAGGTTCACGGCCGACTCCGCGCTCTTCGACGACCCGAACCTGGTGTCGGCCGCGGGCTTGGTGCCGATGATCGCACTGGCCGAGCGGGCCGGGCTCGGTGAGCTCGCGCAGCAGCGGCTCAGCGTGCCCACCGACAAGGGCGCCAACGCGGGAGCGAAGGTGTGTGCGCTGGTGGGCGGCATGGTCGCCGGGGCGGACAGCATCGACGACATGGCGCTGCTGCGCCACGGCGCGATGAAGAAGGTCTTCTCCGCCTGTTACGCACCCTCGACGCTGGGCTCGTTCCTGCGGGCGTTCACCTTCGGCCACGTCCGCCAGCTGGATGCCGTCGCCTCCCGGGTGCTGACCAACCTGGCCCACGCCACCCCGGTGGTCAAGGGCCTGGACGAGTACGCGGTGGTGGACGTGGACGACACGATCATCGAGGTCCACGGGTACGCCAAGCAGGGCGCCGGGTTCGGCTACACCCGGGTGCGCGGGTTGAACGCGCTGCTGGCGACCGTGAGCACCGAGCAGGCCGCGCCGGTGGTCGTGGCCCAGCGGCTGCGCAAGGGCTCGGTCGGCTCCCCGCGGGGCGCGGACCGGCTGGTCGCCGAGGCCCTGGCGACCGTGGCCAGGATGCGCAGCACGCAGGCGAACCGGCCGGTGCTGGTGCGCGCGGACTCGGCGTTCTTCGGGCACCCCACCATCGGCGCCGCCGTCCGGGCCGGCGCGCAGGTCTCGGTCACCGTGCGACTGACCAGCAACATCCGGGCCGCGATCGCCACCATCGACGAGCAGGCGTGGACCCCGATCGAGTACACCGACGCGATCAAGGACGAGGTCACCGGGGCGTGGATCTCCCGGGCCGAGGTCGCCGAGGTCCCCTTCACCGCGTTCACCGCCCAGGCCCGCTCCCGTCACGTGCCCGGCCGACTGGTCGTGCGCCGCATCCCCGACCTGAACCCCAAGAACGGTGATGGTCAGGACCAGTTGTTCGACACCTGGCGCTTCCACGCGTTCTTCACCACCACCGACCCCGCCGTGCTGGACACCGTCGCGGCGGACAAGACCCACCGCGCTCACGCGGTCATCGAGAACGTCAACGCAGACCTGAAGAACTCTGCCCTGGCGCACCTGCCTTCCGGCAGGTTCGCCGCGAACGCCGCCTGGCTCGTGCTCGCGGTTATCGCGTTCAACCTCACCCGTGCCGCCGCCACGCTGACCGGCCCCCAGCTGGCCCGAGCGACCACCGCCACCATCCGCCGGACCCTGGTCACCGTGCCCGCCCGGGCAGCGTCCTCAGCCCGCCGACTCCGCCTGCACCTGCCCACGAACTGGCCCTGGCAGCAGGCCTGGAAGCGACTGTTCGCCAGCGTCTGCGGACCGCCCCTACCGGCCACGACCTGACCACCCAGCCGGCGACGGCGCGACCCCAGGAAACCTGTACGTGGAACACCCCGACAGCGAG
>NZ_JBQGWG010000023.1:0-54304 GCF_052073805.1 Ornithinimicrobium panacihumi | reverse complement strand
GGCCCTTCAACTTTGAGCGTGGTGGGGCCCTGAGGTAGGGCTCGCGGCCCTGCGCCAACATGGGTGTTGTCTAGACATCCCATGAGCGAGGACCGCGAGCGTGCACCAGCCTACGTTCGACGTCGATGCGGCGTCGATCCTGTTCAACCTGTCCGGCTACCGAGTCGTCTCAGCCAGCCCTGCCGTCGGCGATGAGCAAGCGCGGCAGGTGGTGATCGAGACGACCACGAGCGAGGGCGCGTGCCCGTCCTGCGGGGTGCTGTCCTCGCGGGTCCAGGCTCGACCCATGCAGCACGTCAAGGACGTCCCGTGCGGCGGGGAGTCCCTGGACGTGCTCGTGCGCAAGCGGCGCTACGCCTGCCGGGAGCCGCTGTGCCCGCGGCGCTCGTTCACCGAGGAGACCGAGCAGCTGCCCGCCCGGGCCCGGGTCACGACCCGGCTGGCGGAGCAGGTGATCACCGCCTGTCGGGCCGAGCCGCGAGCGGTCTCCCGCGTCGCGCACGAGGCGGACCTGTCGTGGCCGACGGTAATGCGGATGCTCACCAGCACCGTGGACCTGGATACCGGCGTGGACCGCCGGCACGTCAAGCATCTGGGGATCGATGAGCACCGATTCCGCACCGTGCGCTACCTGCGCGATCCCGACACCCAGGCCGTGAAGCGGGTCGAGCCGTGGTCAATCGTGTTCACCAACCTGGACGACGGGGCCATCCTCGACGTCGTCGATGGACGCCGCGGCAAAGTCGTCACGTCCTGGCTGGCGGCCCGGCCGCGGTGGTGGCGCCGGCGCGTGCAGATCGTCGCCCTCGACATGTCCGGCGAGTTCCGTGCCGCCGTCCGCAGGGCACTACCGCGCGCCCGGGTCAGCGTCGACCACTGGCACGTGGTGCGGCTGGCGAACGAGATGGTCACCAAGGTCCGCCGGCGCCGGGTGTGGGAGCTGCACGAGCGCCGCGGCCGGGCCACCGACACCTCGTGGAAGTACCGCAAGCTGCTCACCTGCGCCGGTGATCGGCTCACGCTGCGTCAGCGGACCAAGCTGCAGCAGATCCTCGCCGAGGACGTTGAGCTGGCCGTCGCCTGGGGGATCAAGGAGCACGTCCGTCAGGTTCTCAGCGCCACTGACACGTCATCGTTCCAGCGGCACTGGGCCCACCTCGAGCGCGCCGTGCGCGCCACCCGCCTGCCCGAGCCCGCAGCGCTGTTCCGGACCCTGCGCGCGTGGCGGCGGGAGCTGCTCACCTTCTGCCGAACCAGGGTGACGAACGCGAGGACGGAGGCGGCGAACCTGACCGCGAAGACGATCAAGAGGGTCGGACGGGGGTACCGCAACCACGACAACTACCGATGCCGCATCATTGGCTACGCGCCCCGACCCATCGCGGCGTGAACACCCGCGCCACGCTCAAAGTTGAAGAGCCGAAAAACGGGGCAGATGCCGGAGGCCGCGGCGTCCGCGGGAAGTGCAGGGGCCGAGGGGGAGGGCTGGGGCGGCCGGCGGAGGATTGGGTGCGGGCGCGGGGGAGCACGTAGACTGGATGCCGGACCCCCCGTGCGGTGGTACCTCGGTGAACTCCCCCAGGGCAGGAATGCAGCAAGGGCAGCCGAGCTCTTCCAGGTGCGCGGGGGGTTCTTCATGCCCGGCGTGATGATGCCCGGGCGTCGTCGGCGCCCGAGCCGCAGGACGGCATACGTGCGAGGATGGGGCCGCTCCACGAACCACGACGCACGACCCATGCCGAAAGGACCCCGCATGCCTCTCCACGTCGGTTCCGAGGTGGGCCGCCTGCGCCAGGTGATCGTCCACCGACCCGGTCTCGAGATGAACCGCCTGACCCCGGACAACAAGGAGGACTACCTCTTCGACGAGATCCTCTGGGTCGAGCAGGCTCAGCGGGAGCACGACCACTTCGTCGAGGTGATGCGGGAGCGCGACGTCACGGTCCACCACTTCGACCGCCTCCTGCAGGAGACGCTCGCGGTGCCGGAGGCGAAGTCCTTCGTGCTCGACCACAGCCTCGACGAGCGCCACATGGGCCCGCTGGCGGCAGAGGAGCTGCGGGTCATGTTCGAGGGGATGGACGATGCGACCCTCACCCAGCACCTGATCGGGGGCATGACGAAGACCGAGGTGCTGGACCGCATACCCGTCACCCACTCCCTGCTCATCGAGCAGCTGCGTGACCACGACATGGTGCTGGAGCCGCTGCCCAACCACCTCTTCACGCGCGACACCTCCGCGTGGGTCTACGGCGGGGTCGCGGTCAACTCGATGCACAAGCAGGCGCGGCGCCGCGAGACCGTGCACTACGACGCGATCTACCGCTACCACCCGATGTTCGCCGACTCCGGGATGCAGTGGTGGGCGCACGGCGTCGACGACGGCCCGGCGACGGCCGAGGGCGGCGACATCCTCGTGCCCGGCAACGGCACCGTCCTCGTCGGGATCTCCGAGCGCACGACCGCGATGGGGATCGAGCGGATGGCGCGCAAGCTGCTGGCCGGCGACGAGGTCACCACGGTGGTCGCGCTCGACATGCCCAAGGCGCGCGCGGTCATGCACCTGGACACCGTGATGACGATGCTGGACCAGGAGACCTTCACCCGCTACACCGAGCTGCCGCTGCTGACGTCCTGGACGATGACCGCCGGCGACGTCGTGGACGGCGAGCTCGACATCCACGTCGAGCGCCACGACCCCTCCGAGATGGACAAGGTCATCGCGCAGTCGCTGGGTCTGTCCTCCATCCGGGTGCTCGCCGCCGACCAAGACCCGCGCGCCGCGATGCGCGAGCAGTGGGACGACGGCTGCAACGTGCTGGCGCTGGAGCCCGGCGTGGTCGTCGGCTACGAGCGCAACACGGTCACCAACGACTATCTGCGCGGCCAGGGCATCGAGGTGCTGGAGATCTCCGGCGGCGAGCTCGGCCGCGGGCGCGGTGGCCCGCGCTGCATGTCCTGCCCGATCGAGCGCGACCCGCTGGGCTGAGCCGTGGCGGTCCGTCGCCGGACCCCGGTGGCTGCCGGGGTCGAGGCCTTGGAGGTATGGCGCAGCTCGCCGGACCGCTCCTGCCTCGCCCGGTCCGTGGTCGCCACGGCGGTCCGCTACTCGCTCGAGGAGCTGGCCGAGGTCGCTCCCGGCCGGTCCGTGGAGGTGCGGGTCCCACCGTTCGCCGCGGTGCAGTGCATCGAGGGCCCGCGTCACACGCGCGGCACGCCCACCAACGTGGTCGAGACCGATGCCGCGACCTGGCTCGCCCTGGCGACCGGTGAGCTCGCCTGGGACGAGGCGGAGGCCAGCGGTGCCGTGCGCAGCTCAGGGATCAGGGCCGACCTGACGCCCTACCTGCCGCTGGGCTGACCAGACTGCCCGGCCTGCGGCTGGGCCGTCCGGCCTCATACGGTCCTGGCCGGCGGCAGCGGGAAGCTGTGGATGAGCAGCTGGACCCGGCGAAGCCCGGCCGCGCCCGCGTCCCCACTGACCTCGTCGTGGCGCTCCCGTGCCGCCTCGACGTGCTCCTCGACCACCGCAGAGAGGGCGTCGTTGAGGGCGATCGACTCCTCGGCGGTGAACGTCGCGATGGTCTGCGAACGCGTCCCCGTCCAGCGCCAGGTCGGGTCCTGCAGGTGATAGCTCGTCTGCCCGCTGCTCTCCCCGAGCAGGCGCGCGAGCTGGGCCGACGTGGCCGCGCCCTGCTCCTGGAGGTGGCGGTAGATCTGCATACGCAACGGGTGGGCGAAGGCCTTCATGGCGGCGACGTCGACGCGGCGGGCGGTGGTGCGGGACGAGGGGAGAGGGGTGGTGGGCGCTGGCGTCGGAGGAGTGGCGGCCGAGGCGCCCGTCACAGATCCTGCGTCCTGACGTCGGTTGAGCCATCGGCGATACTGGGGGGGTGACACGCGAGGACGAGGGCAGAGGCCGAGAGCCTGGAGGCCGAGAGCCTGACCACCACTCGTCGCACGAGGATGCGGCGCGGGTGGACGGGGACTGGCAGGGCAGTGAGCGGGTCGAGGAGGACGCGGGCACCACCTACCTGCCGGTGCGGCGGCGGCCGTCGCTGTCCCGCTTCGTGATCTCGGGGGCGCTCCTGGGCTTCATCATCGGCGGCCTGGTCGGCTTCTTCGGCCCGGACGCCCCCAACAGCTCGCTGACGCAGGAGGTCATCCTGCTCGGCATGGTCGGGGCGCTCCTGACCGGCGCGCTGGCCGTGGTCGCCTACCTGGTCGCGGACCGCAGCAGCCAGCGCGGCAGCTGACGTCGCGCCAGGGGCAGGGCGGCTCAGCCGCTGGCCGCCGGCTCAGCCCGCCGGCCGCCGGCCGCCGGCTCAGTCGGTGCAGCCGTCGGGGCCGCACGCAGGTGCGGAGTCCTCGGACGAGGCGCCGGCCACGTGCGTCAGCGTGGGGTGCTGCTCGGACCAGGCCTGGGCGATCGCGCCCTTGAAGACGTCGGCCGGCTGCGCGCCGGAGATGCCGTAGCGGCCACCGACGACCACGAACGGCACGCCACCGGCGCCGTATGCACGAGCGCCCTCGATGTCCTTATCCACGGCGTCGGAGTAGTCGTCGCCGTCCAGCACGCGCCGCACGGCGTCGGCCTCCAGCCCGGCGGCGGTCGCCAGCTCGCGCAGCACCTCGTGGTCGGTGACGTCGCGGGCCTGGACGAAGTAGGCGTCCAGCAGGGCTTCCTTCAGCGCACCCTGCAGCGCGGGGCCGCCGGTCTCCAGCGCCAGGTGCAGCAGCCGGTGACCGTCGCGGGTGTTGAGGTGCAGGGTGTCCTCGAGGCGGTAGTCCAGCCCCTCCTGGGCGGCGACCTGCCCGACCTGCTGCATCATCGCGGCGACCTGGCCCTCGTGGCCGTACTTGCGGGCCAGCGCGCTCGCCGAGGTCTCGGTCGGCGGCACGGGAGCAGACGGGTCCAGCTCGAAGCTGTGCCAGACCACCTCGACCTCGTCGCCGTGCTCGAAGTCGGCCAGCGCCGTCTCGAGGCGGCGCTTGCCGATGTAGCACCAGGGGCAGGCAATGTCGGACCAGACGTCGATACGCATGTCCTCGACAACCGGGCGTGACGCGTCACCATTCCCGGCGGCGGCCCGGCACCCTCCCGCACGTGACGCGTCATCTTTCCCGGCCCTCCCGCTGTGGGATGATCGCCTCGTGGCACGACCCGACGGACTGCTCTCGCACGACCTCCTTCCGGACGAGCGTCTGCCCCAGGACGCCTGCGGCGTCTTCGGGGTGTGGGCGCCCGGCGAGGAGGTCGCCAAGCTCGCCTACTTCGGCCTCTACGCCCTGCAGCACCGCGGCCAGGAGGCGGCCGGCATCGCGACCAGCGACGGCCAGCGCCTCGTGGTCTACAAGGACGTCGGCCTGGTCAGCCAGGTCTTCAACGAGTCGGCGCTCGCCTCCCTGCGCGGTCACTTGGCGGTCGGGCACTGCCGCTACTCCACCACCGGGCGCAATTCGTGGGAGAACGCCCAGCCCACGCTCGGCGGCACCGACGACGGCACCGTGGCGCTGACCCACAACGGCAACCTCATCAACACCGCAGAGCTGCGCGACCACCTCGCCGAGCTGCACGGCGGCGACCTGTCGACCACGCGCG
Source organism: Ornithinimicrobium panacihumi (assembly GCF_052073805.1). Classification (NCBI taxonomy): domain Bacteria; kingdom Bacillati; phylum Actinomycetota; class Actinomycetes; order Micrococcales; family Ornithinimicrobiaceae; genus Ornithinimicrobium; species Ornithinimicrobium panacihumi. Next base: position 48,702 of record NZ_JBQGWG010000023.1, on the reverse strand, counting down.
GTGAGCTGCGCCGCGGCAACACCACCGACACGGCCATCGTCACCGCGCTCCTGACCGCCGACGGCGACCGCTCCCTGGAGCAGTCGGCGATGGAGGTCCTCCCGCTGCTGCGCGGCGCCTTCAGCCTGGTCTTCTGCGACGAGACCACCCTGTATGCGGCGCGCGACCCCCAGGGGGTCCGTCCCCTCGTCCTGGGTCGCCTCGAGCGTGGCTGGGTGGTGGCCTCCGAGACGGCCGCCCTCGACATCGTCGGCGCCTCCTTCGTCCGGGAGATCGAGCCCGGTGAGCTGATCGCCATCGACGAGAACGGCCTGCGCAGCAGCCGTTTCGCCAAGCCTGTGCCCAAGCGGTGCGTCTTCGAGTGGGTCTATCTGGCCCGGCCCGACACCACGATCGCCGGCCGCGAGGTCTACGACGCCCGTGTCGAGATGGGCCGCCGCCTGGCCAAGGAGCACCCGGTCGAGGCCGACATGGTCATGCCGACGCCGGACTCGGGCACGCCGTCGGCGATCGGCTACGCCGAGGCCTCGGGCATCCCCTACGGCCAGGGCCTGGTGAAGAACGCCTACGTCGGCCGCACCTTCATCGCGCCCTCCCAGACCATCCGTCAGCTCGGCATCCGGCTCAAGCTCAACCCCCTGCGCGACGTCATCCGCGGCAAGCGCCTGGTCGTCGTGGACGACTCGATCGTGCGCGGCAACACCCAGCGGGCCCTGGTGCGGATGCTGCGCGAGGCCGGCGCGGCCGAGGTGCACGTGCGGATCTCCTCCCCGCCGGTGCGCTGGCCCTGCTTCTACGGGATCGACTTCGCCACCCGCGCCGAGCTGATCGCCAACGGCCTGGAGCTGGAGGACATCGCCCGCTCGATCGGCGCAGACTCCCTGGGCTACATCAGCGAGGAGTCGATGATCGAGGCGACCGCCCAGGAGCGCGGCAGCCTGTGCACGGCCTGCTTCTCCGGGGACTACCCGATCGAGCTGCCCGAGGAGGGCAAGCTGGGCAAGGACGTCCTCGAGCTGCAGTTCCCGGTCGTCCACGAGGACGCGGACGTCACCGACGTGGGCACCCTGGACGTCGAGGGCGTCCCGGTCACCGCCTCGGCCGGCGCCGACGCGGCCGTCCGCCGACCCTGAGCCATGCTTGACCTGCACGTCAACCGGCCAGATGGTGGCCCGACCGGCCGGTTATAACTGGCTGGTCGGGCCACCATCTGGCCGGTCGGGCGGTGGCGACCCGGGTACGACCAGCCGAGGCGTCGACCGCATACCCTTGTGCTGCCTGCCCGAGACCTCCTGAGGGGACCTGCATGACCACGTCCGAGAACCAGCCGATCACCTACGCCAGCGCCGGCGTCGACGTCCACGCGGGGGACCGGGCCGTCGAGCTGATGAAGGCCTCGGTCGCGCGGGCCACCCGGCCCGAGGTGCTGGGTGGGCTGGGCGGCTTCGCGGGGATGTTCGACGCCTCCGCGCTCAAGGGCATGGAGCATCCCGTCCTGGCGACCTCGACCGACGGGGTGGGGACCAAGGTCGCGATCGCCCAGGCCATGGACGTGCACGACACGATCGGGCAGGACCTGGTCGGCATGGTCGTCGACGACATCGTGGTCAGTGGGGCCGAGCCGCTGTTCATGACCGACTACATCGCCTGCGGCAAGGTCGTCCCCGAGCGGATCGCCGCGATCGTGTCCGGCATCGCGCGGGGGTGCGAGATCGCCGGTGTCGCGCTCGTCGGGGGAGAGACCGCCGAGCACCCCGGTCTGCTCGACCCGGAGGAGTATGACGTGGCCGGCGCGGCGACCGGCGTGGTCGAGCGCGACAAGGTGCTGGGCCCGCACCTGGTGGAGAACGGCGACGTCGTCATCGCGCTGGCCTCCTCGGGCCTGCACTCCAACGGCTACTCGCTCGTGCGCCGCGTCGTCGCCTCCGCCGGCTGGGAATGGGACCGGCACGTCGAGGAGCTCGGCCGCACGCTGGGGGAGGAGGCGCTGGAGCCCACGCGCATCTACACCCGGCCGCTGCTGGAGCTGGTCCGCGCCGACCTGGGCCTGCACGCCCTCTCGCACGTCACCGGTGGTGGGCTCGCCGCCAACCTGGCCCGGGTGCTTCCCTCCGGGGTGCTCGCCACCGTCGAGCGCTGCTGGACGCCGCCGCCGATCTTCGGCCTGGTCCAGGAGCTTGGCCAGGTGCCGCTGCCCGACCTGGAGCAGACGCTCAACATGGGCGTCGGCTTCGTGGCCGTCGTCGCGCCGGAGGGCGTGGACCGCGCCCTGTCGCTGCTGTCGGAGCAGGGCATCGACGCCTGGACCGTGGGTGCGGTCGGTGACCCCTCGACGGCCGCGCTCTACGACGCGCCGGTCGTCCAGGGAGCCAAGGGCGTCGACGGCGGTGCCGTGATGATGCTGGGCGACTACCGCTACTGAGGCCGGTCGCTCCCGGGCTCCTACTGCTCCGCGGGGGTGCCCGGGGTCACGAGGATCCAGTACTCGCTCGGGCCACGGCTGCCGACGAAGGCGTTCCAGCGGATGCCCTCGGCGTCGCCGGTGAACTCGCGCCGGATCTTCTCGTTGCCGGGCTCGGCCAGGACCACGGTGGTGGCCGGCTCGGTGAGCCGGAGGCGGAAGCTGTTTTCCGGGCTGTTGACCGGGACGTCCTTGAAGGTCCAGGTGGACCCGGAGCTGGACGACGGCTCCTGCTCGTCGCTGGCGGCGACCTGGCGGGCGGTGAGGCCCTCGATCGGCGCGGGGTCGCAGGCCGCGGCCTGGACGTCCTGCCACGAGGCGTCCTCGGCGATCGGCTGCTGGCAGTGCCGCAGCTCGTAGGTCACGTCGGTGACGCCCATCATGCGGGTCCAGGCCAGGCTGATGATGACCGCGCCGAGCGCGATCAGGCCGAAGAGCACCCAGAACCTGTTGCGGTTGCGCTTCCCCTTGACCCTGGCCGTCTCGTCGGTCCAGACGGCCTCTGCTCGGTTGCGGTGCGTAGTCATGGTCCGGACAGGCTACGTGAAACTCGTGGACGTCTCATGCCAGGTCGCCCGTCTGCACCGCCCACAGGTCGGCATAGGGGCCGGGGCGGGAGGCGAGCTCGTCGTGCGTGCCGGCGTCCACGACGCGACCGCCGTCGACGACCCAGATGCGGTCGGCGTGCCTGACCGTGGAGAGCCGGTGGGCGACCACCACGGTCGTCCGCCCCCGGGTGACCTCGGCGAGGGAGCGCTGGATCGCGGCCTCGGTCTCGTTGTCGACGGCGGAGGTGGCCTCGTCGAGGATGAGGACGGCCGGGTCGCGCAGGATGGCCCGGGCCAGGGCCAGGCGTTGCCGCTGGCCGCCGGAGAGGGTGACACCCCGCTCGCCGACGTGGGTGTCGTAGGCCTCCGGCATGCTCTCGACGAAGGCCGAGGCCTGGGCCTGCTCGGCGGCGCGGACGACCTCCTCGCGCGAGGCCCCCGGGCGTCCGTAGGCGATGTTGTCGGCGACGGTGCCCTCGAAGAGGAAGGGATCCTGCGCCACATACCCGATCCGACCGCGCAGGGTCTCCCAGGTGAGCTCGCGCAGGTCGACGCCGTCGAGGAGCACGTGGCCGGCGCGCGGGTCGGTGAAGCGCAGCAGCAGACGCAGCAAGGTGGACTTGCCCGCGCCCGTGGGCCCGACGATCGCGTGCACCTGCCCGGCCGGGATCGTCATCGAGATGTCGTGGAGGACGTCGGGGCCCTCGCCGTAGCCCGCGCGGACCTCCGACAGCTCCAGGGTGCCCGAGACGGCGGCCAGCTCGCGGTCGCCGGGCAGGGTCAGCGGGCGCTCGTCGAGCAGGGCGAGGATGCGCCGCACCGACGCCATCGCCCGCTGGTAGAGGTCGAGCACCTCCCCGACCGAGGTGAGCGGCCACAGCAGGCGTTGGGTCATGAAGACCAGGACCGAGTAGAGCCCGACCTCCAGCCGGCCGTCCAGGGCCATCCAGCCGCCCAGCAGCAGGGTCATCGTGAAGCCGACCAGGATCGCCATCCGGATCAGCGGCACGAAGGCGGCCGAGGCCCGGATGGCGTCGGCGTTGGCGAGGCGGTAGGCGTCGGAGGCCTCCCGGACGCGCTCCAGCTCACGGCCCTCCGCGGTGAACGACTTGATGGTCGCCATGCCGCCGAGGTTGGCCGACACCAGGCTGCTGATCCGCGCGACAGCGCCCCGGACGACGGCGTAGCGGGGCTCGAGACGACGCTGGAACCACAGCGACCCGACGATGATCACCGGGATCGGCAGGAAGGCCAGCAGCGTCAGGGTCAGGGAACTGGCGGCGAAGACCGCACCCACCAGGACGACATTGAGCGCCAGCTGCCAGAGGCGGTCGACGCCGGTGTCCAGGAAGCGCTCGAGCTGGTTGACGTCGTCGTTGACCACGGCGAGGGTCTGCCCCGTAGGCCTGGTCTCGTGCCAGGCCATGTCCAGCCCCTGGACGTGGCCGTAGGCCTCCAGTCGCAGGTCATGCTCGACCTGCTGGGCCAGGTTGCGCCAGGTCAGCGCCGCCAGGTAGTCGAAGGTCGACTCCAGCACCCAGACGACGCCGTTGATGACCGCCAGCCAGACGATCTGCTCACGCCGGTCCTCGACGCCGAGCAGCGAGGCCACGAAGGAGTCGGACCCGCGCACGACGACGTCGATGGCGGCGCCGATGAGCAGCTCGGGCATGACGTCCATGACCTTGCGGATCGTGGACAGGACGAATCCGAGCAGGACTCGACCGCGGTACTGGCGGTATCGGGACCAGAGCTGGCCCAGGGGATGTCGCGAGGAGTCAGCGCTGGCCGGCGGCCCAGGACGAGTAGTCGTCGTCACCCTCGTCGTCGTCGTCCTCGTCGTAGGAGGCGTAGGGGTCCTCCAGCTCATCCTCGTCGTCGTCCGGGACCGGGGAGGTGTAGTCGTCCCGTCCGGCGCCGCGGAGCTCTCGCTCCAGAGCGGTGAGGTCGGTGGCTGGTGCGGAGTTGTACTTCAACCTCCGCGCAACCTTGATCTGCTTTGCCTTGGCTCGGCCGCGCCCCATGGCGTGACCCCCTTGTGTCGACTCTGCCGGACGGCATCGCTGGCTGCGGTTGTCAGGTCGCGGAGCCGGCCCGGGGGATGTGTGCGTTCGTGAGGCACAGATTACATGAGACCGGACTCACAAACACCATCGCCCGTGACGACCAGCCGGTTTCGGCTGCGCTCCAGGCCCTTTCGGGCCGGCCGGGGTATGGGGTTCCCCTCGCCCCGGGCGGTCCTCCTCAGCGGCGCCCGCGGGACCAGGTCAGGGCCAGGAGACCGATCAGCCCCACGACCCCGAGGCCCACGACGGCCCAGACCCAGGTGGGCATGCCGCCCGCCGCGCCGTCCTCGGCCGCGTCGCCCTCGGTGTCGCTGGTGGAGCCGGTGGTCGACCCGGTGCCCGAGGGCTCGGTGGAGGTGGCCGTCGTCGTGGCCTCACCGGTTTCGTCGGTGCTCCCGGCCCCGCCGGTCTCGTCGTCCTCGCCGGAGGCGGGCGCCGCCCCCGCGTCGCCGCCGACCGTGAAGGAGAACGCCCCGGAGATCGGGTGACCGTCCTGGCTGGTCACGCGCCAGAGCACCTCGTAGGTGCCCGGGCCGAGGTCGGCCAGGTCCTGCACCAGCGTCAGCCCCTCGACCCTGGGGGCGCCGTCGAGCGGCTGGGCCACGTCTCCGCCCGTCACCGCCAGCTGGGCACCGACCTGGGCGATCTCGCCCGAGAAGGTCAGCTCGATCGCTTCCGGTGCGGTCTCCAGCGTCTGGCCGTCCTCGGGGGAGGCTTCGATGAGCTCGTCGTGGGCCAGCGCCCCCGGACCGACGAGGAGCAGGGCCGTGGAGAACAGCACGGTCAGGACGGCGCGGAGGAGAGGCATGCCCCGAGTCTAGGAGGGCGGATACCCTCATCGATGATGGCTGCCGGCGGTCGCCGGGCTAGGCCGCGACCTCGACGAGAAGGAGCCGGCGTGAGCACCGCATACCGGACCCTCGCCGGTCCCGTCGTGGCCTCGATCGAGGAGAAGAGGTCGGTCTTCGAGTGCTGGCTGCGGCCGGTCGAGGACGAGGCCGCGGCGCGGGCCGTCGTGGACGAGGCGCGCGGCACCCACTGGGACGCGCGGCACCACTGCTCCGCGTTCGTGCTGGGACCGGACGGGGCCGTGCGCCGCTCCAACGACGACGGGGAGCCGGCCGGGACCGCCGGCGCACCGATGCTCGAGGCGCTCGCGCACGCCGACCTGACCGACGTCGTGGCCGTGGTCACGCGCTGGTTCGGCGGGACGCTGCTGGGGACGGGTGGCCTGGCGCGGGCGTACGGGGATGCGGTGCGGGCGGCCGTGGAGCAGGCGGTCGAGGACGGGCTCGTGCTGACCAGGGTGCTGGCCCGGCAGCTGGAGGTGAGGGCCGGGCACGACCTGGCCGGGCGCCTCGAGCACGACCTGCGGGGCCGCGGCGTGGAGGTCGTGGGGGCCGACTACGGCGCCGAGGTCACCTTCACCCTCCGCGTCCCGCTGGCGCTGGCCGAGGACGTCGACGGCCTGCTGGGGGAGCTGACCGCCGGCCAGGCCGTCGTCGTGCCGGGCTCGGAGGCCGACACGTGGGTCGACGGGGACCATGGTCCGCCCAGCCCAGACTGATATTTTCGCGATCATGCCCTCGTCGTCGCCCTGCTCGAGCACGGTCCCCTTCGTCCCCGTCGTCCTCGGCGGCGACCTGCCGACCTACACGCTGGCCAGGGCCTTCCACGCCGAGCTGGGTGTCCGCACCACCGTCCTGACCCGCGGCGTCCCCTACGCGGTGCGTGACTCCCGCATCATCGACAACCTGATCTTCGCCGGGATGGACGACCTGCCCGCGCTGGCCGACCACCTGCACGGCATCGCCGACGCCCGTCCCGGCCACCGCTTCCTGCTGATGGGCACGATGGACGCCTGGATCGAGCGGATCGGCACGATGCGACACCTGCTGGACGAGCGCTTCGTCGTGCCCTATCCCCAGCTGGACCTCATCGAGCGGCTCAACGACAAGCAGAACTTCGCGGCGCTGTGCGCCGAGCTCGGCGTCGCCCACCCGGTGACCCGGGTCCTGGAGCACGAGCTGACCGACACCCAGGTCGGCGAGGCGCTCGAGGGGATGAAGTGGCCCCTGGTCCTCAAGGCCGCCGACCCCCCGGCCTTCTACGAGCTCGACTACGTCGGCAAGCGCAAGATCGGCTTCGCCGACGACCTGTCCGACCTGCTCGCCCAGCGCCGCGTCATGTCGGACGCGGGCTACGCCGGTGCCCTGGTCATCCAGGAGCGGATCCCCGGGGGTGACGAGCAGATGAGGGTCGTCACCACCTACTCCGACCGGTCCGGCACGGTCCGCTGGGGGCGGGTCGGCCACGTGCTGCTCGAGGACCACGACCCCGCCTGGGTCGGCAACCCGCTGGCCATCATCCACGCCGAGCAGGGCGATGCCGTCAGCGAGGCGGCGCGGCTGCTCGAGCACGTCGGGTGGACCGGGCACGCCAACTTCGACATCAAGGTCGACCCCCGCGACGGCACCCACTACTTCTTCGAGCTGAACCCGCGGCTCGGTCGCTCGCACGGCTACCTGCACGCCGCCGGTCACCCCTTCCTGACACCGCTGGTGCGCGAGCACATCGAGGACCGCGACCCGCTGGACGGCGTGGAGATGGGCCTGCAGCGCGACGGCTGGCTCTACTCGGTCGTGCCCGTGCCGCTGCTCATGCGCTACGTGACGGACCCGGCGACGAGGGACAGGGTCAAGGAGATCCGGCGCAACGGCTTCGTCATGCGCCCCTACGTCTACGGCGCCGACCGGCACTGGTCCCGGACCGCCGCCCAGGTGCGCAACGACGCCGCGCTGACCCGCAACTTCGCCCGCAACTACCGCCGGCCGGTGACTTCGTGACACCCACGGACGACCGGGGACGGGACGACCGGGGACGCCTCCTGCCGGACACCTGGCGACGCCCCGTGCTTGGCGTCCTGGGAGGTATGGGGCCCGCCGCCACCGTGGCCTTCCTCGACGCCCTGGTCCGGGCGACCCCGGCGGGGGCCGACCAGGAGCACATCGACACCGTCGTCCTCAACCACGCCACGGTCCCGGACCGGACCGCCCGCCTCAAGGACGCCGACGCCGAGGACCCCCTGCCCTACCTGACGGGTGACCTGGAGGTGCTGGCCCGGCTCGGCGTCGACCGGGTCGTCATCGCCTGCAACACCCTGCACGCCTTCCTGCCGCCGGCGGCAGACCTGCCGGTCCCCGTGCTGAGCCTCATCGAGGTCGGGGCGGAGGCCGTCGTGGCCGCCGCCCGTCGGGTGGCCGGGGACGGTGACCGGCGCCCGGTCGTCACCCTGCTGGCCACCGACGGCACCCTGCTCAGCGGGGTCTACCAGGAGGCGCTGGCGCGACTCGGGGCGGAGGTCCGGCTCCCGGACGAGGCTGCCCAGCGCCAGGTCATGGCGATGATCTACGAGCGCGTCAAGGCCGGGGTCGAGGTGACGACCGAGGAGTTCGAGGAGTTCGTCGACCGCCAGCGGGCCGCCACCGGCGCCGACGCCGTCCTCCTCGGCTGCACCGAGTTCTCGGTCCTGGCCGAGCAGGCGGTGCAGCAGCACCACGACCTGCCCGACCACGTCGTCGACGCCCAGATGGCGCTGGTGACGAGGGTCGTCGCCGACCTGGGCCCCCGCTCGCAGGCCTGACGCGCCGCGGTCGCAGTCCTGTCGTCCCCGCCCCGCAGGACGGAGTCGCCCGCTCAGCGGCCCTCGACGCTCGCGGGGGCCCTTTCCTCCAACCCGGCCACCCACTCCTGCCAGCCGGCGAGCAGCTCCTCCTCGCTCGCGCCCAGCGTGGAGGTCATCACCTCGCTGATCCGGGTGTCGTCGTACCAGCCGTCGAGGGGCAGCAGCTCCTGGGCCAGCTCCATGACGCGGTCGGCGCCGTAGGTGTCGGACAGGTAGAGGGCGAAACCGGCCGCGACGGCGGTGACCTCCTCGGGGTCTGCGCCCTGGGTGGGGGCGATCGGCGGGAGCGACTGGGGAGAGGTGCCGCCGAGGCGGGCGGACACCCAGTCGCGCAGGTTCTCCTCGCCATCGCGCGACCGGAGCGTGGAGTACCACTCCGACACCCCCATGACCAGCCATTCCGCCGCATGGTGGTCCAGATCGTCGCCCTGCAGCGCGGCGCTGGCCCCGTAGTAGCGCAGGGTCACATCGCCGCCGGGCCCGACGCCCCAGTCCTGCCGGTCCTGCACGGCCCAGTCCAGGTCGATCATCACCCTCGGAGCCACGACCGGCCCGAGCCGCCCGACCCCGAGGGCAGGAGCGCCGGAGCGCCCGCCTCCCGGGTCGTCGGGCGAGGTGTAGAGCCACGCCAGACCGGCGGTCCACCCCTCGTCCTCGTCCACGTCCAGGGCGTCCGCCAGCACGTCGGCCGTGACGAGCTGGACCACCAGCACCTGGCGGTCCTCGGCCAGGGTGGGGAAGTCCTCCAGCACCTCGCGCGCCGCAGCCTCCAGGCCCGGCAGGAGGAACTCCGCCTCCGACCGCGCATCCTCGGGCGCGAGGACGAGGACCCCGTCGCCTTCCAGCGCCGCGACAGGACCGAGGTCCCAGGGGGCGGGGTTGCCGAAGAACTGGCCGTTGCGGCCCGTCGCCTCCACCAGCAGGGGCCGGCCGTCCTCGCCGGGCGCCACCGTCCAGCGGTACTGCTGCATCACCGGCTCCGGGTCCCCGCCCTGGATGCGGTGCCGCAGGCCCACGTGCACCACGGTCCCCTCCGGCGAGCGGCGGGAGGCGATCCGGTCGGCGCGCAGCCCGCGCACGTCCATCGGCACGCTGGCGACCGCCTCGAACCAGGACCGTTGCTCCTCGTGGAGCTCGGGCGACACGTGCTCGAGGAAGGCGTCGACGTCGCCGGCGGTCAGCGCCTCGTCCATCGCGTGCACCATCTCGGCCACGGCCTCGTCCTCCACCGCCTTCGGGTATGAGGCGCCCGTCGCCCTCTCCTGCTCCTGGGTGATCGGGGCCGTCCCACCGACCGGGGGAGCCTGCGGCGTGCAGGCGGTCGTGGCGGTGGCCAGCAGGAGAAGGGGAAGGAGCACCCCATACCCCCGGCATCCTCGTCCTCCCCCGTGGCGAGTCGCCACCCGCTCCGCGCGCATGGGCGCAGCATAGGGGCTAGCGTGAGTCCGTTCGGTCTGACCAAGGAGGTTCAGCATGGATCCGATGACACCGGTCCACTCCGCCGGAGTGCTCCTGACCATCGCTGCAGTCGCCGTGGCGGTCCTCCTCTTCCTCATCATCAAACTGAGGATGCACGCCTTCATCGCGCTGGTGCTGATCAGCTTCGTGACCGCCATCGCCGCGGGCATCCCGATGGCCGACGTGGCCAGGGTGGCCATCAGCTTCTTCTCCAGCACGTTGGGCTCGGTCGCGCTCCTGGTGGGTCTGGGCGCGATGGTCGGCCGGGTGCTGGAGGTGACCGGCGGGGCGCAAGTGCTCGCCGACACTCTGATCAACCGCTTCGGCGAGCAACGCGCCAGCTTCGCCCTCGGCGTGGCCGCGCTGCTCTTCGGTGTCCCGATCTTCTTCGACGCGGGCCTCGTCGTCTTCCTGCCGATCATCTTCTCGGTGGCGCGACGGTTCGGCGGGTCGATCCTGCTCTACGCGATCCCCGCGGCGGGCGCCTTCGCGGCGATGCACGCGATCGTGCCGCCCCACCCGGGCCCGGTCACCGCGGCGACCGAGCTCGGTGGCTCGATCGGCCTGACGATGCTCATCGGTCTGCCGGTGGCCTTCATCGCCTGGTACGTCGGCGTCTACCTCTTCACCAAGGTCTACGCCGGCAAGATCATGGTCCCGATCAACGACAACGTGCTGCGCGGGTCGCTGTCCGGCGAGGCGTCCGACCTCGACGACGGGGAGGACGACCAGCGGGCCGAGGACCTGGCGGCCGGACGCGCCGAGGTCGCACCGCCGGCCTTCGGGCTGGTGCTGGGCATCCTCCTGATGCCGGTGATCCTCATCGCCTTCAACACCGGCATCGACACCCTGCGCAAGGCGGGCACCCTGCCCGAGGACGGTGTCGTCCTCGACACCCTCTCGTTCATCGGGCAGACCCCGGTCGCGCTGCTGATCACCCTGCTCGTGGCGACCTACACCCTGGGGCGGCGGCGCAACTCGCTGGCCACGCTCGAGACCATCCTCAACGACGCGCTGGCGCCGATCTGCGCGATCATCCTGATCACCGGTGCCGGTGGCATGTTCGGCGGGGTGCTGCGCTACAGCGGCATCGGGACCGCGCTGTCGGAGTCCCTCGACGCGATGGGCATGCCGTTGATCGTCGCGGCCTTCGTCATCGCCACCGCCCTGCGGGTCGCCCAGGGCTCGGCGACCGTCGCGCTGGTCACCACCTCCGGGCTGCTGTCCGCCGGCGTCGCGGCCGAGGGCCTGTCCGACCTGAAGATCGTCTGCCTGGTGCTGGCCATCGCGGCCGGGTCCACGGTGCTCTCGCACGTCAACGACTCCGGCTTCTGGCTGGTCAGCCGGTTCTTCGGGATGGACGTCAAGACGACGCTGCGGACCTGGACCGTCATGGAGACCACGCTGGGCCTGACGATCTTCGTGATCGCTCTGCTCATGTGGTTCGTGGTGCCATGACGGACGCCGCGACCCCGGCCCCGGGTCAGACCCCGACCCCGCCCCCGGCAGCGGGCCCGCTCCACCTGGTCGTCATGGGCGTCTCGGGCAACGGCAAGAGCACCATCGGCGAGCAGTTCGTCCAGCACCTGGGCTGGCCGTTCGCCGAGGGCGACGACTTCCACCCCCAGGCCAACATCGACAAGATGTCCAGCGGCCAGCCACTCGACGACGAGGACCGCTGGCCCTGGCTCCGGGCGCTCGCGGACTGGACCGCCGAGCACGACGCCCGCGGGCAGTCCACGATCATGTCCTGCTCGGCGCTCAAACGGAGCTATCGCGACCTGCTCCGGGAGGGCGGCGAAGGGGTCTTCTTCGTGCACCTCGTCGGTGACCCGGAGGTGATCCTGGAGCGCATGGCCCACCGCGAGCACTTCATGAAGCCGGCCATGCTCCAGTCCCAGCTCGACACCCTCGAGCCGCTGGAGGACGACGAGCCGGGCATGCGGGCCGACATCGAGCAGACGCCGGAGCAGGTCGCCGCCGAGGTGCTGGAGACGCTGGGGTCCCGTCTGCCTGGCACCTCAGCCTGAGATCCACCGACTGGCTCACCGGCCGCGAAGAGCCAGCCGGCCACGACGCGCCCGCCGGTGAGTCAGGCGGGCAGAAGCTCGAGCTGGTCGGCGACCACGCGGCCGCGGTGGAGCACGGTCCGGTCCGGCAGCCGGTCCATGACCGCCGCCGTCGGGGTCTCGCCGGTGACGAGGAGCAGGTCGGCGCGGACCTGCGCAAAGGACCGGACCCGTGTGGTGCCCCGCGCGATCATCAGCCCCAGGGTGTGGGCGACCCGCTCCACGATCCCGACCTCCGCGTCCCGCCAGTGCGCGCGGTCGTTGAGCATCATCGCCCACACTCCGGGCGCCCCGGTGTGGGGCCGGAAGGGCAGCCCCAGCCGGGTCGAGTCGAGGTGGACGTGGACGTCGGAGAACGACGGCAGGAGTATGCGGCCACGCCCCTCGACGTCCGACCCGCCTGGTCCGGGGGCGGGCGCCGTGCCGACCGCCGGGTCGTGCGCGCGGACCTCGGCGATCGCCTCGCCCTCGATCCGGACGTCGGAGCGCTCCCCGCCCCACGGGCGGCAGTCTCGGATCCACATGGGACCGACCCTACGGATCCGCGGGCAGGCGGGGGCCTCGCCCGGGTGGGATGGTGAGGGCATGGCGCAGACCCAGACGTCCGAGACCAGCATGTCCATGGCCCGCGAGCTCCTGCCCGCCGGGGCGGCCGCGGTGAGCGCGGTCGTGCAGGTGCTGCCCGCCGACCCCAACCACGAGATCTGGTCGGCGCCCACGCCGTGCGCCGACTGGGACGTCAGGGCGCTGCTCACCCACCTCACGGCCGAGCACCTGTGGGCGCCGCGGCTGCTCGCGGGGGAGACGCTGGAGGAGGTCGGCGACGACTACGAGGGGGACGTGCTGGGTGCCGACGCCCGCACCGCCTGGGAAGAGGCGATCACCGCCTCGCTGCTCGCCTGGGCCGACGTCGAGGACGAGGACGTCGAGATCCGGATGTCCTACGGCCCGGCCACCCGCCGCGAGTACGCGCAGCAGATGCTCGTCGACCTCGTCGTCCACGGGTGGGACCTCGCGGTGGCGACCGGGCAGCCCTACGGCCCCGCGCCGGAGGCGGTCGAGGAGGTCCTGGCCTACGAGCGACCCCGGCTGGCCGGCGGCGGGGGCATGCCCGGCATCTTCGGTGCTGCCGTCGACGGCTCGTCACAGGACCCCCTCCACCAGGCCGTCGCCCTCACGGGGCGGGATCCGGGCTGGCGGCGGTGACCGCCGGGCCGAGGTGAGGAGCACCGCATACTGTGGAGTCATGCCGTTGACCGAACCCCAGCCCCCGGCCGACTGGTGGAAGTCCGCCGTCGTCTACCAGATCTATCCGCGAAGCTTCGCCGACGGTGACGGCGACGGGACCGGTGACCTGCGCGGCATCATCGAGCGCCTGGACCACCTCGTGGCGCTGGGCGTCGACGTCGTGTGGCTGAGCCCGGTCTACCGCAGCCCCCAGGACGACAACGGCTACGACATCAGCGACTACCAGGACATCGACCCGCTCTTCGGCACGCTGGCCGACCTGTACGAGCTCATCGAGGCGGCGCACGGCCACGGGATCAAGGTCGTCATGGACCTGGTCGTCAACCACACCTCCGACGAGCACGCGTGGTTCGTCGACTCGCGGTCCTCGGCGACCAGTGAGAAGCGGGACTGGTACGTCTGGCGGCCGCCACGTCCCGGCCACGTCGGCGGCGAGCCCGGCGCGGAGCCCAACGACTGGCGCTCGGTCTTCTCCGGGCCCGCGTGGGAGTGGGACGAGGCGACGGGGGAGTACTACCTGCACCTGTTCAGCCGCAAGCAGCCCGACCTCAACTGGGAGAACCCGCAGGTGCGCGAGGCCGTCTACGCGATGATGCGGTGGTGGCTGGCGCGGGGCGTCGACGGCTTCCGGATGGACGTGATCAACCTCATCGACAAGCCCGAGGGGTTGCCCGACGGGGACGGCTTCGGCCTGGTCGTCGACGGGCCGCGGGTGCACGACCACCTCCAGGAGATGCGTCGCGAAGTGTTCGCCGACCACCCGACGGCCTTCCTCACGGTGGGCGAGATGCCGGGGGTGACCGCTGAGAAGGCGCGGCTCTACACCGACCCCGCGCGGGGCGAGGTGGACATGGTCTTCCAGTTCGAGCACGTCGACCTCGACGCCGGCCCCGGCGGCAAGTTCGACCTCACCGACCTGGCGATGCCGCGGCTGCGGGAGAGCATCATGGCGTGGCAGGAGGCCCTCGCGGAGGTCGGCTGGAACAGCCTCTACTGGGACAACCACGACCAGCCGCGCGCCGTCTCGCGGTTCGGGGACGACGACCCGGCGTGGCGGAAGGTGAGCGCCAAGACCCTGGCCACCGTGCTGCACACCCTCCGCGGCACGCCCTACGTCTACCAGGGTGAGGAGCTCGGGATGACCAACGCGCCCTTCGCCCTCCTGGAGGATTTCCGCGACATCGAGACGCTCAACTACGTGGCCGAGCGCGAGCTGGCCGGCACCCCCTTCGCCGACGTGCTGGACGGGCTGCGGGCCAAGGGTCGGGACAACGCGCGGACGCCGGTCCAGTGGACCGCGGGGGAGCAGGCAGGCTTCACCACCGGGGAGCCGTGGATCGCGGTCAACCCCAACCACGTCGAGATCAACGCCGAGGCCCAGGTCGGGGTGGAGGGCTCGGTCTTCGAGCACTACCGGGCCCTGATCGCGCTGCGGCACGAGGAGCCGGCCGTCTCGCACGGGACGATCACCCCGCTGGCGATGGACCACCCGGACCTGTGGGCCTTCGAGCGGGAGCAGGAGGGGACGAGGCTGCTGACGCTGGCCAGCTTCACCCGCGACGACCTGGACGTCCCCGCCGAGCTGCTCGCGGGCTGGGAGGGTGCCGAGGTGCTGGTGCCCTCCTCCCCGGGGGCTGCCGCTGTCCTCGCCGACGGGACCCTGCCCGGCTGGGGCTCGGTGGTCCTGCGCCGACGCGACTGACGGTCAGCGCAGCTCTGGCAGCACCTGCTCCCCGAAGACGTCGATGAAGCGCTCCTGGTCCTGACCGACGAAGTGCAGGTAGAGGTCGTCGAAGCCGAGCTCGGCATACTCGGCCAGCCAGGCCCGGTGCTGGCCCAGGTCGGCGGAGACGCGGACGTGCTCACGCACCGTGGCCGGCGTCACGTGCTCGGCCATCGCGTCGAAGGCCTCCGGCTGCGCCGTGTCCCAGCTCACCGGCTCGGGGAAGACGTTGGTGCGCCACTGGTCGTGCGCGATCGCCTCGGCCTCCTCCTCGGTCGGCGCCCAGGACAGGTGGATCTGCAGCGCCGCAGGACCGGCTCCGCCGGCGTCCCGGTATGCGGCGAGCAGTCGCCTCAGGCGCTCCACCGGCTGGTTGAGCGTGGCGATCCCGTCGGCCCACGCGGCCACCCGCGCGGCCGACTCCACCGAGACTGCGGGCCCGATCAGGCGCGGCACCGGGTCGGGGCGCTCCCAGACCTTGGCCTCGTGCACCCGGACCAGGCCGTCGCGCGAGACGGTCTCCCCGGCCAGCAGCCGCCGGATGACCGAGACGCTCTCCTCGAGGCGCTGGACCCGCTGTTCCTTGCGCGGCCAGGCGTCACCGGTGACGTGCTCGTTGGCGTTCTCCCCGCTGCCCAGCGCCACCCAGAAGCGGCCCGGGAACATCTGGCCCAGCGTCGCGATCTTCTGCGCGTGCACGGCTGGGTGGTAGCGCTGGCCCGGGGCGCTGACGCAGCCCAGCTCGAGGTCGGTGGTGGCGAGGGCCGCGCCCAGCCAGGACCAGGCATAGCCTGAGTGCCCCTGCCGCTCGCTCCAGGGCGCGAGGTGGTCGGAGCACATCGCCATCTGGAAGCCGGCCCCCTCCGCGTGCTGGACGTCGGCGAGCAGCTGTCGCGGCGAGATCTGCTCGTGCGAGGCGTGGAAGCCGATCCTGGGCATCACGGCACCGCCAGGTCGCCGGCGGGTCGCACGCGCAGCCAGCGCACCCCATACCCGTCCAGCGCGGACTCGACCCCGCCGGAGGTGAGGTCGAGGACCTCGTGGGTGATCAGGTCGACCACCCTGGCGTCCGCGCCGAAACCGCCGCAGTCCACGGTCACGGTGACCGGGTCCGAGGCGAGGTTGTGCAGCGCGACGATCGCCGAGTCCTCCAGCGAGAGCCGGTGCGCCAGGACGGCGTGGCCGGCGTCGTGCTCGAGGATCTCCAGCTCGCCCCAGCCCAGCTCCGGGCAGGCGCGGCGGATCTCGATCAGGCGGCGTATCCAGGAGAGCAGCGAGTCGGGGTCGTGCAGCTGGGACATGACGTTGACGTGCTCGGGGCCGTAGCCGTCGCCGACGACGGCCTGCACGAGCTTGGAGGGTGCCGCTGAGGAGAAGCCGCCGTTCTTGGTGTCGCTCCACTGCATCGGGGTGCGCACCGCCATCCGTCCCTCGGCGGCCAGGTCCTCGCCCATCCCGATCTCCTCGCCGAAGTAGAGCGTCGGCGTGCCCGGGAGCGAGAAGAGCAGCGAGTAGGCCATCCGGACCCGGCGCGGGTCGCCGCCGAGCATCGGGGGCAGGCGCCGCTTGAGCCCGCGGTCGTAGACCTGCATCTCCGGCTCCGGACCGAAGGCCTCGAAGACCTCCTGCCGCTCCTTCTCGGTCAGCTTGTCGAGGGTCAGCTCGTCGTGGTTGCGCAGGAAGGTCGCCCACTGGTTGGCGACGTGCAGCTCGGGGCGGGCCTTGAGCGCCTTCACCAGCGGCCTGGCGTCGGCGCGGGCCATCGAGAGGTAGGTCGCCTGCATCCCGATGAAGTCGAACTGCATGTGGAACTCGTTGCCGTCCTCGCCGCCGAAGAAGGCCAGCTGCTCCTCGTGCGGCAGGTTGACCTCGCCGAGGGTGATGGCGTCGCCGTGCCGGCGGGAGATGAACTCGCGCAGGGTCCGCATGAAGACGTGCGGGTCGACGAGGTCGTCGCGACCCTCCTTCTCCCCGGACTGCCCGAAGAAGGGCACGCCGTCGACCCGGAAGCCGTCGAAGCCCACCTGCAGCCAGAAGCCGATGGCCCGCAGCAGCTCGTCGACGACCTCGGGATGGTCCAGGTTGAGGTCGGGCTGGTGCTTGTAGAAGTGGTGCAGATACCACTCCCCGGTCTTGTCGTCCTTCTCCCAGATCGAGTCCTCCTGGTCGGGGAAGACGACCTCGTCCGAGGTGTCCCCTGGCTCGTCGGAGCGCCAGATGTAGTAGTCGCGGTAGGGGTTCTTGGCGGGGTCCTTCTCCTTGCGGGAGGCCTTGAACCACGGGTGCTGGTCGCTGGTGTGGTTGACCACGAGGTCGGCGATGACCCGGATCCCGCGGTCGTGCGCCAGCCGCAGCAGCTCGACGACGCGCCCCACGTCGCCCAGGCGCTCGTCGACGCCGAGGTAGTCCGTGATGTCGTAGCCGTCGTCCCGGTCGGGGCTGGGGTAGAAGGGCATCAGCCACAGGCAGGTGATGCCCAGCTCGGCGAGGTAGTCGATGCGCCGCGTCAGGCCCTCGATGTCGCCGATGCCGTCCCCGTCGGCGTCCAGGAAGGTCTCGATGTCGAGGCAGTAGACGACCGCGCTCTTCCACCACAGGTCGGAGGTGTCGGTGATCCGCATACCCTCCACCCTCACAAGGCCGGGCGGGTCCCTCAACCGCAGGGGGGGTATGCGGTCACGCACCTGCGGGGACGACGACGCCCCACCCGGTGGCCGGGTGGGGCGACGTGGTCAGCTCTCTGTCAGCTCCGTGCGGAGCCGGGGATCACTGGTCGCGCGGCTGCTGCCAGTCGCGGTTCTCCTCGCTCTCCCAGGTGCGGCCCAGCTGGGGCTCGCCCTGGCTCGGGCGCTGCTGGTGCTCCGGCTGGCCCTCCTGGTGGTGCTGCTGCGGCAGGTCCGGGGCGATCTGCTCCGGCTGCTGCAGCGGGTCCAGGCCGGGGGCGCCGCCGGCCAGCTGGCCCTCGTTGCCCACGTCCTGCGCGGCGCGGCGGGCCTTCGCGGCCGCCTCGGCGATGGCCTTGTCGGCGTCCTTCTTCTGGCTCTTGTTGACGGTGCCCTCGGCGTCGCGGGTGGCGCCCTCGGCCTCCTCGCGGGCCCGGCGCAGCGCCTCCTTGGGGTCCTCGAGCGTGGGGGCGTCCATGTCGTAGTCGACCTGGCCGGCGTCGGAGCGCAGCCCCATGGAGGGGCCGTCCAGGACGTTGGAGCCGCCCTTGGGGGCGCCGCCGCCGAGCGCGTTGCCGATGCCGGACAGGGCCGCGGTGAGCTCGGTCGGGACGACCCACATCTTGTTGGACTCGCCCTTGGCGATCTCGGGCAGCATCTGGAGGTACTGGTAGGCCAGCAGCTTGCTGTCCGGGTTGCCCTTGTGGATGGCGTCGAAGACCTGCAGGATCGCGCGGGCCTCACCCTGGGACTCCAGGATCGCGGACTGGGCGGTGCCCTCGGCGCGCAGGATCTGGGCCTGCTTCTCACCCTCGGCCGTGAGGATCTGCGACTGCTTGACGCCCTCGGCGTTGAGGATGGCCGCACGACGGTCGCGCTCGGCACGCATCTGCTTCTCCATCGAGTCCTGCACGGAGGCGGGCGGGTCGATGGCCTTGAGCTCGACGCGGTTGACGCGGATGCCCCAGCGGCCGGTCGCCTCGTCGAGGACGCCGCGCAGCTGGCCGTTGATCATGTCGCGGGAGGTCAGCGTCTGCTCCAGGTCGAGCGAGCCGATGACGTTGCGCAGCGTGGTGACGGTCAGCTGCTCGATGCCCTGGATGTAGTTGGCGATCTCGTAGGTCGCCGCCTTGGGGTCCGTGGGCTGGAAGTAGATGACGGTGTCGATCGAGACGACCAGGTTGTCGCTGGTGATCACCGGCTGCGGCGGGAAGCTGACGACCTGCTCACGGAGGTCGACCACCGATCGGGGCCGGTCGATGAAGGGCACCAGGAAGTGCAGGCCGGCGTCGAGGGTGCGGTCGTACTTACCGAGCCGCTCCACGATCACCGCCGTGGCCTGCGGCACGATGCGGATGGCTCGGGCGATGGCGGTGAGCACGAAGAGCACGAGCAGTGCTACGACGGCCCACACCACGATGCTGATCGGGTCTGGCATGACGTCTCCTAGGTGTTGTTGCGTCAGTCAGGTGGTCGGGTATGCGGTCAGATCCCCTCGGCGCGGGTGTCGGCACCCGGGTCGAAAGGCTTGTCCTGCGGGGTGGCTGCGGACACCACGGCGGTGGCGCCGGCGATCTTGGCGACCGTGACGAGGGTGCCGGGTGCGAAGGTGGCGCCCTCCAGGTCGGCCCGTGCGGTCCACGTCTCGCCGCGGAGCTTGACCAGGCCGGAGCGGTCGGTGACCTCCTCGATGACCGTCGCGGTCTGGCCGAGGTGGCCCTCGATCCCCAGGGTCTTGTCGCCACGGCCCTCGAGGCGCCAGTACTTCAGCGCGACGGGGCGCAGCGCGAAGACGAACAGGCCCGCGGAGACCGCGAAGATCAAGACCTGCCAGATCAGCGGGATCCCGGCACCGGCCACGACGGCGGCGACCAGCGCCCCCAGCGCCAGCATCAGGAAGATGAGGTCCAGCGTGGTCATCTCGACGATGCCGAACGCGAGCGCGGCACCGACCCACCACAGCCACTGGGGGCTGTCCTTGATCCAGTCAGGCATCCGTTGCCCTCCTTTCCCCGTCTTGGTCGATCCTACGTGGTGGACGGGGAAGGAGGCCGGACGGTTCCACAGGTCAGGACGTGGTGCTGCGCCTGCTCCTCACCAACAGCCATGCTCCGGCGGAGGCGACGGCCACGCCCAAGGCACCCAGCAGCCACGCCAGGACGGAGGTCGACTCGCCGTCGCCCCGCTGCCCCGAGGTGCCGGCAGCCCCGGTCGTGTCGTCGGTCCCGGTCCCGGCGGCCCCGGTCGAGCCGGCGTCATCGGTCTGGCTGCCGGCGGATCCCTGCGTGGCGGAGGAGGTGGCGCTGTCGGCGTCGGTGGCGTCCTCCTGGTCGCCCTCCGGCACCTGGGTCGAGGTGGCATCGTCGGTGGAGGGCGCGTCGGGGGACAGGGGGACCAGGTCGGTCAGCGGTGTCGGGGCGGGCAGGGGGTCCCCGGCGACCTCCACCTTCAGGGCGTAGGGGAGGGCCAGGTCCTTCTCGAAGTTGCCGCTGACCATGAGGTAGTAGTCGCCGGCCTGGTAGGGCTGCTCGTCACGGGCCGGATCGACGGTCGTGCGCATCACGTCGGCCAGCACCTCGCCCTCGGTGAGGTTGACCGCGAAGTTGCCGCTGCGATAGCCGGCGCTGCCCGCGTCGGGGACCAGCGCGGTCCGGTCGGGAGCGGCGAAGTTGAGCTGGAGCGAGGTGGGATATCCGCCGTCGCCGAGCGGCATGAGCGCGGCGCCCATCTTCTGACCCGGCTCGAGGTGGACGCGGTAGACGTGGAACTCGGCGTTGGCGATGTCGGACCGGTAGGTGCCCGGCTCCAGCGGGGTGGCGGTCGAGTAGTTGAGCCCGGGGGTCACCAGGGTCCCGCCACGGGCTTCCTCCTCGCCGAGCCCAGGGGCTTCGAGGGAGGCGTCGCGGGCGGTGCGCACCGAGGTGGCCTCCACCGGGGCCTCGCGGGAGATGGAGAGCTCGATCGGGAAGGTGCCGTCGGGGGCCTGGTCGCCGGTCCGGGTGACGGAGAACACGACGTGGCCGTCCGGTAAGCACCCGTCCTCCGCCGTCGCCGGCGTGGTGATGAGGGTCGCGGTCGGGGGCCCGCCCATGTAGTTGTTGGAGTGGTTGCCGTCGCGGTCGGAGCGGCACTCATCGCCGTCGGCGTCGACCTGCTCGACCTCGACCCAGGTGAAGTCCATGCCCCCCTTGACCTGGGGCCGGATCGCGGAGGCGCTGATGTGCAGGCGCTCGTCCTCGTGCACGGGGACCGCGAAGTGCTGCACCGAACGCTCCGCATGGGCGCCGTCCTTGCTGGTCAGCTCGATGACGTAGTCGCCCTCGTCGAGGGTGAGGGGCGAGGTGTGCTCGGCGCCGCCCTCGACGGGGCGCCCGGCGGGCACGTAGCTGCGCATGGCCCGCTGCACCTGGATGCTCATCTGCTCGGTGAGCTCGCCGGCGTCCGCGGCGTCGGCATAGGTGCCGCCGGTGGCGTCGGCCACGCACTGGAGCTGCGCGCGGGCGGCGTCGTCGACGCGGAAGCCCACGGTGTGGATCGCGAGGTCCACGCCGTCGGCCGCGAGCTCCTCCGCGACCTCGCAGGGGTCCGGGTCGCCGCAGGAGTCGATGCCGTCGGAGACGAGCACGATCGAGCGCGGGCCCTCGGCGGGCAGCTCCTGGGCGGCGAGCTCCAGCGAGCGGCCGATCGGGGTCCAGCCGGAGGCCTCGACCTCCTCGACGGCCTCCGTCAGCGCCGTCCGGTCGACCGGGCCGACCTCGGCCAGGGTGCGGATGTCCTTGCAGCCGGCCTCCTTCTCCGCCTCGCTGTTGCCCACCTCGCTGCCGTAGACCATCAGGCCCAGCTCGGCGTCCTCCGGTGCGGCGTCGATGAGGTCGGTCAGCGCGGTCCGGGCCGCCTCCATCCGGGTGCGTCCCTGGCCGGCGTCCTCCTGGAGCATCGAGCCGGAGGCGTCCAGGACGAGCATGACGGGTTGCTGCGTGGGTGAGCTGTCTGCCTCGTCGGCCGGGCCCGCCAGGGCCGGGAGTCCGCTGGCGCCGGCCAGCAGCAGTGCCGCACCCGTGGCGAGCCACGGGCGGGACCTGCGAGAGGTGAGCGTGTGCGACATACGGAGATCTCCCCTGTATCGGCTGCAGTATTGACCGCGCGAAGTGTTTGCGTTTGCAAACCTAAGTGTTAGCAATCGCAAATGTCAAGCAGCTGCTTCGGCCTGTGCCGACTCACACCGTAGTCTTGTTGACCGGGCAACGGCGCCTGCCCCGGCGCTGCCCCTTCTGCGTCGGGCCAACGTCAACACCACCAGCGAGGACTCCGTGACGGACACCTTCGAGACCCACCAGCCGCACGTCCACGACGAGCGGCCCTCCACCGACGCCAACCGGCGCGGCCCGAGCGCACCGATGACGCACGAGCTGGCCAGAGGGCCGGTGCACTCCCCGCCGGAGACCGTCGACGGCTTCGTCCAGGAGTTCCTGCAGCAGCTCAACTTCGGGCAGGGCGTCAAGCTGTCCCAGTCCACGATCAACGACCAGTACCTTGCGCTGGCCCGCACCGTGCGGTCCTACATGATGGCCGGCTGGCTGGAGACCGGTCACCGTCGCCGCAAGAACCCCACCAAGATGGTTGGCTACCTCTCGGCCGAGTACCTCCTGGGCCGGCAGTTGGGCAACGCCCTCCTGTCGACCAACCTCATGGAGATCGCCGAGGAGGCGATGCGCCAGTGCGGCATCAACATCGCCGAGCTGCGCGCCCAGGAGATCGAGCCCGGTCTCGGTAACGGTGGCCTGGGTCGGCTGGCGGCCTGCTTCGTCGACTCCCTGGCCACGATGGACGTGCCCTGCATCGGCTACGGCATCCGCTACGAGTACGGCATCTTCCGCCAGTCCTTCGACGAGAACGGTCGCCAGGTCGAGTCCCCCGACCCGTGGCTGCGGCTGGGCTCCCCGTGGGAGTTCCCGCACCCCGACCGTGCGGTGACCGTCGGCTTCGGCGGGCGCACCGAGCCCTGGACCGACGACGAGGGCCGCCAGCGCGTGCGGTGGATCCCGGCCTGGCAGGTCCGGGGCGTGCCCTACCACTACATGGTCCCGGGCTTCCAGAACGGCGTCGTCAACACCCTGCGGCTGTGGAGCGCCGAGGCCACCGAGGGCTTCGACCTGCAGATCTTCAACGCCGGTGACTACGCCCAGGCGGCCCGGGCGCAGACCTTCGCCGAGAACATCTCCAAGGTCCTCTACCCGGACGACTCGACCCCGCAGGGCAAGGAGCTGCGCCTGCAGCAGCAGTACTTCTTCGTCGCCTGCTCCCTGCACGACTTCATCGAGAACACCCTCCCGGGTGACTTCGACCTGCAGAACCTGCCCAAGCGGATCATGTTCCAGCTCAACGACACCCACCCGGTGATCGCGGTGCCCGAGCTGATGCGCATCCTCGTCGACGAGAAGAGCTTCGCCTGGGACGAGGCCTGGGCCATCACCCAGCAGTGCTTCGCCTACACCTGCCACACCCTGCTCCCCGAGGCGCTGGAGGTCTGGCCGGTCGAGCTGCTCGGCCGCCTGCTGCCGCGCCACCTGGAGATCATCTACCGCCTCAACGAGGACTTCCTGGAGGAGGTCCGCGAGGCCTTCCCCGGCGACGAGGACCGGCTGCGCCGGATGTCGATCATCGCCGAGTCCCCGCAGCGTGCGGTGCGGATGGCCTACCTGGCGACCGTCGCCGGCGCCAAGGTCAACGGCGTCGCCGAGCTGCACTCCCAGCTGCTGCGCGACGACGTGCTGCCGGACTTCAACGACCTGTGGCCCGAGAAGTTCACCAACGTCACCAACGGCATCACGCCGCGCCGGTTCATCCGGCTGGCCAACCGCCGCCTGTCCGATCTCATCACCGAGGCCCTCGGCACCGAGGAGTGGGTGACCGACCTCGACCGGCTCCGGGGCCTGGAGCCCTACGCCGACGACGCCGACTTCCGCGCGCGCTTCCGCCAGGTGAAGAAGACCAACAAGGAGCGGCTGGCCAACGTGCTGCAGGGCCGGGACGGGCTCATGCTCGACCAGGACCACCTGGTGGACGTCATGGTCAAGCGGCTGCACGAGTACAAGCGCCAGTCCCTGAAGCTGCTGCACGTCGTCTCCCTCTACGAGGGTGTCCGCTCCGGCCGCATCCAGGCTGCCGACCTGACCCCGCGCACCGTGATCTTCGGTGCCAAGGCGGCCCCGGGCTACCACTTCGCCAAGGAGACGATCGCGCTGATCAACGCGGTCGCCCGCACGGTGAACGAGGACCCGGTCCTCGAGGGACGCCTCAAGGTGTTCTTCCCGGCGAACTACAACGTCAACCTGGCCGAGAAGCTCATCCCCGCGGCCGACCTGTCCGAGCAGATCTCGCTGGCCGGCAAGGAGGCCTCCGGCACGGGCAACATGAAGTTCGCACTCAACGGCGCCCTGACGATCGGCACCGACGACGGCGCCAACGTCGAGATCCGCCAGCTGGTCGGCGACGACAACTTCTTCCTCTTCGGGCTCAGCGAGCCGGAGGTGGACAAGGTACGGGCCGAGGGTTACCGTCCGCGGGCCTACTACGAGCAGGACCCGGTCCTGCGGGCGACGCTCGACCTGCTGGCCAGCGGCCACTTCACCGAGGGCGACCGCGGTGCGGCGGCCCCGGTCGTGGACAATCTGGTCAACCACGATCCGTTCATGGCGCTGGTCGACTTCGACTCCTACCTCAAGGCGCAGGCCCGGGTCGAGGCCTACTACGCGGACGAGGAGGCCTGGAGCCGCTCGGCGATCCTCAACGTCGCCCGCTGCGGCTTCTTCTCCTCGGACCGGTCGATGCGGGACTACCTGGACCGGATCTGGCACTCCTGACCGTCGTGCGGCCGGCCCTGCCCCTCGCCGTGCTGTCGGCGTTGGTCGTGACCGGCTGCTCCAGCACGACGCTGGAGCGGCCGTCCGTGGACGCGCCGACGACCCCGGTCGGTGCCGGGGCCTCCGCGACCCCGGCAGCACCGCATACCCCGGAGGTCGGTGCGTCGACCGCGGAGGCGGGCGGGACGGCGGACAGCTCCTCGCAGACGCGGGCCCCCGGGGTTCCGGGCGCCGACGTCAGCGGCGACCCCGGACCCGCGGCGGCGGCCCTGGCGCTCGTCCCGGCCGAGGCAGGCCACGTGACGATCACCGACTGGGCCCGGATCAAGGAGCGGCTCGGCGCCGGCGACCTGACCAGCGAGAGCCTGCAGACCGACCGCAGCGAGTTCTGGCGGGCCGTCCCGGCGAGCACCGTGCTGCTCACCGACGGCGTGCTGCGTGCGGAGAACAGTCGTCTGGGGCTGAGATACGGGCTGACGCAGGACGACGCGCGGTGGGAGGTGCGCTGGGCCGGGGACGGGCAGGAGGTCCGCGGTCTGGCGCTGAGGCTGCGCGACGACCTCGACCTCGTCGGCCTGCAGCGCGCGGTGGACGACCAGGTGCCGGGGCTGGAGGGGGCCAGGGTCGAGGCCGGGTCGCACCTGCTGCTGCGCGACGATGCGACTGCTGAGCCGCTCGGGGCCACCGAGGGCGCGATCGTGGCCTTCGCCGGTGATGCCGAGAGCGAGCTGCTCGTGCCCGGGTGCCTGTCCTGGCCGACGGCGCTGGGGGTCGACGCGACGGTGGAGGACCAGGAGGCGGTCGTCGACGCGGCGCCGGTGGACGACCTGCTCGACCCCTCGGCCTGGGCGATGTCCTTCACCGGCCGGAGCGCGACGGTGACGGTCGTCTATCCGGGAGGCACCACCGAGGCGGAGGCGGCCGAGGACGCCGCCGCCAGGGTGGCGCTGGGCGAGGCCTGGCCCACGACCGAGTCGGTCGGGTGGTCGGATGCCTTTGGTCTTGCGCCGGACGGACCGGCGGAGGGTTTTGCCGTGGAGGACCGGGGTGGGCAGCTCGTCGCCACCTTGGACTACCGGGTGGTCAACACGACCGCCGCGGCGGCGGTGGCGCTGGCCGGGCTCGTCCCGCAGGGCGTGTGCTCCCAGATCGACTGGCTCGAGGAGCCGACCGGCCTCTGAGGTCTGTGCCGACGGGTCGGGTCAGTAGGCGGCGGCTGTCGGCCGGACCGCGGCCGGGAGCGGCTGGTGGGGCTGCTCGGCGGGGGCCGAGACCGAGTGCAGGCGCCGCGGGCGGCGCGCCGATCCTTCCGCGGCGCCGGCCAGGGCGCGGGAGATGATCCCGAAGACCTGCTCGGTCTCGATGAGGAAGGCGTCATGGCCGTAGGGGGAGTCGATCACGGCCAGCTCGCGGCACGCCGGCGCAGAGGCGATGACCTCCCCGTCGGCGGGCGTGAAGAGCCGGTCGCTGCTGACCACCCCGACCGTCAGCTCCGCCGTGATCCGGCGCAGCGCCGCGTCGACCCCGCCCCGCCCGCGACCGATGTCGTGGCTGTTCATGGCCTCGGTCAGGGCCAGGTAGGAGTTGGCGTCGAAACGACGGGCCAGCTTCTTGCCGTGGTGCTCGAGGTAGGACTGCACCGCATACCGTCCGCCGCGCAGCGGGTCCTCCCCGTCCTGCGGGTCGGAGCCGAAGCGCAGCGCGAGCTCGTCGGCCGAGCGGTAGGTGGCGTGCGCGATCTGGCGGGCGATCTCCAGCCCGGTCCGCGGGCCGGGGCCGGGGTAGTAGTCGCCGCCGTGGAAGTTGGGGTCCAGGCGGATCGCGTGCAGCTGGGGCACGGACCAGGCGATCTGGTCCGCCGTGGCCGCCGCACCTGCGGCGAGCACGACGCACCTCTTGACGCGCCCGGGATAGGAGACCGCCCACTCGAGCGACCGCATGCCCCCGACCGACCCGCCCACGACGAGCGCGAAGGTCTTGATCCCCAGGGCGTCGGCGAGGCGGGCCTCGGCCCGCACCTGGTCCCTGATGGTGATCTGGGGGAAGGAGCTGCCGTAGGGGCGGCCGTCCGGCGCCGGGCTGGACGGACCGGTCGTGCCGCGGCACCCGCCCAGCACCGCCGGGGCCACGACGAACAGCTCGTCGGTGTCCAGCGGCGCGCCCGGGCCGATCAGCCCCGGCCACCAGCCGGCGGTCGGGTGGTCCGGCCCGCGCTCGCCGACGACGTGGCTGTCGCCGGTGAGCGCGTGCAGGACCAGCACGGCGTTGTCGCGGGCGGCGTTGAGCCTGCCCCAGGTCTGGTAGGAGACGCGCGCCTGCTCCAGCCGCTGGCCGTTGTCCAGGTCCAGGTCGCCGACCACGACGGTGCGGCGACGGGAGCTCGGCGAGGTCGGAACCGGCTGCGCGCCCATGTCAGGCCGCCTCGTCCGTGCTGCTGCCGGCGACCGCGCGGGCGGCCTCGAAGCCGGTCTCCAGGTCGGCCAGGATGTCCTCGATCCCCTCGATGCCGACCGCCAGGCGGACCAGGCCGGGGGTGACGCCCGCCGCGCGCTGGGCCTCCTCGGAGAGCTGGCTGTGGGTGGTCGAGGCGGGGTGGATGACCAGCGAGCGGACGTCACCGATGTTGGCGACGTGGCTGTGCAGGGTCAGGGCGGAGACGAAGGCCCGTCCGGCCGCCGCACCGCCGGCGATCTCGAAGGCGAGGACCGCGCCAGGGCCCTGGGGGAGATACTTCTTGGCGCGTTCGTGCGAGGGGTGGCTGGGCAGTCCGGCGTAGTGGACCGTCTCGACCTGCTCGTGGCCGGCGAGCCACTCGGCGACCTTCTGGGCGTTCTCGACGTGGCGGTCCAGGCGCAGCGAGAGCGTCTCGATGCCCTGGGCGATGAGGAAGGCGTTGAAGGGCGCCACCGCCGGGCCGAGGTCGCGCAGCAGCTGCACGCGGGCCTTGAGGATGTAGGACAGGTTGACCCCGAAGATGCCGTCCTTGCCCAGCGCCTCGGCATAGACCAGACCGTTGTAGGAGGGGTCGGGCTCGGTGAAGGCGGGGAAGCGGTCGCCCTGGCCGTAGTCGAAGTTGCCCGAGTCGACGATGACGCCGGCGATGGAGGTGCCGTGGCCGCCGAGGTACTTGGTCGCCGAGTGCACGACGACGTCGGCGCCGTGCTCGATCGGCCGGGACAGGTAGGGGGTGGCGATGGTGCTGTCCACGATGAGTGGCACGCCGACCTCGTGGGCGACGGCGGCCACGGCCTCGATGTCGAGCACCTCGCTGCTGGGGTTGGAGATCGTCTCGCCGAAGAAGGCCTTGGTGTTGTCCCGGCTGGCTGCGCGCCAGGACTCGGGGTCGGAGGGGTCCTCGACGAAGGAGACCTCGATGCCGAGCTTGGGCAGGGTGTGGGCGAAGAGGTTCTGCGTGCCGCCGTAGAGGCTCGGGCTGGAGACGATGTGGTCGCCGGCGCCGGCGATGTTGAGGATCGCCAGGGTGATCGCGGAGGAGCCGGAGGCCACCAGCAGCGCACCGACGCCGCCCTCGAGGTCGGCGATGCGGTTCTCGACCGTCTCCTGGGTGGGGTTGGTGATGCGGGTGTAGATCGGGCCGAGCTCGGCCAGCGCGAAGCGGTTGGCGGCCTGGTCGGCGTCGTCGAAGACGTAGGAGGTGGTCTGGTAGATCGGCAGCGCGCGCGCCCCGGTCTGGGAGTCGGGGGTCTGGCCGGCGTGGATCTGCCGCGTGGTGAAGTCGGAGTACTGGGTCATGGCTGGGCTCTCTTCGTGCGAAGGGTGGGGCAGGTGAGGGTGGTCACTCTGCTGAGCCCGCCTCGGCCGCGGGGGATGATGTCCGGCACCGGATCTGGCGCGTCGCGACGTCGTGGAGCAGCTGCGAGGGTGGGCTCAGCAGCTGCGCATTCGACGTCGCGGGGTGGTCATGGGGCTATGTCTAGCAGTCGTTTGTCAGCGAAGTCAATTCGCTTCTTGGGTATGTGGTGAGGCTGTTTCCGAGGGATCTTCGGCTAAGGGGGTGGTGGGGGGAGGATCGTCGGCAAAGCGGCCCCGGCGCGGGAGAAGGGTCCCGAGGCGGGGCCGGTGGCCGAGGGAGAACTGCGCGTCAGGGCAGGTCGACGGCCCAGCCGCCCTCGAGGCTGTCCAGGTCGAACCGGCTCAGGCCCTGCCAGTCGAGGGTCCAGAGCTGGTCGCCGATCACCAGCGTGCGCATGGGGGCCTCGCCCCAGTTCTGCTTCTTCGGCGTGGTGGTCAGCGTGGGGCCTTCGGTGAGGGTGCCCTCCTTGACCGTCAGCAGTGCGACGCCGGCGTTGTTGCCCTCCTCCTTGCCGTCGACCGGCTCGATCCACTGGGTGTAGGGCAGCACGACCAGGTCCCGCTGGGGCCACTGCAGGAAGGCGCGGTGGTCGTGCTCGGCGGGGGACCAACCGTTCTCCCAGGTCAGGACCTCGGTGCGGCGGGGGGCGGTGAGGTCGCGGATGTCGAAGAGGCTGGCCTGCAGGCCCTTCGTCTCGCCGGTCTTCTCGTCGGCGTCCTGGCCGATCCCCAGCAGCCAGCCGTCGGCGACCGGGTGCAGATAGCTGGAGAAGCCCGGGATCTTCAGCTCGCCCTTGACCTGCGGAGCTGTCGGGTCGGAGGTGTCGACCAGGTAGAGCGGGTCGGTCTGCCGGAAGGTGACGATCGCGGCCAGGTCGGCGCTGAGATAGCGCACCGACTGGATCTGCTCGGTCAGGCCCATGCCGTCCACCCGCCCGGTCTCGGCCAGCTGGTCGCCGTCCTCGCGGAGGACGACCAGGGAGGACTGGGACTGCTGGGAGGCGCCCGGCGGGTCGGTCGTGGTGGCGACGCGGATGACCCCGTCCTGCTCGTCGAGGGCCCACTGGTTGACCAGGCGACCCTCCACGGTGCCGGAAGCCACATACCGTGTCGAGTCGGGGTCGCTGATGTCGAAGGTGTGCAGGTCGGTGCGGTCGAGCGGCTGGCCGCCGGGCCAGATGCGGGAGGCCGCGGCCGGCTCGGGCATCCAGGCCCACAGGTCCCAGCCGCTGGTGCCGACGACGATGCGGTCCGGCGAGGCGTAGACCGTGCTGCCGGTGGCCACCAGGCCGGTGCCGGAGGTGGGCGCGGGGTTGGCGGCGCCGACGTCGAAGGTGACGACCGACATCGTCGACAGACCGGCCGGGTCGCGCGGTCGGGCGATCTGGTCGCAGGCGAGCAGGGGCTCGGTGCCGACGGTGCGCCCGTCGCCGTCGAGCTCCTGGCGGTGGGGGATCCAGTCCTCCAGCGTGGTCTCGCGGATGAGCTCGCGGTTGCGCTCCAACGCTTCGTCCTCGGCCGCGAGCGTGCCCTTGCGCGGTGCGGTGAGGGTGACCCCGGGCGGGTCGGTCACCATGACCATGCGCAGGGTGTCGCCGACCAGCCGGGCGGAACGGTAGGAACCCTCGATCCGGACCGAGCCGACGGTACGCGGGGAGGCCGGGTCGGTGAGGTCGACGGTGGTGACGACCGTGCGGCCGGGGTTGAAGGCCGGGAAGTAGCCGTCGGCGATGCCTCCGCCCTGGCCCCATTCCTGGCTCAGCACCACCAGGGTCGTGCCGTGGAGCAGGATCTCCGAGGGGTTGACCTGGTCGCGACGGCCGGGGAGCGAGACGGTCGAGACGACCTTCTCCTCGGCGACGTCGACGACCCGGACCTTGTTGTTGGTGACGGTGACGATGATGCGGCCGTCGGTCTTGACGATGTCGGGCTCGTCGACGCCCTCCTCCTGGACGTTGGTCGTCGAGTAGTCGGTGCCGGCCTCCCCGCCGCCGGCGGTATAGGTGGTCGCGCCGTCGGCGGCACTCTCCGTGGCTGCGGCTGCCGCGGTGGCGGCGTCGTCCTCCTCCGCCCAGCCGTAGCCTCCCTGGCCCAGGCCGAAGGGCGTGACCAGCTCCAGGGCGTTGGCCTGGTAGTAGGTGAGCAGCTCGGAGCAGTCGTCGAACGGGGCGAGGGAGGAGGCCGGCAGGGCGGTGATCGCGCCCTTGGCGAACGCTCCGTCCCAGGCCGCCGCGTTGTTCGAGGAATTCATGCCCGTCCGGCCACCGGGATCCTTGTCGCCGGAACCCGGGCCGCCAGGCCCCTGCACGGCGCAGGCCGTGAGCGTGAGTGCGGCCGCCAGAGGCAGCGCGGTCAGGCCGAGGATGGACGAGCGAGACATGGCCGCTCCTTGGAGGAGGGGCGGTCGTCGGTGACCGCCGGTGTCGTGGATGGCTGTGTGACGCGACGTCAACCGATCCGGTTCCCTGGGATTCGTGGAACTTTTCCGGGGTGCGGGGCATCGTAGGGCCATGGGGACCGACGCCTACGAGACGATTGCCCGCCGCTTCGACGACCTGACCGCCGCTCGCGCCGAGCAGCAGCGCCTGGGGGCACGCCGCGCCCACCTCGCGCCGCAGCTGGCCGAGGCGCGCGGTGAGGTCGAACGGCTGTCCGCGCAGCACGACAAGGAGGCCGGTGACGTCCACCGGTTGGAGGGCGGGGCCTCGCCGACCCGGGTCTGGGCGGCGATGCGTGGCGGGCTGCAGGACCAGCTGGCCAAGGAGCGGGCCGAGGCGGAGGCGGCACGGTTCAACCTGGCCCGGGCGGAGGAGGTGCTGCGCAGGCTCGAGCGGGAGGATCAGCAGCTGGCGGCCGAGGAGGCGCGGGTCGTGGGTGCCCAGGAGGGATATGAGGTCACGCTGGCCGAGGTGCACCGTCTCGCGCAGGAGCCCGGAGCGGGGATGCTGCGCGAGCGTGCGGCCGAGGCGGGTCGGCAGCTTGAGGACCTGCGGTGGCGGCGCGAGCTGGAGGAGGCGCTCGCAGCTGGGCGCGAGGCCCGGGCAGCGCTGGCCGAGGCCAGGAGGAGGCTCGGTGGCGCCAAGGCCTGGTCGGTCTACGACACCTTCGGCGGGGGCGGGATGTTCTCCTCGATGCTCAAGCACGACCAGCTCGACAAGGCCACCGCCTTGCTGGACAAGGCGGCCGCGGCGATGCAGCGCTTCTCGCGCGAGCTGGCCGACGTCGAACTGCCCGGCCTCGACGCCCCGATGGTCGACGACATGAGCCGTGGCCTGGACATCTGGTTCGACAACTTCGTCACCGACATCATGGTCAGCCAGCGCATCGCGCAGGCTGACAGCCAGGTGGCCGAGGCGCAGGCCGCCGTCGAGGAGACCATGACCACCCTCGAGGGCCTCCGCGCCAAGCTCACCTGACCGCCCCTGACCCGACCGGGCGCGGGGTGTGGTTGCTGCGGACACGCTCGGAAAGAGAAGGCCGAGGTGAGCGGAGCCGCATACCTCGAAGCACGTGGGTGGAAGGCGAGGCGCAGAGGGGGGGACAACCCCCCTCTGGATCTGGTGGTCCGCAGGCTGCCTATGGGCCGCCCTTCCGGGACAGCATGGAGACATGAACGAGATCCAGCCTCCGGTCCTTCCGACACCCGCCTCGCACGGCACCTACGGACCGCTCGACGGCCCGCAGGACGATCGCCCCACGGGCCACGGCCCCGCGGGCAGTTCCGCCCGGTCCACCCTGGACCAGGGCTTCGCGACGCTGAAGCGCTCGCCCCTGCGTCGCAACTCCGCCAAGGGCGTCATCGGTGGTGTCTGCGCCGGCATCGCCGACACCACCGGCCTGTCCGTCACCGCCATCCGTGCGGCGGCCGTCGTCCTGGCGCTGTTCTTCGGCACCGGTGTCGGCGTCTACCTGCTCGGCTGGGCGTTGCTGCCCGACGAGGCCGGCAGCACCCACGCGGAGCAGGCCATGCGTCAGGGGCGCACCCGTTCGATGGTCGTCCTCCTGCTCGGCATGGTTGCGCTCTTCGGCGCCCTCAGCTGGATCTTCGACACCTGGGGCTTCCTGATCGCCGCTGCCGTCGTGGCCTTCGTGATCGCGAAGAAGAAGGGACACTTCTCCGCACACGCCCACGGCTGACGGGCTGACCTGATCAGCCGGTCCGGTGCCGGTGAGCTTCGCGCTCACCGGCACCGTCGTCATGGGTGGGGGATCAGAAGTTGATCATGTGCCCCGAGATGCCGTGCATGGCCTCCTTGACGGCCTCGCCCAGGGTCGGGTGGGCGAAGACGACGCGGGAGACCTCGTCGGCGGTGAGGTCCCAGGTCTGGGCCACGTTGACGGCCGGCAGCAGCTCGGTGACGCTGGTGCCGATCATGTGGGTGCCCAGGATCTCGTTGTGCTCGGCGTCGGCGACGACCTTGACGAAACCGGCCGGCTCGCCCAGGCCGACCGCCTTGCCGTTGGCCTGGAACGGGAAGGTCGCGGTCTTGACCTCGTGGCCGGCCTCCTTGGCCTGCTCCTCGGTCATGCCCATCGAGGCGATCTGCGGGTGGCAGTAGGTCGCGCGCGGGATGTAGCGGTAGTCGATCGGCATCGTCTCGGCGCCGGCCAGGGTCTCGGCGGCCACGATGCCCATCGCCTCGGCCACATGGGCCAGCATCATCTTGGCGGTGACGTCACCGATGGCGTAGATGCCGTCGACGTTGGTGCGCATGTAGTCGTCGATCGCGATGGCGCCGCGGTCGGTCAGCTCGACACCGGTGGTCTCCAGGCCGTAGCCCTCCACGCGCGGCGCGAAGCCGATGGCGGACAGCAGCCGGTCGGCCTCGAGGGTCTCCTCGGATCCGTCCTTGCTGACCTTGACCTTCACGCCCGAGCCGGTGTCCTCCACGGACTCGACCTTGGTGCCGGTGAGGACCTTGACGCCGAGCTTCTTGTAGTGCTTGGCCAGCTCCTTGGAGATCTCCGGGTCCTCGGCCGGGACCATCCGGTCCATGAACTCCACGATCGTCACGTCGACGCCGAAGTTGGCCATGACGTAGGCGAACTCGACGCCGATCGCGCCAGAGCCGGCGATGATGATCGAGCCCGGCAGCTCCTCGTCGAGGATCTGCTCCTCGTAGGTGACGACGTTCTTGCTGACCTCGACGCCGGGCAGCATGCGCGTCACGGAGCCGGCGGCGATGATGAGGTTGTCGAAGGTCAGCTGCTGGGTGCTGTCGTCGTTGAGCTTGACGTCCATGGAGGTCGGGCCGGTCAGGGTGCCCCAGCCGTCGATCTCGGTGATCTTGTTCTTCTTCATCAGGAAGTGGACGCCCTTGACGATGCCCGCGGAGACCTGGCGGCTGCGCTTGTGGGTCGGGCCGTAGGCCATCGTGGCGTCGCCCTCGATGCCGTACTTCTGCTTCTCGTGCGTCAGGGTGTGCGCGAGCTCGGCGTTCTTCAGCAGCGCCTTGCTCGGGATGCAGCCGACGTTGAGACAGACCCCGCCCCAGTACTGCTTCTCGACGACGGCCACCTTCTTGCCCAGCTGGGACGCGCGGATCGCCGCGACATACCCGCCGGGACCGGCGCCCAGGACAACAACGTCATAGTGATCGGCCATAGGGGCAAGTATGCCGTGAGGTCCAGGGACGCGGCGAGCCCGCCCTCCCCGTGCGGAGAGAGCGGGCTCGTGGGGGTATGCGGTGTGCTCAGTCCTCGACGATCTCGCCCTCGGCGAACTCGTCACCGTCGGACTCGTCGCCGTGCTGGTCCTCGTCCTTGGCCACCTCCGCCTCGGCGAGCATGCGGTAGAGCTCGCGGCGGGTGCGGTCGAGCAGGTCGGCCGCCTCCCGGGCGAGCGCGTCGTCGCCGGACTGGCCGACGGCCTGGGTGGCCATGGCGACCCCGCCGACGGCCTTCCAGAGCTGGCCGCCGGTGCCCCGGCCGCCGTGGCGACCTCGGCCGTCACGGCCTTCACGCGGACCACGGCCCTCCCTGGGGCCACGACGGCCACGGCCGCCCTCGGCCCAGGGGTCGCTCGGCTCGGAGCCGCCGGTGCCGCCCCAGAGGAGGGACGGGCCGCTCTGGGCGGCCTCCCGGCCGGCGTCGGTGAGCTGGTAGGACTTGCGCCCACCGATCTCGGTCTGCTCGATCAGGCCCTCGTCCTCGAGCTGGGCCAGCGCCGGATAGATGGCGCCCGAGCTGGGTGTCCACTCGCCGCCGGTCGCCTCGGCGATGCCCTGCATGAGTTGGTAGCCGTTCATCGGCTCACGGTCGAGCAGCTCCAGCACGGCGCTGCGGACGTCGCCGCGTCGGGCCCGACGGGGTCCGCCACGGTGGCCGCGCGGTCCGCGGCCGGCCTCGGGGCCGAAGCCGCCCTGGCCACCGATGCCGAAACCGGGCCAGGCGCCACCGGTGCCGAAGGGGCCCTGCGGGCCGAAGATGCCGCCGGGGCCGAGGGGCCCGCGAGGGCCGAAGGGGCCGTCGGGGCCGAAGAACTGCTCGGGGTCGAATCCTCTGTTGCGGTAGTTCATGAGTTCCCTCCCTGGGATGTGTGGGCGCCGGCTACATCACGGCGCCGCTGCGCACAAGACTGCACGACCTGTCGTGCTATGTCAAGATATATCTAAAGAATGCATGTGTGTGCGGTCGGTCACATATTCATGCAAGGGGGTTGACGCGACGGCAGAAGGTGAGCCACTGTTGCGCCATGCACTTCACCGCTTTCGTACTTATTACCGAGGGACGCGTCCCGGCCTAGACATAGCCAGACGCGTCCTTCCCCTCGTTTGCCCTCCGGGCCGAGGGGTTTTTTGTTGCCCGACCACCCCAGAAGCCACCCAGCCACGCACCACCCGGACCACGACGCACAGTCAGGACAGAGCACATGACCACCACGCAGCTGAGCAGCGAGACCATCGCCGACGGCGCCTTCGACACCGCCCCGGGCACCTCCGGCGGCGCGGAGGGCGCCACGGCGGGAGCCACCATGACGGGGGCCCAGAGCCTCGTGGCCACCCTCCAGCGCATCGGCGTGGAGCACATCTTCGGCCTGCCCGGGGGAGCGGTGCTCCCGCTCTACGACGCCCTCTACGACGCCCACGGCATCCGCCACATCCTGGTCCGCCACGAGCAGGGCGCCGGCCACGCCGCCCAGGGGTATGCGGCCGCGACCGGACGGGTGGGCGTCTGCCTGGCGACCTCCGGGCCGGGGGCGACCAACCTGGTCACCCCGCTGGCCGACGCCAACATGGACTCGGTCCCGATGGTCGCGATCACCGGCAACGTCGCGAGCGCCGCGATGGGCACCGACGCCTTCCAGGAGGCGGACATCCGGTCGATCTCGATGCCGGTGACCAAGCACTCCTTCCTGGTCACCAACCCGCACGACATCGCCGGGACCATCGCCTCGGCCTTCCACCTGGCGGCCAGCGGTCGGCCGGGCCCGGTCCTGGTCGACATCTCCAAGGACGCGCTGGTCGCGGCCGCCGACCCGCAGTCGCCGCAGCTGCCGCTGCCGGGCTACAAGGTCCCCGCCTCCCCGATGCCCCAGGACGTCCGCGACGCCGTCGAGCTGATGCTGGGGGCCCGCAAGCCGGTCCTCTACGTCGGCGGCGGCACCGTCCGCTCCGGCGCCCACCGCGAGGTCCTGGCGCTCGCCGAGCTCACCGGCATCCCGGTGGTCACCACCCTGATGGCCCGCGGCGTCTTCCCCGACAGCCACCCGCAGCACCTGGGCATGCCCGGCATGCACGGCGGTGTCGCGGCGGTCGCGGCCCTGCAGAAGTCGGACCTGATCGTCAGCCTGGCCGCCCGCTTCGACGACCGGGTCACCGGCGTCAAGGAGAGCTTCGCCCCGCACGCCCGCATCGTCCACGCCGACATCGACCCGGCCGAGATCGGCAAGAACTTCCCGACCGAGGTCGGGCTGCTGGGCGACGTCCGCGCGACCATCAACCTGCTCATCACCGAGTGGACCCGCCGCACCGCTGAGGGTGCCGCCCCCGACTACGAGGCCTGGGTGGCCCGCACGGGCGGGTGGAAGGCCCGCTACCCCCTGGGGTACGAGGCGCCCTCCGACGGGGCGATGGCGCCGCAGTACGTCATCGAGCGGCTCGGCGCCCTGAGCCCGGACGACACCATCTACGCCGCCGGTGTCGGTCAGCACCAGATGTGGGCCAGCCAGTTCATCGGCTACGAGCAGCCGCGCCGCTGGCTCAACTCCGGCGGCCTCGGGACGATGGGCTATGCGGTGCCCGCCGCCATGGGTGCCAAGGTCGGCATGCCGGACCAGACCGTCTGGGCCATCGACGGCGACGGCTGCTTCCAGATGACCAACCAGGAGCTGGCGACCTGCGCGGTCGAGGGCATCCCGATCAAGGTCGCGATCATCAACAACGCCGCGCTGGGCATGGTCCGGCAGTGGCAGGCGCTGTTCTACTCCGAGCGGTTCAGCGCCTCCCAGCTGCCGTCGATGCAGATCCCGGACTTCACCACCCTGGCCCAGGCCTACGGCTGCGTCGGGCTGCGCTGCGACGCCGAGGCCGACGTCGACCGCACCATCGAGGCGGCCCTGGAGGTGGACGACCAGCCGGTCGTCATCGACTTCCGGGTCAGCAAGGACGCGATGGTCTGGCCGATGGTCGCCGCCGGCACCAGCAACGACGACATCCAGCACGCCCGCGACGTCCGTCCCGAGTTCGGGGAGGACTGAGGCCGTGACCCTGCTCCACGACTACCCGGGCCCTGCCCCGGACCTGCCCACGGCCCCGGACGCCTACCGACCCCAGACCACCCACCAGACCGACGAAACCCGCACCACGAATCCCGCACCGAAAGGCAGCACCATGAACCCCACCCCCCGCAACCGCCACGCCCTGTCCGTCCTGGTCGAGAACAACCCGGGCGTCCTGGCCCGCGTCTCGGTCCTCTTCGCGCGCCGCAACTTCAACATCGATCACCTCGTCGTCGGCCCGACCGAGGACAACAAGGTCTCCCGCATGACGATCGTCGTCAACGTCAACAGCGAGCAGCTGCACAAGGTCACCAGCCAGCTCGACAAGCTCGTCGAGGTCATCCACATCGAGGAGCTCTCCGACGCCGACGCGATCCGCAACCAGCTCTGGGAGATCAACGACAACGGTCCCCGCCCGGTCGGCGCGATGGCCGCCGCCGCCTTCTGAAGCGACCCGCCCCTCCTCACCCGACCGGCGACACGGTCTGCGCACGACCGGCGGCATGGTCTGCGCAACCCAGCCCCACCCCATACCCGCACAAAAACCCGACACCAGGAGAACTGAACCCCCATGGCCACGATGTACTACGACGCCGACGCCGACCTGTCCCTGATCCAGAGCAAGAAGGTGGCCGTCATCGGCTACGGCAGCCAGGGGCACGCGCACGCCCTCTCGCTGCGCGACTCCGGGGTGGACGTCCGCGTCGGGCTCGCCGAGGGCAGCACCAGCCGGGCCAAGGCCGAGGCCGAGGGGCTGCGGGTCGTGACGCCCGCCCAGGCCGCGGAGGAGGCCGACGTGATCATGATCCTCACGCCGGACCACGTGCAGCGCCACCTCTACACCGAGTCGATCGAGCCGCACCTGACCTCGGGCAAGGCGCTCTTCTTCAGCCACGGCTTCAACATCCGCTTCGGCTACATCACGCCGCCGGCCGACGTGGACGTGTGCATGGTCGCCCCCAAGGGGCCGGGCCACCTGGTGCGCCGTGAGTATGTCGACGGCCGGGGCGTGCCGGTGCTCATCGCCGTCGAGCAGGACGCGACGGGGCAGGCCAAGGCCCTCGCCCTGTCCTACGCGGCCGCGATCGGCGGGCTGCGCGCCGGCGGGATCGAGACGACCTTCACCGAGGAGACCGAGACCGACCTCTTCGGCGAGCAGGCGGTGCTCTGCGGCGGCGTCTCCGAGCTGATCATGAAGGGTTTCGAGACCCTCACCGAGGCCGGCTACCAGCCCGAGGTGGCCTACTTCGAGTGCCTGCACGAGCTCAAGCTGATCGTCGACCTCATGTATGAGGGCGGTATCGCCAAGCAGCGCTGGTCGATCTCCGACACGGCGGAGTACGGCGACTACGTCTCCGGCCCGCGCGTGGTGGACGACCGGGTCAAGGCCAACATGCAGGCGGTGCTCGAGGACGTGCGCAACGGCTCCTTCGCCCAGCGCTTCATCGACGACCAGGACAACGGCGCCGCCGAGTTCAAGCAGCTCCGCGACAAGGGCGCCCAGCACCCGATCGAGGCCGTCGGCAAGGAGCTGCGCGGGATGATGTCGTGGGTCAAGAACCACGACAGCGACTACGTCGAGGGGTCTGCGGCCCGTGGCTGAGGTCGACCACAAGCCACGCTCGCGCGACGTCACCGACGGCCTGGAGAAGGCTGCCGCCCGGGGCATGCTCCGGGCCGTGGGGATGGGCGACGAGGACTGGGACAAGCCCCAGGTCGGCGTGGCCAGCAGCTGGAACGAGATCACCCCCTGCAACCTGTCGCTGGACCGGCTGGCCAAGGCGGTCAAGGACGGGGTGCACGCCGCGGGGGGCTATCCGCTGGAGTTCGGCACCATCTCGGTCTCCGACGGGATCTCGATGGGGCACGAGGGGATGCACTACTCCCTCGTCTCCCGTGAGGTCATCGCCGACTCGGTCGAGACGGTGATGTCGGCCGAGCGGCTCGACGGCTCGGTGCTGCTGGCGGGGTGCGACAAGTCGCTGCCGGCGATGCTGATGGCGGCGGCGCGGCTGGACCTCGCCTCGGTCTTCGTCTACGCCGGCACGATCCTGCCCGGCTTCGCCCGCCTCTCCGACGGCTCGGAGAAGGAGGTGACGATCATCGACGCCTTCGAGGCGGTCGGGGCGTGCTCCCGTGGCCTGATGTCACGCGAGGACGTCGACGCGATCGAGCGGGCGATCTGCCCGGGCGAGGGCGCGTGCGGCGGCTTCTACACCGCCAACACGATGGCCGCTGCCGCGGAGGCTCTGGGTATGTCGTTGCCCGGCTCCGCGGCGCCCCCCGCCACCGACCGGCGTCGGGACGGCTTCGCGCGCAGGTCGGGCGAGGCGGTGGTCAACATGCTGCGCACCGGGCTCACCGCGCGTCAGATCCTCACCAAGGAGGCCTTCGAGAACGCGATCGCGGTGACGATGGCCTTCGGCGGGTCGACCAACGCGGTCCTGCACCTGCTGGCCATCGCCCACGAGGCCCAGGTCGACCTGACGCTGGACGACTTCCGCCGGATCGGGGCCAAGGTGCCGCACCTGGCCGACGTCAAGCCCTTCGGGCGGCACGTGATGGTCGACATCGACCGGATCGGCGGGATCCCGGTGGTGATGAAGGCGCTGCTGGACGCGGGCCTGCTCCACGGCGACGCGATGACGGTGACCGGGAAGACGGTCGCGCAGAACCTCGCCGACCTGGAGGTGCCCTCCCTGGACGGCACCGTGATCCGCCAGCTGGACGACCCGATCCACGCCACCGGCGGCCTGACGATCCTGGAGGGCAGCCTCGCCCCCGGGGGAGCGGTGGTGAAGTCGGCCGGGTTCGACTCCGACGTCTTCCGCGGGACGGCGAGGGTGTTCGACGGCGAGCGGGCGGCGATGGACGCCCTGGAGGACGGGACCATCACCGCCGGGGACGTCGTGGTGATCCGCTACGAAGGGCCCAAGGGCGGCCCGGGGATGCGCGAGATGCTGGCCATCACCGCGGCGATCAAGGGCGCCGACCTCGGCAAGGACGTGCTCCTGGTCACCGATGGCCGCTTCTCCGGCGGCACCACCGGGCTGTGCGTCGGGCACATCGCCCCCGAGGCCACCGAGGGTGGTCCCGTCGCGCTCGTGCAGGACGGCGACCAGATCGTGCTGGACGTCGCCAACGGCCGCCTCGACCTGGAGGTCGACGAGGCCGAGCTGGAGCGGCGCCGGGCCGGATGGACGGCGCCCGAGCCGCCCGACCGGGCGCGGCACGGCGTGCTGTCCAAGTACGTCCGTCTCGTCGGCTCCGCGTCCCAGGGGGCGGTGACCAGCTAGGACGGAGGCGGCAGCGCTCCTGCACGGTGTCCGAGAGGATGGGGACAGGGCGCTGCCGCCCTCGTCGTGGGCATCGTGGGCCACGAGCTGGGGCGAGACCGGCATGGTGACGGCGGGGCACGGGGGCGGTGGGTGAGAATTCCGACCATGGACATTCCCGAGCAGCACCAGAAGGCGCGCCCTCCCCATATCTCATCCGTCTCTTCGTCGTGGGCGAGGGCGCGGGGGGTCTTGCAGGGGACCGCGCGGGAGACCACGAGCAGGAGCGGGGGAGGTCGCTGATGGAGGTCGTCATCGTCGGCGACGAGGCGCAGGCCGGCAACCTGGGTGCCGACATCATCGAGCAGCACGTGCGCGCCAAGCCGGACGCCGTGCTCGGGCTGGCCACCGGCTCCAGCCCGCTGAGCATCTACCGGGCGCTGGCAGATCGGGTGCAGGCCGGGACCCTGAGCCTGGCCAGGTGCAAGGCCTTTCTGCTGGACGAGTACGTCGGCCTGGAGCCCGGGCATCCTGAGGCCTACCGGACCGTGATCGACCGGGAGTTCGTCGAGGGCGTGGACATCGACCCCACGAACGTGCAGGGGCTGGACGGCCTCGCCGAGGACATCCCAGCCATGTGCCAGGCCTACGAAGAGGCCATCGCGGCCGCGGGCGGGGTCGACGTGCAGCTGCTCGGCATCGGCACCGACGGCCACATCGCCTTCAACGAGCCGGGGTCGTCCCTGGCCTCCCGGACGCGGTCCAAGAGCCTGACCGGCCAGACCCGGCGGGACAACGCACGCTTCTTCGACGGCGACGTCGACCAGGTGCCGACCCTGTGCGTGACCCAGGGCATCGGGACCATCCTCGACGCCGGCCACCTGGTCCTCATCGCCCTCGGCGAGGGCAAGGCCGAGGCCGTGCGCGAGCTGGTCGAGGGGCCGATCAGCGCGCTCTGGCCGGCGACGGCGCTGCAGCTGCACCGGCACGTGACCGTGATCCTCGACGACGGGGCCGCGAGCCGGCTGAGACTGCGGGACTACTACGAGGAGAGCTACGCGGCCAAGCCCGCGTGGCAGGGTTACTGAGCCACCGGAGCCACCGGCCCCGGGCTGGACGCCCGGCGGAGCAGGACCACAGACCATCGGACACGGACGGCGCGCCGGGACATCTCCCGGCGCGCCGTCGTCGTCCCTGGGTCGAGCAGGGAACTCCCCGAGAGGTCAGGGAGTGGTCTCACCCGCCTGCTCGCTGAGCAGCGAACGGACGAAGGCGTTGGCCTCACGGACCTCCTTGGGGACCGTCTTGACCTTGAGCTTGCCGTTGCCACCGAGGGAGGCGCCGGCCGGGTAGGTCCGGGTGTCCTCCGGGAGCGGCTTGGCCTCGCAGACGGCCTCGGTCGGGATGGCGCCGGTGAGCATGAAGGCCTCGACCTGGTCGTCGACGCAGGTGGTCTGGTAGGGGTAGACGCCGTGCGACCCCTCGTTGTCCACGCTGATCATCGAGGTGTTGGGGCGGGTCTTGGCCGCCTTGACCGCGCCCTCGTAGGCGGTGGCCGCGTCGAGCTCGGACTGCACGATCAGCGTCGCCGGGGCCGTCTTGTTCTTGGTCTTCGGCATCTCGGCCTGGGCCGGCCAGTAGGCGCACGCCGGGGTGCTCATCATCGGGGCGATGAACGGGGCCTTCTTCTGGAGCTTGGCCAGCCAGCTGTCCCAGTAGCCCTCGCTCTGGCTCCACTGGCCGTCCTGGCAGCGGATCGCCTCGAAGGCGGCCTCGACCGTCTGGACGCCGGCCGTCTGGGACAGCTCGGCCTGGGCCCGGGCGTGGGCGCCGCGGACGAAGGCGCGGTTGGCCTCGGACAGCTCCGGCTGGGCGAGCAGCTCGGTGACGAAGGCGTCGAGGTTCTCCTGCGGGGTCTGGTCCTCGAGGTACTGGAAGTAGGCGAAGATCCGCACGCCCATGCCGGCGGTGACGTACTCGGAGGTGTTGTACATCGCCGGGAGGATGAAGGTCTGGGCGATCATGCCGCCGAAGAAGTCGCGGGTGCCGCCGGCGCGCTCCCAGGCTTGGCGGATGGCGACGGGGTCCTCGCCCATGTAGAAGAGCTCGGGGTTGCGGGCCATGTAGGGGAGCAGGAGCTGCTCGAACTGGCGGTCGCGGGAGTGCGGCTGCAGGTCCCAGGTGCCCTCGAGGGTCTTGGCCGAGACGTCGGTGGCCGAGTCGAGCAGGAGGCGGTGGGTGTTGGCCGGGAAGGTGTTGCCGTACCAGGAGCCCAGCCAGGTGCCGTAGGAGTAACCGACGACGCTGGCCTTGTCCTCGCCCAGCAGCGCGCGGACCAGGTCCATGTCGTAGACGGTCTGCTCGGTGGTGATGAACGGCGTGAGCGGGTTGTCCAGGCAGCCGTCGACGAGGGCCTTGTTCTGCTGCGCGGCGGTGAAGGTCGGGTCGACCTCGACCTGGCACTCCAGCGGGGTGTTGCGGCCGACGTCGCGGGGGTCGAAGCCGATGAAGTCGTAGGCCTCGGCCAGCACGGGTGAGCTCTGCGCCATGGCCGGGCTCCAGACGAGGCCCTCGCCGCCGGGGCCGCCGGGGTTGACGAACGCGATGCCCTGGCGGGCGGGGTTGCCGGTGGAGGTCGCGGTGCGGGAGACCTCGACGGTGATGGTGTGGCCGTCGCCGGGGTTGTGCCAGTCGCGGGGGACGGTCACGGTGGCGCAGGCGGCGCCGGGGACGGAGTTGAGGGCCTCGTTGGCGGCCTCGCCGTAGGCGGAGAAGTCGCAGGCGCCCCACTCGAGCTCCTGGTCAGCGAGGTCACCGGCGAGCTCGACGACGTCGGGCTGGGTATGCGGTG
Source organism: Ornithinimicrobium panacihumi (assembly GCF_052073805.1). Taxonomy (NCBI): domain Bacteria; kingdom Bacillati; phylum Actinomycetota; class Actinomycetes; order Micrococcales; family Ornithinimicrobiaceae; genus Ornithinimicrobium; species Ornithinimicrobium panacihumi. The sequence goes on along the minus strand of NZ_JBQGWG010000023.1, from coordinate 5,260 downwards.
CGGCCAGGGCAGTGGTCGGGGTCACCAGCGTCGTGAACGGGGCGGCCGCGAGGGCCAGGGCGGCGGCGGTGGTGGTCGCGCGCCGGGAGCGGGAGATGGTCATGGGTGTTCCTTGGTCGAGCGGGATGATCGCTCCACCATCCCCGGGCACGTCGTCCAGGGGAAGAGTTTCGGCCTGGCACAAACAGGCGTGGCAAGTCCTTGCCACTGTCGATGTGGGGTACTCCTGCACGTCATGGTGGTGACAGATCCCGCCGATCCGGAGGAGTGACCCATGAAGTTCCTGATGCTGCTGATGTCCGAGGGCGAGATGCCCGCGTGGGACGAGCAGACCGCCGAGCAGCAGGCCGAGGCGATGCGGCGGCACGACGACTTCGGCGCGGCCTGCCGGGCCCGCGACGGCGTGACCATCCTGAGCGCCGAGGCGCTGGACGGCACCCCGACCGTGGTCCGGACCCGTGGCGGCAAGCGCGTGACGACCGATGGCCCCTACGCGGAGGCGGTCGAGCATCTCGGCGGCTTCTACGTCATCGAGGCTCCCGACCTGGCGACGGTGCTCGAGCTGGCCGAGGCGCTACCGCCCTACGACCTCCAGATCAGCCCCGTCGGCGAGGCTGGCGTGGATCACGATCTCATCGCCGCTCTGGAAGACTAGGACGACGGTCGCCGACAGCCGCGCCTGGGTGTCGAAACCGAGCCGCAGTTCTCGGTGCGTCGACTCGTCCTCTTTCAGCGGCTCGACCCACAGCGCCAGGTCCGGAGCCTGCACCGCCCGTCGTCGGCAACACTGATCAACGACGGCTCTGGAAGCGGAAGACTCGTTCAATTTCTGCATCAACACTTCGCCCAGCGTTCGTGTCAGCTTACGGGCTGAGGATCAAGCATCATCTGTACGGTCTTCGGACACCTTCACGACGGTGCCGATGAGCACGAACGAGGCCGCGGTACCGAGGAAGGGGACAGCAGCAACCCTGCAACCGGGCATTGACGCTGAGGTCTTACGGTCACTACCGTGTCCGCATGGGAGCGGCCAAGATTGAGAGTCCGGGGAAATCGCTTTCTCAGTGGCACAGAAGGTGGGGGTCGATCACGGCAAGTCTTCTCTTGGTGCTGGTCACTGCGGTCCCATCTTCCGCCAATACGGTGTTTTTTGACCAGGTCACAGGTTGCCGTGACGGGATCACTGTTCATAGTTTGACTCGGAGCGGACCAGTCTACAAGAGCAATAACCGCATCTACACGACGCCCAGTAGGACCACTCACGTCATCAAGGAGTTTTGGGCGGTCGACTACACGAACTATGTCTGGCGATCTACTCAGACCGTGAGTTATCGACTTTCCGCGTATGGCTACTTGTATAGTGGAGGGGTTCGCCCGGGGCAGTGCTGATGGGGTTGTTCCGTGCGCTGGGCGCCGTCTCGGCGCTGCTCCTGGCTGGTGGGTGCTCACCTGCGGTGAATGACTCAGCACCGGCTGTGACGCCGCTGGGACCACACTCTCAGACCGCTTACGAGAAGGGCAAGGCCGAGGATTTAAGTGTCTACGCCGCCACCTTGGCCGAGGAGCTCGGTATCGAGGATCCCCCCATGGTGAGCTCGATCCGGGAGGTGAGTCCCGACGAGGAGGGGTTGCGCGTCCAGACGATGTGCATGGTCGACAAGGGGTGGCCGTACGTGCAGGACCGGGACGGTGGCTGGGTTCTCGAGCTCAACGCTGAGCAGGAGGAGGCTTTCAACTTGGACTCCTACGTGTGTCAGTTGCAGTATCCAGTCGCCGCGAGGTATCGCCAGCCGTGGGGAAGGGAGCAGCTCCAGGCCCGCTACAACTATCTAACGGACACCTACCTGCCTTGCGTGCGTGGGCAAGGCTACGCGGTCGGCGATCCACCAACCTTTGCGGTCTTCCTGGAGGGCGACTCAGCTGGGCGACCCTGGATCCCGTCCACGGAAGTAATGCCTCAAGTGTTGGCAGACGTGCCAGGCCGTTGGGCGAGCTGGGCCGAGTTCGACAGGACCTGCCCCCAAGCAACCCCCCTGGACCTGCTCTACCCGTCCTCCCCGTAGATAGAGGCTCGGGAGTCCCGGGGGACATCGAATGCATGATGGGTCCCATGGCCAGGGACGTACGTCGACTGCGAGGGCCGCGCAGCACCCCGGGGCTGCGGCCTCATTCAAGGCAGGCGGGCTGCTGACCTGATCGAGGGGACTGGCTTCTACCTGGCCTTTCTCGACAAGTACAGCGCCGCGTCGGTGGAGCTACGGACCAGCACTCCCGGGCGGATCCACTATGAGGAGCATGTCCAGGCCGCTATTACACCATTGGTCCGCTGGCCGTTCTTCCGAGGAGCCACGTGCGGGATGAGCGCTAGAGCCAGCCGCGCTGGGCCGCGAGAGCGGCGAGCTGGAAACGGCTGCGGGCGCCGAGCCGGTCCTGCAGGTTGCCGACCCGGCGGGCCACGGTGCGCGGGCTGACGGCCAGGGCGCGGACGATCGCGGCGTCGGTCATACCCGCCGACAGCGTCGAGAGCAGGTGCCCCTCCAGGGCGCTGGCCTCGTCGACGTCCTCGTCGACCCCGTGCGCGCCGGCGGGCACCGCCGTCTCCCAGACCATCGTGAACAGCGCGACGAGGGCGTCGAGCAGCAGGGAGGGGTGGACCAGCACGGAGTCGACGTCGTTGTCTCCCGCCGGCAGCGCGATGAAGCCGCGCTCGTCGTCGGTGATGACCATCTTCATCGGCAGCTGGGGGAAGATCCGGGCCTCCTCGCCGTGGGCGACCGACTCGGCCAACACCCGCACCATCCCGCCGGTAGACAGGGTCGAGCCGTCGTAGACGACCTGGTAGCGCACGCCCCGACCCAGGGTCTCGGTCGTTGACGAGGCTCGTCGAAGTTCCCCAGTGATGCTCACTGAATTTCCCCACCTTGGGCGGTGGTCAGTGTAGGGGTTGGCGGGTGGCGGCTCGCAGGGTGCCCTGGCGGGCGTGGTGGTCGCGCAGCCGGTAGGAGTCGCCTTCGAGGTTGAGCACGACGGAGCGGTGCAGGAGCCGGTCGAGCATGGCTGCGGCGACGGTGCTGTCGCCTAGGACCTCGCCCCAGGATGCGACGCCGCGGTTGGTGGTGAGCACGATGGACGTCTTGAGGTAGCGCTGGGAGACGACCTGGAACAGCGCGGAGGCGGCCTCGCCGGGCAGCGGCAGGTAGCCCAGCTCGTCGATGATGAGCAGGGTTGGGCCGGCGAAGAAGCGCATGGTGGTGGCCCAGCGTCCTTCGATCGCGGCGCGGTGGCACCGGGCGGCCAGATCGGCGGCGGTGGTGAAGTAGGTGCGGTACCCGGCCTCGGCCGCGGCCCGGCCCAGGCCGACGGCCAGGTGCGTCTTGCCGACGCCGGGCGGGCCGATGAGCAGCACGTTGGTCGCCGACTCCAGGTACCGGCAGGTGGCCAGTTCGTCGATGAGCTTGCGGTCGACGTTCGGGGCGGCGTCGAAGTCGAAGTCGGCCAGGGTGGCCGGGGTGGGCAGTGAGGCGAACCGGAGCCGGCCGGCGAGCTTGCGGGCCTCGGTCGCCTCAACCTCGCGGGCGAGCAGGTGCTCCAACGTCGCGGTCATCGACCACCCCTGCTCGGCGGCGGTTGCCAGGACGGTGGGCAGGTGCTCGGCGGCGGCGTGCAGCTTCAACGCGGCCAGGTGGGAGCGCAGCTGCTGGTAGGTCGACGCCTGGCTGGTGATCATCGGCGCCGGCAGCGCCTCGGTCGTCGTCGCGGTCGTGGGTGTGGTGTTCATCGGGTCAGGGTGTTCCTTCCTCGGGCTGCTTTGTCGTAGGCGGACAGGTCGATGACCACGTCCGCGGTGGTGGCGGGCTCGGGTTGGTGGCGGGCGCGCAGCGCCTGCGCGGCTGCCTGGGCTGCGGGGCCGGGTGGGATGCGTTCCTTGCGCCGGTGCGGCACAGAGGCGTCGTGCCCGGCGAGGACGCGCGCCTCGAGCGCGGTGACGTGGGCGTGCTCGCGGACCATGACGCCAGCACCGTCGGGGGCGAGCTCGTGCCGGGCGATCACCGTCCCGGAGGTGGTGGCGATGTCGATGCGCGTGCTGCCCAGGCGCCAGGTGACGGTCACCTGGGCACGGGCGAGCTCGGGGGCGACGGAGTAGAAGTTGCCGCGCCAGGCCACCAGCGCCTGCGCCGAGACGACCCTCTCCTCGGTGATCGACGCGGGGAACGGGACGGTCGGGACCGGGGCCAGCGGTTCCTTGGCGGCGAGGGTGAGCACGGAGGCCTTCCCGTCGGGGCCGCCGGGCCGCATGCGGGCATCGCCACGGGTGGTGCAGAACTTGTCCAACGACGCCTGCGCCTGCTCCACGGTGACCTCGTCGGCCAGGGTGCGCCACCAGCGTTGGGCGGCGGTGTGGTTGGCCTTCTCCACCACGCCCTTGCGGTTGCCGCGCCGCGGCGGGCAGATCTCCACACCGACGCCGTAGTGCTTGGCCACCGCGGCGAACGACGCGGACACACGCCCGGTGGCCGGGTGGCACACGGTGGCCATCCGGTCGAACCGCCACGAGCGCGTGAGCCCGCCGAGCGCTCTGGTCACGCGGTCGAGGGCGCCGATGAGGTGAGCCTGGTCCATCGAAGGGCACAGCACGCCGCGCCACCGGCCGGAGTGGGCCAGGGCACCGACGAGCAGGAACGCCTTGGTGCCCCAGCCCCAGTGCTCGGGCGGGTCCGGCAGCTCGACCCAGTCCCACTGGGTCTCCTCACCCGGTGGGTGCTCGATCACCGCCGCCGGGCGGCCCTTCGTGCCGGCGCACGGTTCGCAGTGCGGGCGCAGCCCGCGGGTGCGGACCTGCCGGGTGAAGGTGGAGTAGGCCTTGTCGTACCCCAGCTCGACGACCTCGTCGTACAGGGTCATCGCCCACAGGTGCGGGTCCTCGGCCAGCCGGGCGCGGACGTAGTCCACGAACGGCTCGAACGGGTCCTGCCCCGCCGGCTTGCGGACGCCCGCGGCCCGGTCTCCGCGCAGGTAGGCGCGGATGGTCTTACGGTCCCGACCCAGATGCCGGGCGATCGCTGAGATCGTCCAGCCCTGCCGGGCCAACGCGTGAACTTCGATGTCTTCCTCCCGTGACAGCATGGGACGAGGGGCTCCTTCGAGTAGGCGTGTGGTCAGAGACCGCCATCATCGAAGGAGCCCCGCCCGTCCCCGGATGGGGCCACAGGGTGGGGAATTTCAGTGAGCAGAACTGGGGAGATTCACCTGAGCGCCGTCA
>NZ_JBQGWG010000022.1:33482-54928 GCF_052073805.1 Ornithinimicrobium panacihumi | reverse complement strand
TGAAGCGCCCCAGGTTCTGTGCCGCTCCTATACGGGTTGCGGCTCTCGGTTGAGGGTCGCGTAGTGGGCGTTCTCGTACTCCACTGGGGACATCATGCCAAGGCTGCCGTGGAGGCGTCGCTGGTTGTACCAGTCGACCCAGGCAGCGGTGGCGTACTCGACGTCCGCGATGGTCTTGTAGGGCCCGTCGCAGAAGACGGTGGTGCGGATGCACTCGGTCTTGTACAGGCCGATGGCGCTCTCCATCAAGGCGTTGTCGAACGCATCACCGACCGAGCCGATGGAGGGTCGCAGGCCTTCCAGGGCCAGGTGCTCGGTGAATCGCAGCGAGGTGTACTGCGACCCGGCGTCCGCGTGGCAGATCAGGCCGGGTGCGACGGGGTGCCCGTCGTGGTCACGCTGCCAGATCGCCATCCGCAGCGGGGTCATCACCAGGTCGACCTCCTTGGTCGTGGCAGCGTGCCAGGCCACGATCCGCTGGGCGAAGACGTCCAGGACGAACGCGACGTACACCCACCCGGTCCAGGCCCGGACGTAGGTGAAGTCCATCACCCAGGTCTGGTTCGGGCAGGTGGCGGTGAAGTCGCGATCCAACAGGTCGCCAGCGCGCCGCCCGTCCTTGGTGGGGATCGTGGTCCGGATGCCCTTGTCGCGGCGGAGGCCGGACAGGCCCAGGGCGCGCATCGCCCGGTCGACCGCCCCGGCCGAGGCGTCGGGCAGGCCGCTGCGGCGGACCAGCGCGGTCATCTTGCGTCGCCCGTACAGCCCTTCCGGGGCTAGCTGACGGGCGCCGGTGCGGGTGTTGGTGGTCCAGGCCAGGTCGCGCACCAGGTCCATCACCAGAGCATCGGTGTGCGTGCGGGCCGAGGGCTGGCGGGAGTTGTTCTTCCAGGCCCGGTAGGTGCGCGCGGCGACCTGCAGGCCCTGCTCGCGCAGGACCCGGCAGATCGACTCGACCGCGTGCCCCTGGGCGCGCTGGGCGTCGATGAACGCCATGATCATCGGTTCCGGGGGTCGAGCTCCCCCACGAAGAAACTCGTGGCCGCCTTCAGGATGGCCACGTCCTCACGCAGCCGCCGGTTCTCGGCCTTCAGCTTCTTGATCTCCGCCTGCTCGGCCGTGGTGGTCCCTGGCCGGTCGCCGGCATCGATCTCGGCCTGGGCGACCCACCGCCGCAACGATTCCTTGCCCACTCCTTCCTGCCGGGAGACCGCCAGCACGGCCGCGGTCATCGTCGGGTACTCGTTGCGGTGCTCCAGCACCAACCGCACAGCCCGAGCCTTCAGCTCGGGATCGATCTTCTTCGGCATGACATGCATCCTTCCGGACTCGAAAGGAAGCGGCATCAAACCTGGGGCGCTTCATCGAGCTGCGCGGCAGCACCTACACCTCCCGCACCGACGCCGCGCACGCGCTCGCGGCGTGGGCGCACGACTCCGACCTGAAGTGGGCACCTCGCTACGCCTCCCGCGACTACGGCACCATCGGGCGTATCAGCGGCTTCGAGATCACCATTTCGACCAGCCCGTCCCTCGGCGGCGACCCGATGGTGAACATCCGACTGGACGGTGTGCCGCGTAGCGGGTTCGTCATGACCCGGCAGGCGTTCCTCGACGGCGGTGTCGGCCTGATCCAGCGCATCGAGAACCGCGCCTCCGGTATCCCCTCGCTCCTCGAGCAAGCCCGCAGCGACCTCGCCAGCGCCGAACAAGAACGCGACGACGCCGAGCAGCGCATCGGCCAACCGTTCCGCCACGCCCAGGCCCTCGCCGACGCGGAGGAAGACCTCGCCCGGATCGAGACCCAGCTGGCCGCGATGCACGCAGACATCGACCACGCAGCACAACCCGAACCCGCGCCGGAGCACTCCTCGAAGGGGCTGAGCGTGGAGACCGTGCGCGCGCACCGGCCCGCGCTCGGGGTGCGCCCGAACCCGGAACGCAGCCCCGTATCCGGCGGGGCCGGTTCCTCGCCGCAGTCGCGGGTGCGGGCTTTGCCCACGCGAGGGCTCTAAGGCTCGCGGGCCGCGTCGTGCACCTTACCGCCACACACAAGCTGCGCCGCTTCCGGGCGGGGCACCGCGAGGTAGGAGGCACGCTGATGGACGAGCAGAACGCACCGCAGAACGAGCAGCGGCAGGAGCGGGCGAAGCTGCGCCCGCGCCAGGCCCTGGTGGGATTCATCGACTCCGACCCGAAACTCATCTATGGTCAGAGCGGCATTCCACGGCTCTACGCCCGTGTCGGCGTCGAGCACTTCCGTCGCGACGGCGAGGATTCGTTCGTCAAGACCGGCACTACGTTCCACGACATGGTGCTGTTCCGCAAGACCGCCGAAGAAGCGAGCCAGAAGTTCCAGCAGGACGACCGCTTCATAGCCCAGGGGTACGTGCGGGAGTTCACCGATCAGCACGGCAACGAGCGCGAAGAGTTCGTCGCCACGAAGATCGGGCACGACATGATGTGGACGCCCTACACCGTCGAGCGCGCGCCCCAGCAGGACGCCCCGCAGCGTGAGGCTCCGGGCCTCGATCGCAGTCAGGCGTTCGGGCTCGGCGACCAGCCCGCGCAGCAGCGCGAGCCTTTCGTCATGTCGCGGTAAGGCGCGGGGGCCGCCATGAACGACGACGAAGACTTCGTACCCGAGCAGGATGAGCCGGAACCCGAGGCTGCCCCTGCCACCACGGGCCGGGACGGGGCGGCGGGGCCGATGCTCGATGAACCGCCCGGCCCGATCAACTGGAACCTGCTGAGCGCCGACGACGCCGAGGCCGCCTGGTTGGAACTGAACCAGTGGGTGAACTGGCTGCGCAAGACCTACGGGCTGTCCGCATCGGTGATCCCTCCGATGTGGCATCGGCATCCCGAGCTGCATTGGGAACTGAGCGCGCTGCACACGCATTGGTTGTGCGCGTTCGATCCGCAGCAGAACGGATCGGCCCCGATCGGCTGGCACCGGGACTTCGCGGATGCTAAGCAGCGGCTACGCGACTGGGTTGCCGCGTGCGGCACCCGCGTCGACCGAGACCGGCCCACCCGCCAGACCGTCTGGCCCGGCGAGGCGGAAGCCGACCCGATCGAAGACACCCCGATCACCAACCGCGACGAGGACTTCGTGGCCTACGTCATCGCCGACGTCGAGCGTCGCCGCCAACTCGAACGCAACTTCTACGCCAACCTCAACCCCGAAACCGGCGAGATCACCTGACCGCCACACTCCTCGCGGGACCGAAGCCGCAACACGCAGGCTTCGGCCCCGCTCTCGTGTGAGGTCTGCCGCCGTGAGCACGCCGCCGGGCAATGGGACTCTTCCCGCTGCCGTTCGGAGGCGGTAAAATCAGGGGTAGGCGACATCAATGTTCAGCAAGTCGCCACCGGCCCCAGGCAGGTGGCAGACGAACCGGGAAACCGTCTCGGCAAGTCCATCCCATAGGAAGCGTCGCCGCTTCAGGAGGACTTGACCATGATCTGGCTCATCTTCATCGCCATACTGATCCTCTTCCGGATACTGCGCCCCTGGATACCCTCGACAATCCTTCTCGACTGGTTCCGCACCCAGCGCGACCCGAAATGGGGCCTGTGGGCCACGCTCGTCGGGGCCGCGTACTTCGGCATCGCCTACGGCTGCACCGTCCTCATCGACCACGGCAGCCCCGAATGGCTCCACCTCATCGTCCTGATCGCGATCTGCCAGGGCTTCCGGTTCATCTTCCACGGGCTCCGCCTCTACCTCCAGCTTTGTTCCGCCCGGCGTGAGGAGCGCCGCGCCGCCCGCCGCAGCGAAGGGTGAGCCGTCATCTCTGACGACGGCTCCGATCACCTCTCGCACGTTTAGTGCGACGGTGCCGTACCAAGCAGAGCCGCCCCGTACTCTCTCGGGTACGGGGCGGCTCTGTCTTCTCACTTCGCGGACGGTATTTCGACTAGGAGACGCTCCTGCAGCTCGTTCATGTCGACCCGGATGAGCCGACCAACTCGGTAGCCGTGGATAGTGCCGTCTGAGATCCGACGCCGGAGAGTCTTAACCGACACGCTGAAGCTCTCCGCTGCGACTACCAACGAAACCAGCCTCGGCTCGGGTGACGATGGGTTCCGAGTTGCCATGAGCTTGCCCCTTTATCAGTGGGATGGGTTCGCTCAACAGGTGTCCGTCGACGTCCTTCGTTGCCTCGTCCGGTTCGTCCTCTGCTTCGGCGGCGGCAAACATGGCGGAGACTCGCTGGCTCATTCTGTCGGCGAGTTCCCGATCACGAACCATCGTGGCGTGCTGGTAGCGGAGCACGACCCGAATGTCCGAGTGACCACCACGGCGCATCAGTTCGGCGAGTGTCGCCCCTTCCTGAGCGAAGAGGGTCAGGCCGGTATGCCGAAGGTCATGGAATCGGAATCGATGGGGTAAGCCCGCTACCGCGTCGCGGCTCTCGGCCCAGATGTGCCCCCACCTCGTGTTCGACAACGGCACGTTGCCGCACACGCTGCCTGGGATGACTGGAGCTTTGGCCTCGGGAGCCACGTTGACGCTCAGATGTTCTCGGAGCCGATCGACCATGAGAGCGGGGATGCTGAGCGACCTCTTCCCAGCGTCGCTCTTCAAGTCCGTGTAGTCTCCCGTGTTCGCGTTCAACTGCCGACGCACATGCAGCGTTGCGCTCCCGTCAAGGTGCCATTCGATATCTCGACGTTGCAACCCAAGGCACTCCGCTCGCCGCAGTTGGCACCATGCTGCGAACAGCACCGCGATGGCATACAGCTGGGGTGTCGCGTCGTAGAGTGCTTCGACCTGCTGCGGACTTGCCACGTCCTCGCTCTGGTCGTGATCCGCATCATGGCGCACCGATGCCTGCTTCGGAATCGAGATGTCAGGTGCGGCTGGGATGATGCCGTCTCGTGCCGCCTGGCGCAAGATCATCATCAGGACGATCAGCACGGGCTGCGAGATGCCATTGAATTTCGACTTCGGATTGAGCGGCGACGGGATCTTGTCCAAGCGGTCAGTCATCTCGTGGATCCGGGCCACGTCGATGTTGCGGACTGGGGTATCTCCGAACTCGGGAACAAGATACCCAGTGATCTTGCCTTTGTACGAGCGCACGGTTCCCGCCGCACGCCGCTTACCGTTACGTCCCGGTCGCGTGCGGATCATCTCAATCCAGCGTTCGGCATACTCCGCAAACCCGATAGACCGAGCCTTGTCCGCTTCAGCTTCCGCACGCAGCCGAGCAGCAAGAACCGAAGGAGGCTCCCACAGATCGCGCGCGATCTTCGTGTGCACCCCGGCGAGCCAGGTCCGCGCATCGGTCTTCGACAAGAACGTCAGTGGCTTGTCATCGTCTGTGCGGGCGGTGTACATCTCACCGTCCGGCCCCGGATATCTGGCCTGCCAGCGGCCCGACGGGAGCTTTCGCAGCCTCCCCCACGCCTCGCGCTTCTTGACCGATTTCTCCCGTTCCTGAGTGCTCATGATGCCCTCCCGTGGACTCGCGTAGACTCTCGCGGGCGGTCGTGCCCCCTCGTGCCCCTTGCCGGGCAGAGGCGGCAAGATCTGCAGAATCTCGCGGATCTCGGGCTGTCCAGTGCGCCGTGTGGGGCACGCTGGGGCACGACGTCAGGGGCACGCCGAACCGGTTTTCCAGTGGGCGGGCACCCCCTCACCCATGTCTCAGGTGCGTTCGTGCCCCCGTCGTGCCCCACCGAACGGGTACTCGTGTTCATTGCTGTCCTCCTCTGTTCTTCGAGAGAAGGCACGAAAAGAGGCCCGGAACTGCAGAAACCTGCAGTTCCGGGCCTCTCACCAGCCCGTACGGGCTGTCAGCTAGATCAGGGTCTTAGAACGCCCAGTCGTCGTCCTCGGTGTTGACCGCCTTGCCCATGACGTAGGACGAGCCCGACCCCGAGAAGAAGTCGTGGTTCTCGTCCGCGTTCGGGGACAGCGCGGCAAGGATCGCCGGGGAGACTGCCGTGGCCTCCGCAGGGAAGAGAGCCTCATACCCGAGGTTCATCAAGGCCTTGTTGGCGTTGTAGCGCAGGAACATCTTGACGTCCTCGGTCAGCCCCAGCGGGTCGTAGAGGTCCTCGGTGTAGGACTCCTCGTTGTCGTAGAGCTCCATGAGCAGGTCGAAGGTGTAGTCCTTCAGCTCGGCCCGTCGCGCGGGGTCGGCCTGCCTGATCGACTGCTGGAACTTGTAGCCGATGTAGTAGCCGTGCACCGCCTCGTCCCGGATGATCAGCCGGATCAGGTCGGCCGTGTTGGTCAGCCTCGCCCGGCTGGACCAGTACATCGGCGCGTAGAAGCCGGAGTAGAAGAGGAAGGACTCCAGCATCGTGGAGGCGACCTTGCGCTTGGCCGGGTCGTCGCCGTAGTAGAAGTCGAGGACGATCTGCGCCTTGCGCTGGAGATACTCGTTCTCCTCGCTCCACCGGAAGGCGTCGTCGATCTCGGCGGTCGAGATCAGGGTCGAGAAGATCGAGCTGTAGCTCTTCGCGTGCACCGACTCCATGAAGGCGATGTTGGTGTAGACCGCCTCCTCGTGCGGGGTGAGGGCGTCGGGGATGAGCGAGACCGCCCCGACCGTGCCCTGGATGGTGTCCAGCATCGTCAGCCCGGTGAAGACCCGGGTGGTCATGAGCTGCTCCTGCGGCGTCAAGGTCCGCCAGGACGGGATGTCGTTTGACAGCGGCACCTTCTCGGGGAGCCAGAAGTTGCTGGTCAGGCGGTCCCAGACCTGGCTGTCGACCTCGTCCTCGATGCGGTTCCAGTTGATCGCCTGGACCCCCCGCAGCAGGGTGAGCTTCTTCGTCATCGTGCGTCTTCTCTCTGGGTATGTGGTGTGGCCGGGTTGGGTGCGGGCGCTCAGAGCATGCAGCTGACGCAGCCGTCGACCTCGGTGCCGGCCAGGGCGAGCTGGCGCAACCGGATGTAGTAGATCGTCTTGATGCCCTTGCGCCAGGCGTAGATCTGGGCCTTGTTGATGTCACGGGTGGTGGCCGTGTCGGGGAAGAAGAGGGTCAGCGACAGCCCCTGGTCGACGTGCTTGGTCGCCTCGGCGTAGGTGTCGATGATCGCCTCGGGACCGATCTCGTAGGCGTCCTGGTAGTACTCCAGGTTGTCGTTGGTCATGTAGGGCGCCGGGTAGTAGACCCGCCCGATCTTGCCCTCCTTGCGGATCTCGATCTTGGAGACGATCGGGTGGATCGAGCTGGTCGAGTGGTTGATGTAGCTGATCGACCCGGTCGGAGGGACGGCCTGGAGGTTCTGGTTGTACATCCCGTGCTCGGCCACCTCGGCCGCCAGCGCACGCCAGTCCTCCGGCGTCGGCAGGGTGATCCCGGAGGCCTCGAAGAGCGCGGCGACCTTCCCGGTCCGCGGGGCCCAGTCACCGTCGACGTACTTGCTGAAGAACTCACCCGAGGCGTACTGGCTCTGCTCGAAACCCTCGAAGCGCTCGCCCCGCTCCCGGGCGATCCGGCAGGAGGCCGCGATCGCGTGGAAGGTCACGGCGTAGAAGTACATGTTCGTGAAGTCCAGGCCCTCGTCGGAGCCGTAGTGGATCTGCTCCCGGGCCAGGTAGCCGTGCAGGTTCATCTGGCCCAGGCCGATGGCGTGGCTCATCCGGTTGCCCCGCTCGATGCTCGGCGCGCAGGCGATGTTGGACTGGTCCGAGACGGCCGTCAGTGCCCGGACCGCGGTGTCGATGGTCGCCCCGAAGTCCGGGGAATCCATCGCCTTGGCGATGTTGAGGGAGCCGAGGTTGCAGGAGATGTCCTTGCCGACGGTCTCGAAGGACAGGTCCTCGTGGTAGGTCGAGGGCGTGGACACCTGCAGGATCTCCGAGCACAGGTTGGACATCGTCACCCGGCCCTCGATCGGGTTGGCACGGTTCACCGTGTCCTCGAACATCAGGTAGGGGTAGCCGGACTCGAACTGGATCTCGGCCAGGGTCTGGAAGAATTTGCGGGCGTTGATCTTCTTCTTGGTGATCCGCTTGTCGTCGACCATCTCGTGGTACTTCTCGGTCACCGAGATCTCGCTGAAGGCCACCCCGTAGACGCGCTCGACGTCATAGGGGCTGAAGAGGTACATGTCCTCGTTCTTCTTGGCCAGTTCGAAGGTGATGTCGGGGACGACCACGCCCAGGGAGAGCGTCTTGATCCGGATCTTCTCATCGGCGTTCTCCCGCTTGGTGTCCAGGAAGGCCAGGATGTCCGGGTGGTGGGCGTTGAGGTAGACCGCCCCGGCCCCCTGGCGCGCTCCGAGCTGGTTGGCGTAGGAGAAGGAGTCCTCGAGCAGCTTCATCACCGGGATGACGCCCGAGGACTGGTTCTGGATCTTCTTGATGGGCGCCCCAGCCTCGCGGATGTTGGTGAGCGACAAGGCAACTCCCCCACCGCGTTTGGACAGCTGGAGCGATGAGTTGATGGCGCGCGCGATCGACTCCATGTCGTCCTCGATGCGGAGCAGGAAGCAGGAGACCAGCTCCCCGCGCTGCGCCTTGCCGGCGTTGAGGAAGGTGGGGGTCGCCGGCTGGAAGCGGCCGGCCATGATCTCGTCGACGATCCGCTCCGCGAGCACCCGGTCCCCGGCGGCGAGCGTCAGGGCGACCATGCAGACGCGGTCCTCGAAGCGCTCCAGGTAGCGGGTCCCGTCGAAGGTCTTGAGGGTGTAGGAGGTGTAGTACTTGAACGCTCCCATGAACGTCGGGAAGCGGAACTTCACCGCATACGCCCGCTTGAAGAGGCTCTTGACGAACGCGAAGTCGTAGCGGTCCAGGACCGGGGCCTCGTAGTAGCCCTCCTCCACCAGGTAGTCCAACTTCTCGCGCAGGGAGTGGAAGAAGACGGTGTTCTGGTTGACGTGCTGGAGGAAGTACTGCCGAGCCGCCATCCGGTCGGCGTCGAACTGGATCTTGCCGTCCGCGTCGTAGAGGTTGAGCAGGGCGTTGAGGGCGTGGTAGTCCACCACGTCGGTGGCGACCGTCTCGGGTCCGGTGTCGGTCAGGATGGTGCTGGTCATGGGGTGGTGAGCCTTTCGCGGACGCGCACGACGTCGTCGGGCGTGCCCATCAGTTCGAAGCGGTCCAGCCGGGGGACCTGGCACTTGGCGGCGACGATGTCGCCGGCCTTGCCGTAGTCCTGGCCGAAGTTGGTGTTGCCGGCCGCGATGACCCCACGGATGAGGCTGCGGTTGCCGGGATCGTTGAGGAAGCAGATGACCTGCCTGGGCACCGCGCCCCTGGTGGTGCCGTTCCCTCCCCCGTAGGTGGGGACGATGAGCACGTAGGGCTCGTTGACGTGCAGCGGTGCGTCGGTGGCGCTCAGCGGGATGCGGTCGGCAGGCAGCCCCAGCTTCTGCACGAAGCGGTGGGTGTTCTCCGAGGCCGAGGAGAAGTAGACCAGCCTCATGGCGACGCTGCGAGGAGGCGGTCAGGCGACGGCGGAACGGGCACCCATGGCCCGGATGAGGTCGGGACGGAAACCCGCCCAGCTCACCTCGCCGGCGACGACGACCGGCGCCTGCTGGTAGCCCATCGCCATGACCTTGATCATGGCCTCCTCGTCCTCGGTGAGGTCGACCACCTGGTAGTCCAGCCCGGCCTTGTCGAGCGCGCGATAGGTCGCGGTGCACTGGACGCAGACGGGCTTGCTGTAGACGGTGATGGGGGCGGGTGTGGTGGTCGCCATGCTCTCTCCTCGAAGCAGAGGTCACGCGGGTGGGCCACCTGGTGTGCGCCCGGTCGTCCCACGAGACCGATGGTCGAAAACCGGGCCTTGGGGCCCGGGCGCTGGCAGGTCTTCGGACTCGAGGGCGGAGCACGGGACGTGCTGTGCCTAGTGGACGACGCTTCCCAGCCCGGAGGCCAGTGCTGATGTCGCCGGTCGTTCCCTCATACCGCTGCGGGGCAGTCCCGGAGTCACACCGGGTTCCCTGTTGTCTCGTCACCCATCACCCCAATATCTTGAGGAATGCGTGTCGAACCAGCACTAGGGATAGTAGTCACACCCGTGTAGTTCGGTCAACACCCCTACTCAGGACGTGGCTGCGTGAGCCGAGGGACGAGGACCGGTGTGCGGGAGACATAGGACTGGTAGGCCGGGTCCTCGCCCCACTTCTCCTGCGCTCGCTTCTCCAGCAGCGGGACGCCGGACACCCTGGCGAGCAGGAGGGTGACGAAGACTGGCGAGAGCAGCGCGACATACTGCCACCCGGACAGGGCCGGCAGGGCGACAACGAGGACGCCGACCCACAGCAGGATCTCGCCGAAGTAGTTGGGGTGCCGGGACCGGGACCACAGGCCGACGGAGATGAACTCCCCCTTGTGCTCCCGGTTGAAGGTGCTCTTCTGCAGGTCGGCGACCACCTCGACGGTGAAGCCGACGAGCCACATCGCCAGCCCGACGATCGCCCACACGTCGATCCCCCCGGCCCGGTCGGAGGTCATCGCGATCCAGGCTGCCGCAGCGGTCAGGGACACCCACAGTCCCTGGATGGTCCACACGCCCAGGAACCGGACGGTGTCGGGCTTGATCTCGTCGAACCGTCCATCGCCGCCGCTGCGGCTGATCCGGGTGAAGAGGAAGGACCCCAGCCGCACCGCCCAGACCACGACCATGGCGGCGAGCAGGTAGGTCCGAGCTCCCCGCTCGGGGACGGCGGCGAGGAGGAAGATCGTCACCGCGATGTAGGTGAGCGAGCCGGTAAGGTCGAAGTGCCGCTCCGTCTGCAGCTTCCAGGCCGGGAGGAAGGCGATCCACTGGATCAGGAAGGCGAGGGCGACGGCGAGCGCGAAGAGCGGCACGCCGCCGGGGCGCTGCCCTCCCTGCGACCCGGCTGACGCCAGGGCCACGCCCAGGATCACGACGAGAGGGACGAGGGCGAACCGACGTGCGGACGGGGCTGCTGCCATGGGGGCTCCAGGAGCTCGGAGTTCCCATTGTCGCAGCCGCGGCGAGCCTGCGCTACACGTTGAAGCGGAACTCCACCACGTCACCATCAGCCATGACGTAGTCCTTGCCCTCCATGCGGGCCTTGCCGGCCGCCTTCACCGCCGCCATGGAGCCGTGCGCGTCCAGGTCCTCGAAGGAGACGACCTCGGCCTTGATGAAGCCGCGCTCGAAGTCGGTGTGGATGACGCCGGCCGCCTGCGGGGCGGTCCAGCCCTGGCGGATGGTCCAGGCGCGCGACTCCTTGGGGCCGGCGGTCAGGTAGGTCTGCAGACCGAGGGTGTGGAAGCCGACCCGGGCCAGCTGGTCCAGGCCGGACTCCTCGGCGCCGAAGGACTGGAGCAGCTCCAGCGCCTCGTCGGCGTCCATCTCCATCAGGTCCATCTCGAGCTTGGCGTTGAGGAAGACCGCGTCGGCGGGGGCGACGAGCTCGGCGAGCCGCGCGTGCAGCTTGGTGTCGGCGAGCTGGTCCTCGTCGAGGTTGAAGACGTAGATGAAGGGCTTGGTCGTCAGCAGCCCCAGCTCGCGCGACATCGCGAGGTCGACGCCGCCGGCGACGCCTGCCGCATACAGGGTCCGCCCCTCCTCGAGGACCTTCTGCGCGGCGAGCGCGTTGTCGAGCGCGGGCTTGACGTCCTTCTTGATCCGCGCCTCCTTCTCCAGGCGCGGCACGGCCTTCTCCAGCGTCTGCAGGTCGGCCAGGATCAGCTCGGTCTCGATGACCTCGATGTCGTCCTTGGGCGAGACCTTGCCGTCCACGTGCACGACGTCACCGTCCTCGAAGGCACGGACGACCTGGCAGATCGCGTCGGCCTCGCGGATGTTGGCCAGGAACTTGTTGCCCAGCCCCTCCCCCTCGGAGGCGCCCTTGACGATGCCGGCGATGTCGACGAAGGACACGGTCGCGGGCAGGATCCGCTCCGAGCCGAAGATCTCCGCCAGCCGACCCAGCCGCGCGTCCGGCAGCGGGACGACACCGACGTTGGGCTCAATGGTGGCGAAGGGGTAGTTCGCCGCGAGCACGGTGTTCTTGGTCAGGGCGTTGAACATGGTGGACTTGCCGACATTGGGCAGTCCGACGATTCCGATGGTGAGGGCCACGGGGACAAGAGTCTAGCCGGGGTATGCCGTGGCTCCCGCCATGCGCGGACTTCTCGCCTGACCGGGAGGTCAGCACCAAGGCTGTGTCCTTCAGTCCGCCAGCGCGGCGCGGATGTGGGAGACGATCTGGTCGACGCCTTCCTGGCGCATCGCGATCGTGTAGTGGTTGACGTCCTCGACCATGGACAGCTGCAGGTCCGGCAGCTCGGTGGTCCACCGGTCCCGGGCCGCCTCGGGGTAGAGCGGGGGCACCTCGTCCATGAGGCCGCGGGGCGCCACCAGCCATCGCGCCGGGTGGCGCAGGTTCTCCAGAGCCTTCAGCAGCGAGTCACCGTCGACGAGCTCGCGGATGTCCTCCTGCAGCGCCTCGACCCTGGTCGCCGGCCGCCACTCGCCCCCGTCCCCGTCCGGCACGAGGTCGTAGTCGACGTAGGCGGTGAACAGGTCGGTCCAGTCCGGCGTGAACGCCGGGTGCTCGGCCCACAACTCGCGGTAGGCCGGCCGGTCGGCGAAGGTCATCGCCAACCGCTGCGCGGCGGGGCCGAGGATGGCCTGCGAGAGCTGCTCCGGTGCGACGCCGGGAGGCGGCTCGAGCGGCATACCCCCGTCCACCAGCACGACCGAGGTGACCTTGTCAGGGTGCCGGTCGGCGAGCACGAGCGAGACGAAGCCGCCCATCGAGTGACCGACCGCCAGGGCCTGCTCGATCCCGAGATGCTCCAGGACCGCGGCGCAGTCGTCGGCGTGCGAGGGCATGCCGTAGGGGCCGGGCAGGTCGCGCGACCGCCCACGGCCCCGCAGGTCGGGCGCCACGACCCGCACGTCGGGCATGGCCTGCGCCAGCAGCGTCCAGGCGACGTGGGAGGAGGTGATGCCGTGGACCGCGAGCACGGTCGGGGCCGACGCGTCCCCGCCCTCGGGCTCCCACACGGCCACCCGCATGGTGCCCCCGCGCACGGGGACGTCCTCGGTGCGGTAGCGCCCCCCCACCAGGACGGCCAGGGTCTCAGGCAGGTCAACCGTCGTGGTCTCAGTCGTCATCGGTCAGCCTTTCGTGGCAGGGGTGCGGGGCCAGGGCGCCCTGGATCACGTCCATGAGAGCCTCGAAGGTGTCGTCGGGGATGCCGTCGGCCTGCTCCCACAGGATCCACCGCATGCCGATCAGCTCACCGGCACCCATCAGGGCCCAGGCGGCGACTGTCGGGTCCACGGGCCGGATGTCGCCACGCTCCCGGGCCTCCGAGAGGCCGGCGGCATAGCCGTCGACGATGCGCGTGTAGTGCTCCTGCATCGTCTCGGGCGAGACGAACTCGGCCTGCCGGATGATCCGGTAGAGCGCGGGGTGCTCGGCGGTGAAGCGGAAAAAGGCGCGGAAGCCCTCGCGCTCGGCCTCGAGCCGGTTCGCGGCGCCGGCGGAGCCCTCGCTCATCGCCTGCCGGACGCGGCGCGACAGGTCGAGCACGACCTCGTCGAAGATCTCCTTCTTGCCGGGGAAGTGCACGTAGAAGGTGCCCAGCGCGACCCCGGCCTCCTCGGTGATCTTGACGATCGAGGCGTCGGGATAGCCCACGGTGGCGAAGACGTGCTCGGCGGCCTCCAGCAGCCGGGCCCTCGTGCGCGCCCCACGGGCGGTGCGGGCCGGCCGGGCGGCCCGCGGCGGGGTGGCCTCGGCGCTCACGACGTGCTCCTCTCGCCGGAGCGGGCCGCGCTGCCCAGGTCGTGGCCCTCCAGGTCCAGCAGGTCCAGCGCCACCCTCCGGGCCCGGTCGCGCGCGAGCTTGCCGACGGCCAGGTAGGGCAACTCGGGGACGAAGTGGACCGCGACGGGGATCTTGTAGCCCGCCAGCTGCGCGCGGCAGTGCTCGACCAGCTCGGTCTCGTCGGTCACGACGCCCGGGCGCCGGACGACGAGGGCGACACCCGCCTCGCCCCAGCTCGGGTGCGGGACGCCGCCGACGACGACGTCCTCGACCGCGGGGTGGGTGAGCAGGGCGGTCTCGACCTCGACCGGGGCGACATTCTCCCCACCGCTGATGAAGATGTTGCGCAGACGGTCCACGATCCGCAGGAGCCCGGTCTCGTCGCGGGTGGCTACGTCACCGGTGGCCAGCCAGCCGTCGCGCGAGACCGCCGCAGTGGCCTCCTCGTCGCGGAAGTAGCCGGCGAACATGCCGGGGCCGCGCACCATGAGCTCACCGGTGCCCGGGCCCTCGACCTCCTGGTCCGTCACCGGGTCGACCAGCCGGACGTCGACGTGGGGATAGGGGACGCCGGCCCAGCCGACACGGTCCATCGCCAGGGCCGGGGGCACGCACAGCACGTTGGGGCCGGCCTCGGTCAGCCCGTAGCCCTGGGTGAGCGCCACGCCCCGGGCGTGGAAGATCCGCAGCAGCGGCGCCGGCATGGGCGCGCCGCCGACGACGGCCCCGCGCAGGGAGCTGAAGTCGGTCTCGGCGAAGCGCGGGTGCTCGGCCAGCCGTGCGTAGTGGGTCGGCACCCCCATCATCGTGGTGACCCCGCGCTCGGCGATCAGCCGCAGCACCCGCCCGGGGTCGAAGGAGCGCTCGAGCACCACGGTCGCACCGGTCCACCAGGCCAGCAGCGGCTGGACGTTCCAGCCCCCGACGTGGAACTGCGGCAGGATGCTGAGCACCACGTCGGCGTCGTCGAGCTCGAGGGTGCGCGACAGGGACAGGTTGGTCCAGAAGCAGGTCCGGTGGGTCAGCACCGCGGCCTTGGGCCGCGCCGAGCTGCCGGAGGTGAAGATCATCAGGAGCGGGTCCTCGTCCCTGACCCCCTGCGGCAGGGTCCGCGCACCGTCGTCGCGGGAGCGCCAGGGCGCGGGCGTCGCCTGCTCCACGCCCTGCTCCCCCAGGTATGCGGTGGGGACCGGGGCGGCGGTCAGCGCCAGGGCGCCGCGGGCGAGGGTCTCGGTCTCCTCCTCCACCAGGAGCAGCGAGGGATCGCAGGTGGAGAGCTGCTCGGCGAGCTCGAGCGGCGTCAGCCGCCAGGACAGCGGGACCAGGACCAGGCCCGCGCGGGCGCAGGCGAAGAAGGCGACGACGTGGTCGGCGCCGTTGCCCACGAGGGTGGCGACCCGGTCGCCCCGGCGGTAGCCGGCCTCCCGCCAGGCCCGCGCCAGCGCGCCGGCGCGCCGGTCCAGGTCGCCATAGGTCAGCTCGACACCGCGGTCGACGATGGCCACCCGCTCGGGGCAGAGCCTGGCACGGTCGCCGGGCCACCGGCCCAGCGTCTGGGCACCGTCGCTCGCTCCGCTCATCGCAGTCCAGCCGCCTGTGCAGGTTCGTCGTCCACGCTCTCCAGCATCTCGCGACCCTCGTCCTGGCCGTCGCGCCCCCCTCGGCCACCGCGCCACAGGCGCCTGCCGGTGCCGGCGACGCCGCCGGGCAGGAAGAGCACGACGAGGATGAAGAGGACGCCGAGGATGAACATCGGCTCCGACAGCGGGATGTGCAGGAAGGCCGGCAGCCGGTCGATCCACTCGGCCCGGGCGAGCACGGTGAGCCGCTGGCTGAGCAGCACGTAGATGGCCGCGCCGGCCATCGCGCCCCACTTCGAGCCGACCCCGCCGATGACGACCATGAGCACCAGCTGGATGGTCAGCTCGGCACTGACCACGTGCGGGATGGCGCCGGAGTTGAGCAGCAGGTGGACCATGCCCATGAGGATGGCGATGGCCGAGGCGGAGACGAAGATGGCCAGCTTGACCAGGAAGGGCCGCATGCCCAGGACCCGGACCCGCAGCTCGTTCTCCCGGACGGCCTCGGCGACGTGCCCGGCCCGGCTGTTCTGGACCCAGGTGACCAGGAGGAAGGCGATGACCAGGACGGCGAGCGCCAGCCAGTAGACATTGCGGGTGTCCGCGACGCCGACCAGCCAGTCCGGGACCTGCTTGGTGGGCAGGCGCAGGCCCTCCTCGGCGCCGGTGACGTCGAAGAAGTCACGGCGCACGACCACCGAGCCGGCCTGGGCGAAGGCCAGGGTGACCATCGCGAAGGGGATCCCGGTCACCCGCAGGCTGATCGCGCCCAGGATGTTGGCCAGCACGATCCCGAGCACCAGGGTGATGAGCGCGGCCGGCACCAGGCCGATCCCGAGCTCGCCCATGATGATGCCGAGCACGTAGGCGCCGAAGCCGAAGTAGAGGGCGTGACCGAAGGACAGCAGGCCCGCGACGCCGAGCAGCAGGTGGTAGGACAGCGCCAGGCCGGCCATCACCATGACCAGCGCCAGCAGGTGCAGCGTGCCCGGGGTGTAGGTCGGTCCCGGCAGCACGCCGGGCAGGGAGAGGTTGAGCAGCGGCAGGCAGGCCAGGAGGACGACCAGCGCGAGCGGCCAGAAGCGACGGAGCAGGCTCATGCGACCTTCCTCCCCAGGAGGCCCGAGGGCCGGGTGAGCAGGACGACGGCGAGCAGGACGACGACCGCCAGGTCACCGGTCCCGCCGGCGTAGTAGTTGGCGAACTGCTGGAGCAGGGCCACCAGCACCGAGGCGACGGCGGCACCGGTCAACGACCCCAGGCCACCGATCACCGTGACGATGAAGGCGAAGATCAGCAGGGTCTGGCCCAGCAGCGGGGAGACGTAGCCGAAGTAGTGGCTGGCCAGCACTCCCCCCAGCCCGGCGGCGACACCGCCGATCGTGAACACGAGGGTGAAGGCCGTGCGCACGTCGATCCCCAGGGCGGTCACCATCGCGCGGTTCTCCACCCCGGCGCGGATGATCATGCCGTAGCGGGTCTTGTGCAAGAACAGGACCATGGCGACCAGCACCACGGCGGCGACGATGATCGCCACGAAGCGGTCGTTGGGCACCTGGGCGCCCAGGATGTTGGTGGTCTGCCCCATCCAGGCCGGGCCGGTGATGAAGCGCGGGTCGGTGCCCCAGATGCCCTCGAAGAGGGCGACGGCGGCCAGGCCCAGCCCCACCGTGATGAGGACCTGCTCGATGTGGCGCTCGTAGAGGCGCTGCACGAGGAAGCGCTCGGTCAGGGCGGCGAACAGCGCGCCGGCCAGGGCACCGACCACGAGCGAGACCGCGAAGCCGAGCCAGGTGGTGGTGCCCAGGCGCGTGGCCACCTCATACCCCAGGAAGGCCCCCAGGGAGAGGAAGACGCCGTGCGCGAAGTTGAGCACGTGCATGAGCCCGTAGATCAGCGACAGGCCCGAGGCGACCAGGAAGTAGATCGCACCGAGGCCGACGCCGGTGATGAGGAGGAGGACGACGGTGCTCATACGACTCCGGCTCCGTCCTGACCGCCGTGCACGCCGAGCAGACGCTGCGTGGCCCGGGGGTCGTCGAGGAAGTCACGGGCAGGCCCGTGGTGGACGCTGCGGCCGTCGGTGAGCACGACCGCGTGGTGGGCCAGGTCACGCACGACCTGGAGGTTCTGCTCGATCAGGAGCATGGGGACGACCTCGGCGGCGC
Source organism: Ornithinimicrobium panacihumi (assembly GCF_052073805.1). NCBI lineage: Bacteria > Bacillati > Actinomycetota > Actinomycetes > Micrococcales > Ornithinimicrobiaceae > Ornithinimicrobium > Ornithinimicrobium panacihumi. Next base: position 37,443 of record NZ_JBQGWG010000022.1, on the reverse strand, counting down.
GGGCCAGCACGGCGCTGACCTCCTGGACCAGCTTGGGCGCCAGGCCCTTGGTCGGCTCGTCGATGAGCAGGACGCGGTTGGGGTTGAGGAGCGCGCGCGCCAGGGAGACCATCTGCTGCTGGCCGCCCGAGAGCGTGCCGGCGGCCTGGGCGCCCCGCTGCTTGAGCTCGGGGAAGAGGTCGTAGACCAGGTCGTAGCGCAGGTCCCCCTTGCTGCCCTTGCGCTCGGCGATGCGCAGGTTGTCGGTGACCGAGAGCCCGGCGAAGACCTCGCGGTCCTCCGGGACGTAGCCGACCCCGAGCTGGGCGATCTTGAAGGTGGGCAGGGCCGTCAGGTCCTGCCCGTCGAGCTCGACGGTGCCGCTGCGGGCGTACAGACCCATGATCGCCTTGATCGTCGAGGTCTTGCCGACGCCGTTGCGGCCCAGGAGCGCGGTGACGCCGGTGGGCGCGACATCGAGGTCGACGTGCTCGACGACCTGCTGTCCGGCCACGTGGGCCTGCAGGTCGCGGACGCGGAGCACGGGAGCGGGGCCGGCGTCGGGGGTGGGCGTGGGGGCCGGGTGTCCGGCCGGTGCGGCGCTCATGCGCTCTCCCCCAGGTAGGCGGACTGGACGGTCGGGTCGGCCATGACGGCCTCGGGGCTGTCGATGGCCAGCAGGTGGCCGAAGTGCAGGACGGCGACCCGCTCGACGAGGCCGAGCAGCACCTCCATGTGGTGCTCGACCATCAGGACCGTGCACCCGTGGTCGCGGTGCAGGCTGCGGATGACCTCGGTCAGACCAGGGACGTCGCCGGAGGCGACGCCGGCCATCGGCTCGTCCAGCAGCACGACGGAGGGATTGGTGGCCAGCAGCATGGCGATCTCCAGCTTGCGCTTGTCGCCGTGCGGCAGGTCCCCGGAGCGGACGGCGAGCTTGGCGCCGAGGCCGACCTCGTCCAGCAGCTCGGTGGCGCGGGCCGAGGCGCTGTCGCCGCGGCGGGGGAACTGGAACAGCGAGATCGCGTTGCCCTCGGCGACCTGGGCCGCGAGGCGGACGTTCTCCAGGACCGTGAGGCCGGGGAAGACCGAGGACGTCTGGAAGGTGCGCCCCAGGCCGGCCACGGCACGCTGGGTGATCGAGCGCCCGGTGACCTCCTCACCGGCCAGGAGCACCTGCCCCGAGGTCGGGGCGTGCACGCCGGAGATCAGGTTGAACAGGGTCGTCTTGCCCGCTCCGTTGGGGCCGATCACGCCCACGATCTCGCCCGTGGGCACGGCGAAGCTGATGTCCTCCAGGATCGTCGCGCCGCCGATCTTCAGCGACAGGTCCCGGACCTCCAGCGCGGGGGCGGCCGTGGCGGCCCCCGCGCCGGGGTGAGCCTGGGAGGTCACCGGCCGGACGCCTCCGGCGGCGCGGTGTCCTCGCCGGAGACGGTCTCGATCAGCTCGGGGACCCAGGCGTCGCCGTCCTGGTTCAGCTTGACGGTGAACATCGGCTGGATGAGCGCGTGGTCGGACTCGCGGATGCTCATCGGACCCTTGGGGCCCTCGAACTCCCAGCCCGCGAGGGCGTCGACCATGGAGTTGACGTCGGTCGGGTCGCCCTCGGCCACGGCCTGGACGATCATCTGGCCCATGACGAAGCCGTCGACGGTGAACAGGTCGGGGGTGCCGCCGGCCTCCTCGACGTGCTCGACCAGGGCCTTGTTGGCCTCGGTGTCCACGGCGCCGGGGAAGTAGTGGTTGAGGAAGGAGATCTTGTCGGCGGCGGGACCGTAGGCGGCGAAGGTCGCGCTGTCGGCCAGGCCGGTGACCACGGGGGCCGCGTCGAAGACGCTCTGCTGGTCCAGGGACTGCCACATGTTGCCGGCGCTGGCGCCGGCCCAGGCCACGAAGATCAGGTCGGGGTCGGCGTCGACGACCTGACGGGCGAAGCTGGTGAACTCGGTGGCGTCCTCGGGGACCAGGACGCTCTCGACCTCGGCGCCCTCGCCGCCCAGCACGGCCTGGACGGCCGCGAAGTTGCCCTGGCCGAAGGCGTTGTCCTGGGCCAGGACGACGATCTTGCCCCCGTCCTCGGGCAGGAACGCGGCCGCGGTGGCGACGTCCTGCAGGCTCTGGCGGCCCGAGCGGAAGGTGTAGTCGTTGATGCCGGTCACCGCGTCGGTGGCGGCGGGGCCGGAGATGTAGAGGATCTCGTTCTGGGCGGCCTGCTCGGCCATCGCGACGGCGATGCCGGAGACGACGGTGCCACCCATGATCTTGTAGTCCTGGCCGATCAGGTCCTTGGCCGCGGCGACGGCGGTGTCGGGGTTGCCCGCGTCGTCGCGGTAGGTCAGCTCGATGGCCTGGCCCTCGACCTCTCCGCTGCCCTCGGTGGCGTAGTCGAGGCCCGCCTCCAGGCCCTCCTTGAACTGCTTGCCGTAGGCGGCCAGCGGGCCGGTCTCGGAGTAGATGATGCCGACCTTGACGGGGTCGCCCCCACCGGCGGCACCGGCGTCGCCGGTCTCGTTGGAGGTCTCGTTGCCGCCGTTCTCGGCGGGCGTGTCGTTCTGGCTCGGTGCGCACGCTGCGAGGGTGAGCGCCGAGGCCATGGTCAGGGCGAGGGCGGTGGTGCGGGACATTCGGGGCACTCCTTCGTGAGCGTGCGACATGAAAGGTGATTCATGTTTCATGCACAAGGTAGCCAGCGGCCCGCACGGTGTCAACGACGGCTGGGGTCACGGTTTGGTCACGACCCGTCCTGCTCGCGGGTCTGTCGGTGGCCGCTGGCACAGTGGTCGGCATGGAGATCCTCTGGTGGCAGGCCGCGCTCGTCACGACGCTGGTGGCCCTGGCCGGGGCCGGCCTGGGGTGGTGGCTGGCACGTTCGGGCGGGGCGGCGGACCTTGCGCGGGCGCAGGCCGAGCGCGACGGACTGGCCCGTCAGGTGGAGCACCTCCAGGGCGCCCTGGCCGAGGACCGTGAGGCGGCGGCCGCACTGGCCCCGCTGGGACAGACGCTGCGCCGGGTGGAGGAGCAGGTCCGCGTGCTGGAGCGGGACCGCGTGGAGCACTTCGGCCAGGTGGGCAGCAGGCTGGAGGACGTCGCGCAGGAGACCCGCTCGCTCCACCGGCAGACGGCCGCCCTCGCCGGGGCACTGAATTCTTCCGGCACCCGGGGCACCTGGGGCGAGGTGCAGCTGCGGCGGGTGCTGGAGCACGCCGGCATGCTCGAGCGCTGCGACTTCGACGAGCAGGTGTCTGCCACGACCCGGCACGATGCCCGGGTGCGCCCGGACGCGGTGGTCCACCTGCCGGGCGGCAAGAGCCTGGTGATCGACAGCAAGGCCCCCCTGACCGCCTTCCTTCGCGCCCAGGCCGAGGGGCTCGAGGCCGCCGAGGCGGCCTCCCTGCTGCGCAGCCATGCCACGGCGCTCCGTGGCCACGTGGACACCCTGGCCGGCAAGGACTACTGGAGCGCCTTCGCCGCCTCCCCCGAGCTGGTCATCTGCTTCGTGCCCAGCGACGCGGTCCTCGCCGCCGCGCTGCGGGCCGAGCCCGACCTCTACGACCACGCCCAGTCCCGCCGCGTGGTGCTCGCCTCCCCAGGCACGCTGCTGGCGATGCTTCGGGCCACCGCGCTGGCCTGGCAGCAGGACTCGCTGACCGCCAACGCCCGGGAGCTGCTCACGCTGGGCACCGAGCTGCACCGCAGGCTCGGCACGCTCGGTCGGCATCTCGGCGCGATGGGAGGGTCGCTGCGCCGGTCGGTGGAGAGCTACAACCACCTCGTCGGGACCCTGGAGTCACGTGTGCTCGTGACCACCCGCCGGATGCAGGAGCTCGGCCTGGCCGAGAAGCCGGTCACCGCCCCCTCCCCCGTCGATGCCTCCCCCCGGCCGCTGACCAGCGCCGAGCTGCTGGCCGACGAGCTCACCGCCCTGACGCCGGAGCGGGGCGAGGGGTCCTCGGGTGGGGGGGTGTGGTGGGTTACGGGG